>JAHQVL010000295.1 GCA_019634345.1 Rhodothermaceae bacterium
CATTCTCCCCACGAACTTTGTAGAGGTAGGTGCCGCTTGGGAGGGTGCCGCGGTTGAAGGGGATTTCGTGGCGGCCCTGGCTGAGGGAGCGATCCAATACTTCCTGTACTTTACGTCCTTGCAGGTCGTAGACATCCAGGTTCACATGGGTGCTTCGGCTCAAGTTTAGCAGGATACGCGTCTGGCCCCTGAATGGATTGGGGTAGTTTCCATCTAGTGCAAAGGAGGCTACAGGCGTTTCCCGGTCAACGGAGACAGGGTTCGATCCGCCTATAAGATTCATCGTTTCGAAGGAGCCTCCCATCACGGTTTGAAGGGCTGCTTCGTCCAGGCAGAACCAGTCTTTTAGCACGGATGCATACACCGATCGGAAGTCGACGGTGTTATACGGGTCGCCATTCTCATCGGTGTTCTCCAGGTCTTGCATCGATCCAAATAAACCACCATTTACGGCTGATCCCATCAAGAACATCGGTGCAGCGGTACTGTGGTCCGTTCCATACGAGCCGTTTTCCCACATCGTGCGTCCGAATTCAGAGAACGTAATAGTGAGAACCTGATCCTGCATGCCTGTTGCCCCGAGATCCTGCATAAAGGCATCCACGGCTTGCCCAAGATGCCCCAATAGATATTCATGTTCGTACATCTGGTAGGCATGGGTGTCAAACCCGCCCAGGCTTACAAGATAGATTCTCGTGTTCAGGCCCCCTTTGATCAGTCTGGCAACGTTTGATAGGTTCTCACTCAACTGGCCATCTGGGTAATCTGCCGCATTGGAGGCGTTTTCAGAGGCGCGTTGAATGGAGGAGGCGTATCTAAACGAGTTATTGACGATCTGGCGAACAAAACGCATTTCCTCCCCAAACGTGGTTTGAGGAATGCCGTCCATCGAGAACACCTGGCCCTGGTCTTCGATACGCTTGAATAACTCGTTGCTGGAGATGGTCATTCCCATGTCGTATTCCCGGCCCGAAAACATAAAAGAACTTCCTCCCAATTGAACGGCCAGTGGGTCTACTGGAGGTTCGTTGAAGAAATTGGGATTGGTTTGTTCAAGAAATCGGCCGGACCAACCTGTTCTGTCGAAGGTATTGGCGTCTGAAGCAGACATCCAGATGTCTGTTGAACGGAAATGGGAGAGGTTTGGATTGGCATACCCGACTCCCTGGACCACCGCGAGGTTGCCTGAATCGTAATGGGGCTGCCAGTTATTAAGGGCTACGTGCATACCCAGGTTATCCGATAGCCTGAAGGTTTGGTCCTGCGGAACAGCCAGATTGGGGCGAAGCCGGTAATACGTGTCATTGGTGATGGGGACTACCGTATTAAGGCCATCATTGCCTCCATCAAGCTGGATAAGAACCAGGATGCGGTCGGTTTCGGTGCCGAGAAGAGGAGCAAGCATAGCAGAGGAACCGATAGCGTTGATGGGTGTGCCGCCCATCATGAAGGTACTGGCTGCTGCGCCGAAACCGAGTGTGCGAAGAAAAGCACGCCGCGTCCATTGTTCGTGATCTATTGAATGCGCCTGGCCGTCTTCAAGACGGCTCCCTTTACGGGAGATAGAACCAGAGTGAGTCGATGTATTAGAAGTCGTACACATAAAAATCTTTTTTTATAAAAATCGATGCGATTAGCAGGATCTGTTATTCCGGGTTACCCCCACAAATAGTGGACAAACAACCCGAAACCCGAAACCAACCAGAAAACCCTAGTGGTTTTCTGATTGCCTTAAGCAAGCTGGTATTCTGGTAATTGCAGAACGTACACCAGGAATTCCCTGAGAGCATAGCGCGCCTCGTCTGTGGAGAGATCCCATTCGTACCAGGGGATACCGCCCAGCATCCGTTTGGTCAAATTGTGCACATAAGCGGGTTCTTGCTCTATTTCAGCAGGAATCGGTTGCCCTCCGGCCCAGGGAGCACTGATCGTTTCGATGGGCAGGGTTGCAATCGGTGCTGAGACCATATGCCTCACGATAGCGGCTGGGAGCCTGAACACAGCTAAGGAGTCGCTGGCATCATGAACCGCTTGTACGAATTGATCGAGGCGTTCGTTGGTAAGATATTGATCGTAATACGCGTAGAAGCCTAGCGAGCCCCAACGGCTTTGGATAGATGCTGTGGTTATCCAGGCTCTGTATCCAGGCCATCCTGCTACGTTGGGTGGTTCAAAAATGAACTGACCGGAATCAAGGGAAGCAAATCCAACTTCTACAAAAAAATCATCATCTTCGGGAGATAGCTGAAGCTCTTGGATCAACCCGGCAAACAACTCTGCAGGGCTCTTGATGTGCGCGCCGATGACTTCATCCGAGAAAAAGTGCTGACTCTTGAGGAGGGTCTCCAGAATCGGGCGAAGTTCAAAGTTGGCCGATTGGAATTGTTGGGCCAGCCCTTCAATGATGGTTGGGTCAGGGGCCTCATACACAAACTGCTTGTACAGTTTCTCGCAGATGAAATAGGCGATTTGATAAGGCCGCTCTTGAAAGATGATGTCTACGACATCCTGATAGCCAAAATTCCCAGTATGACCAAAAAACGTCTTCTGTCCAGTATCATGCCTGCCCGGGTCATAACCGACTTCCCACGGTTTTACCGAGTTGTCCAGGAAATAACCGGTGAAGGCACGGGCCATCTCGGAGATATCTATCTCTGTATAATTCGGCGTCCCATCTGGCCCCAGGATACCCATAGTGAATAGCTCCATCAATTCACGCGCGTAATTTTCGTTCGGCGCGGCCTTTTGGTTGTCAAACCCATTCAGATATGAGAGCATGGACATATCCAGGCCAATCTGCTCTACAAAGGTCTTGAAGTTTCCGAACGCGTTGGTGCGTAGGGTTTTTACATATTGATGCAGCACCGGGGACATTCCGTGGGAGTCGAAGAAGGCAATTACAAAATGATTGTGCCAGAATAGCATCATCATTTCTTGAAAGGCATTCCTGTTCAGGTTTCGGAAGGTATCACCCATATATTCGAAGAACCAGTCGATGTTGTCTTCGAAGTATTGCTCGTCTTCATAGTCTCTCGGATAACTGTTTACCCAGGGAGGGTCGGCAGGGATCTCTGTTTGAATGGCCTCGTCGATCAGTTGTTGAACCACCTGGTCAGCAGGTTGCCCGACGAGTGCTCGCACGTGCTCTAAGGGGGCACCAAACTGGGTTCGCCGAAGCAGGTGATAAGCCTGGCGTTCTGTTAAGGGACTGGTGTTTGGGTCCAGAGAAAGCGTGCTAAATTGAATCTTGGGGGCAGCTACAGGCTTGGTATCCAGAGTGGCTGTTTGCCTGTTTTTACGTATTAATTTTTTTTCGCGATAGGCTTTCAGACGATCGTCGTCTCTTTCCTTATCCTTCGATAGTGATTGTGCATTCATAAGTAGCTGGAAATGATCTTTGTTAAACGGATCAATTGTGGGCTTTACTTATGAATATGTAGCAGTTTGAGAGGACCCTACGTGATTTAGAAAATAAAATAATTTTCTTCTTCGAGGCGGACAGAACAGGTGTTTTCAAGGGTAAGACACAGCGTATTTAGGGCCTGCTCTATATCTTCCAGACGTACCCCTCCGGTAACGGTCTGGGATTCCAGATCGGGGGTTGAGATGATGATGCTTGTGTTCCATATCCTGGAAAGACGAGCAATCGCTTCTGGGAAGGGCGTCGAATCGAACATGATGGTACCAGCAATCCAATCCTCAGTGTCCTGACGGATCTGTTGGTCCAGAGGATTGATCTGGGTGGCGGATACGGTAACACCTTCTCCTGGTCCCAACTCAACGGATTGGGCTCGCTCTTTCTGCGCTACAACGTGAACCCGTCCTTCAGTAACAACGACTTCGGTGGTTTCTTCCTTGGAGCGGACGCTGAACTGAGTACCGACTACGCGAATATCCGCTTCATTGCTTTGAACGTGAAAGGGTAATTCTGTAGTGCGCACGTCGAAGTAAGCCAGGCCCTCAAGAAGCACGATTCGGTCTTTTTGATTGAAGTCTTCGGGATAGCGTAAAGTGCCCGTGCTCTGCAGACGAACAACCGTGCCGTCAGGGAGTGTGATGGTCTGTACCTGGCCCAGGGCAGCGGTAATCTCGATCACGGATGGGGATTGACCAATCATGAGCCAGATTACAGCTACGCTTGCCAGGAAAACTGGCAAGGCAAGCCAGGCTCGATTCCAAGCTCGCTTTTTAGCTGATCGCGGAGCAGCAGGGCGATCTTCAGCTTGCCGCAGACGCGCTTTTGTTGCCACGTTTTGCCATGCTTTTGCCTTGTCTGGAGGTGGTATGGCCGTTGGGTCAGCCGTTATGGTCCAGACTCGCTTTAATTGCTCATATTGCTGGCGGTGGTCCGGGGATGCGTTTAACCAGGTAGCCAACTCCGCCTGTTCTTCAGGCGTTGCTTGCTGCTCCAGGTACTTGAGCATCAGGGCCTCATATGTTTCCGGATCAAACGACATCATAAATACGATACGCGCAACGTGAGTGTAGGGGTGACGCCAGGGGAGAGGTACTCAATCGACTCAATCGGTACGCTGTACTGATTGTAATCCCTTCGCCATACACTGCGATAATTATAGGCATTAAAAACGGATACGCCGACATCAAGCAACACATTCTTTAACGAAAAGCTCCGTTTCATAGCCACATCGAGCCGATGGCCAGGTTGTAACCTTCGGCCATTTATGGGGCCGGAAAACAACAGCCGGTCAAATTCGTCATCCTGCCCCGTTTTGCCCGGGTCGGTAAGGTCCGTGGGGACGAATTGTTCAATAATCTGGGTATAGGGTTGACCAGAAGCGAGTTGCCAACTCAATGACCATTGCCAGGGGCCCAGTGCATAGTGTGCAACAACAGAAGCGGTATGCCGAAAGTCTTGACTGGTTGGATACCAGTTTCCCTGGTTGCGTCCATCCAGTTGACGCTCAGATTGTGTATATCCATAGCTGAACCACCCTCGAATCGGTCCAGATGTTTGTTGGACCAATATCTCTAGTCCCTGTTGGATGCCAGTACCATCAACAAACAATTCGTCGTTTTCATCGAGGAGCAAGTTGTCATCGGTCAATTGCCCCAGTTCACTGATACCTGTCAGCGCATTGGAGAAAAACTCGACATCAATAAACCGATTGGGGCGCTCCCATCGAACGCCTAAAATACGATGCGTCGAACGCGTAGGCTGAACCTCATCCTGGGCCAGTGCCCAGAATCCAGATCGTTCGTCCAAAATGTCAAAATGGTCGAGCCGATCTACGAATTGATAATAGGTGCCATAAGCCGCTTTTAAGTAGACATTCTCGTCCAATTGGTACTGGGCTCTAAACCGGGGTTCGATGTAGAGGTCTTCATGGAGGGAATACTCCGTTGCACGGACACCTGGGGTTAGAATTACGCCAGGGCGTACCTCCCAGTGGACTTGCGCATAGCCTCCTCTGATAAGAGCCTTTTCTTCGAAGGTCCCTACATGTATTCCATGCTGGTAGGCATATTCGACGCGGGTATCATTGATCCAGCCTCCAATATCCGTAACAAACTGATTGCCTATGGGGATCACGGTCCGCAGTTGAACACCGTAATCACTCAGCTTATTCCTATTGAATGACGTTTTTGCATCATAATAGTCCTGGCCGTCAAATTCAACGAAGTAGTTGAATCCATTAGAAAACCGCGTATAGGAAAAGGACGCCTCCACCTTACCGCCAAAATCCCATTTTCTGTCGATGCTGCTGGATAGGCCGAGCGTTTTTGCATTGACGCTATTTCGCTCGTCAAACATGACATATTCAGGGTTCTCCAGGTCTTCGGAAATATTTAGTTCGGGGTTGAAGTAGAAATAATCAAATTCGTCCTCGCTATGATAAAGGGTAGCGTTGGCCGTGCTCTTTGGATCTAACTGCAGCGTAGCCTGGGTGTATATATCTTGAAATCCTAGCTGATCGGGAGGCAAATTGACATACACGTTCCCTTCATCGTCGCGTTTACGGCCGAGTGAGCTGTTCAGTAACTTCCTGTAAAAGCGGGTTTCAAAAAGTTCGTTGAAAGATCGTCGGAAAGCGACTAGAATGGCGCCATTGCCGGATAGCGGGACGCTTACCTTACCCCCAGCATGGAGGCCGTTCAGTCCGATGGAAGCCTGAAAGCGATCAAAGTTACCGGGTTCTCCGGATGCTTCAATTACGCCACTGATTCTCCCGCCATATCGTGCTGGAAATCCGCCTTTGTACAACTCAAGGGAGCCGATAATCTCTTCATTGATTGCGCTGCTGAAGCCAAATAAATGGTGCGTGTTATACAGCGTAATGCCATTAAGGCTGAACAAGTGCTGAAACGGCGTGCTCCCTCGAATGATAAGTTCGGACCTGCCATCCTGCCCTCCCGAGATACCAGGCAGTAATTGAAGAGCCCGAATCATCTTGTCATCACCTGCGCCGGGAATCCATTCCAGGTCTTTAGGGAGCAATTTATACTGGCTTACGTCGGCTACAGCGACCCCATCCTGAAGACGGTCACTCGTTACCCGGACTTCATCCAAGGTAACCGATTGAATGCCCAGTTCAACGAGAATGATTTGATCAGGCTGTAGACTAGAGGCAGGAATAGTCAGCGTTTCATAGCCAACGTATTGTACAACCAGGGTATCTGCTGCATGCTGGCCAGTTGGGATTTCTTTTAGAGAAAAACGCCCGTCAGAGTTGGTGACGATGCCGTTCTGAAGTCTTTTTGAGTACACCGTAGCACCTACAAGCGCCAGGCCTGAATCTCGATCGCGAACGATCCCGTCAATGTTGATTGTAGGGGTGTCCGTGGGCTTTGTATTCTCTTCCGGAGCGATGACGACCTGATAGTCTCCCGTGCGAATAATGCGGAGTGACGAGGCATAAAGCAGCTTTTCGAGGACCTGTTCGATATCGTTTCCTGAGAATGAACCGGAAAGGATACGTTGGGGAAGGTATTGCTCATTGTAGACAATGCTTACACCCGTTTCTTGCCCCAGAAGCCTTAACGCCTCTTTAAGAGAGGCCTGGTCTAAGTGGACCGTCACGTTCTCTGCTGAGGGAGTAGCCGTTTGTACGGGCTGCCCTAAGACGTTCTGGCTAACGCCAATGCAAAGTATTGCCAAAAGCATAAACATACCGATTCCACTACTAAGTCCGGCCACCAGGCCTTTCATAGTTAGATATGCCTTAGATGTGAATGTCCCTATCCGTTGCATAATAAAAGTAGGAGGATCGCTTGAACGAGTGGGAGCAGTTCCTTTCGGAGATACTTCAATGCTTTACTCATACGGCTTTCGATCGTCTTGATCGATACGCCCTGGAGTTGAGCAATTTCTTTATAGGATAATCCGTCGTAACGGTGTAAAATGAATACGTTTTGCAACGGTTCAGGTAAAGACTGCACCGTTTTATCAATAAACGCTTTTTGATCGAATTCGGAAGGCGTATAGCTTCCGGTCGAATGTTGATGGAGCACATCCTTGGCATGAGCCTCGCGCACATTTTTTTTTCGCAAAAACATGCCGATTTCGTTTGCTGCTGCCTGGTACAGGTACGCTTTTATCGCCTTTGAAGGGTCCAGGCTATTTCGTTTTTGCCACACGCGTACGAAAATATCTTGTGCCATATCCTCAGCGAGGGCGTACTCCATTCCACGATGGCAAAAAAAGCGATACAGCGGCTCATAATAACGATCGAATAACACCTGAAAGGCATATTCATCACCGTCTTTGATGCGGTGGCAAAGTGCTTCGTCTGAGTCGCTCGTGGGTCTCATGGTAAGACCCTCTCGCTGATATCCATAGAAATAAGAACCGTAGTGTGGAAGAAATTTGAGGGAACTAACCCGCAACCCGGAATGCAAAACCCGAAACAGTTCAAATAGAGCCCTTTATTTGAACTCACTTCAATCAGTGGTGGTGATTTGATTTCAAAAACCATTCCGCCTGACATGTTTCAAGGCCTGTCGGCGTAGGGCCTGCCTATGCTTGTTCTTTTGCCTTTTTACTTAAGTACACCCCAGATCTGAGTATTGCACAAAATGCCATTCAGGAGTACTGCACAAGGAGCCTCGTTATGAGCACAATAAAGTACAGAAAAAATGTATATTGTATGCACATCCCACCCACATGACAGCAGTACCCACCAATCATTACCTTCAATATTATGTCTGACCAAAAATCGTTCAACCGAAGAGAGTTCCTAGGTACAGCCGCCGCTGCATCTACAATTACAGTTCTGCCCAGGCGCGTACTGGGTGGTCCCGGATTCGTTGCGCCAAACGATAAAATCAATGTAGCCCTGGTTGGGTCTGGCACTCAGGCCATGCGCCAACTCATGACCGATTGGCTTCCACGAGAAGATTTACACGTCGCAAGCATCTCCGATCCCAATAAAGATTCGGATGATTATCGGGACTGGAGTCCGCACGGACTTCGTAACAGAGTTCGGGAATTCATCAAGAACCCGCGATGGGGTTCAGAGAAGGGGATCAGGGCAGGGCTTATTCCAGGTAAAGAGATCGTCGAGGCGTATTACTCAAATATCCGCGGTATTAGTGATTACAAAGGGGTTAAGACGTACAACGATTATCGCGAGATGTTGACAGAAGCAGATGATATCGATGCCGTTATTGATATGACTCCTGAGCATTTGCATGGGACGGTTAATATCGCAGCCATGAAAGCGGGCAAGCACGTCATTGCACATAAGAGCCTTGCCAATACGATGCATGAGGTGAGGCAGACCATCAATGTGGCTAAAGAGACGGGTGTTACCACGCACTTGATGGCATGGGCCAACGATGCCCGATTCCAACGGTTAAAGGCATTTATCCACTCTGGTGTAATTGGCCATGTTAAAGAGGTGCACAACTGGACCAACCGACCCATATGGCCACAGGGCTTTATGGAAAACCCGACTGAAAAGATGAAGGTGCCTAGAGGGTTGGATTGGGATCTGTGGTTGGGGCCTGTTCCAGATCGTCCCTATCATATCGACTATACCCATGCACTCTTCCGTGGTTGGTATGATTTCGGAAGCGGATGCTTTGGTGATATGGGAAATTACAGCTTCTGGCGAGTGTACCGCATCCTCGATCCAGGGCCGATCCTGAGTGTTAAAGCGAATACAGGCACCGGAGCTGTGATTGTAGGTAACCAGTGTCAGTGGCGCAGGTCAAACGTAGGCTTCCCGTCCTCAAGTACGATTCATTTCAAGCATGCTAATGTAGATATGTTCTACTACGATGGCGGCATGAAACCACACATTCCATCAGAGTACCTGGATAAAAACGAAGAGCTAAAGAGCGAAGGCGTTCTTTATGTCGGTGAGTTTGGATCGATACTGGGCGATTATTACGGAAATGAGTTTAAACTTATTCCAGAGAGCCGCATGAAGGCGCTTGAAGGCACTATTCCCGAGTTGAAGAAGGACGAAGAAATCATGGGTGGTGTCGATGAATACATGAGTGCGATGAAAGAAGGCCGTCAATCCGGTGGTAGCTTCCTCAACGTAGAAGACCTCGCCGAAGCCACCTGCCTCGCCGCCATCTCCCTCCGCACCGGCCAACGCATCGACTGGGACAAGAAAAACTTCAAGATCACGAATATCGAAGAAGCAAATAAACTCCTAACCCGTGAGTACAGGCCCGGCTGGGAGATCTGAATCCGTTTCGGGTTTCGTGTTTCGAGTTGCGGGTTTGTTGCGCGTTTAATGACCACAAACCCCAACCCGAAACGCGAAACCCGAAACCCGAAACCAATCAAGAGTCCCTCTCTTGATTGAAAAAAACCATGCGTATCGTACAGTTTAAGACAGAAACCGGTGAGACTCGGGTTGCGAGGGTGGAGGGAGACGTGCTGCGTGAAATTAGTGGAGTCTCTTCCACGTATGAGCTGGCATTGCAGTCGATCCAGTCCGGAACGGCTATGCCCGATTTGGTGACTCAGCGCCTTGGAGCGAGCACGCATAATTACGAACAGGTTTATACCTCAAGACGCCTGTTAGCGCCCATTACCCATCCCGACCCTGGACGA
>JAHQVL010000296.1 GCA_019634345.1 Rhodothermaceae bacterium
GTTCGTCAAAGACATTACGAAAGAGCGTAATTCTCGGGAAACGATCAATCAAACCCTAGAACAGGCGATTGATGGGGTAATCACCATCGATGAGAACAATTGTATTACTTTCTTCAATAAAGCAGCCGAGAAGCTGTGGGGGTATAGGCAAGAAGACGTTCTTGGTAAAAACGTCAAAATGTTGGTACCCAGGGCGATACAAGCCAACCATGATAACTACGTTAATGCAAACCGGACTACCGGTGTCGATAAGATTGTTGGGACTTCTCGCGATATAAAGGTTGAGCGTAAGAATGGCTCTGAATTCTGGGCAAACCTCTCTCTATCTAGAGTTACTCTCGATGGGAAAACCACATATACGGCTTTTATTAAGGACATTACGAAAGAGCGTAATTCTCGCGAAGCTATCAATCAAACCCTAGAGCAGGCGATTGATGGAGTGATCACCATCGATGAAAATAACTGTATTACCTTCTTTAACAAAGCAGCCGAGAAGCTGTGGGGTTTTTCACGAGAGGAAGTCCTTGGCAAAAATGTCAAAATGTTGGTACCCAGAGCGATTCAGGCCAATCATGATGACTACGTTAATGCAAACCGGACTACGGGTGTCGATAAGATTGTTGGGACTTCTCGCGATATAAAAGTTGAACGTAAGGACGGTTCTGAGTTCTGGGCCAACCTCTCACTATCCAGAGTTACTCTTGATGGAAAAACGTCCTACACCGCTTTTGTTAAGGACATTACACTTGAACGTGAGGCAAGAGAAGTAATTAATCAAACCCTCGAGCAAGCCCTTGATGCTGTTGTAACGATTGATGAACACAACCTGGTCACCTTTTTTAACCCAGCTGCTGAGAAGCTATGGGGATATTCACGTGAAGAGGTGATAGGGCAAAATGTTAAAATGCTTGTCCCACACGCAATCCAATTTAATCACGACAATTTTGTAAACGCTAACCGAGACACTGGTGTTGATAAAATTGTAGGTCAGAGCAGGGAAATAAAACTTGAACGTAGAGATGGGAGCACGCGATGGTGCAATTTATCACTCTCCAAGGTTAGTCTCGAAGATAAAATCCTGTATACTGCTTTCTTGAAGGATGTAACTCAGGAAGTAAATAATCGACATACATTCCGTTTACTTTCTCTGGTAGCAAATGAGACAGATAACTCTGTAATCATTACAGATCCAGAAGGGCGAATCATGTACGTCAACCCTGGCTTTACACGACTAACGGGCTATTCAAAGGAAGAAGTATTAAACAAAAAGCCAGGAACCGTACTGCAAGGAAAAAATACAGACCCGATCACAGTCAAACGAATTGGACAAAAATTAAGAGATAGAGAACCCTTTTACGAGGAGATCCTTAATTATGACAAAAGGGGGAATCCCTATTGGATTTCTTTAGCCATCAACCCAGTGTTTGATCAATCAGGAGACCTGGAGCATTTCATATCTATCCAAACCAATATTTCGAGCACCAAAATGACAGCCTTGGAAACAAGCGTCATTTTACAAGGCATCGGTAGGTCTACTGCTGTACTGGAGTGGTCACCTACAGGCCATCTACTAAAATCCAATGAGTATTTCAGGGAGTGTATTGGATGCGAAGACGAAAGTGAAGTCTTAGATTGGGTAAAGAACCTCAAAGGGTATGTATCCAGTACGGAATACAGCAGCATATCCAAAGGAAATACTAGTGCCGCTAACTTACAATTTCAAGGAAAAAACAATAATGACGTATTGTTAGAGGCTATTATTACACCAATTTTTGACGCTGACAAAAATCTATCTAAATTCGTTTCATTTGGACCTGACATTTCTGAACGGCAGGCGATTGTTATCAATACCCGAACTGCCATGTCAAAAATCTTGGACCGAATTAGTGGCATTGTGGATTCAATAAACAAGATTGCAGAACAAACAAAACTCATTTCACTCAATGCAAAAATAGAATCTGCTCGAGCAGGTGAAGCAGGTAAAGCCTTTGCGGTCGTCTCAAGTGAAGTGAGTAATCTAGCAGAAGATGCGGCAACGGCTGTCGTTCAAATTAATACGTTAATCCATGACTCCAGACGATTAGTTGATGACCTCTAGATCATTTTTAAGAAATGACTCCTTAGGGACTTTGTGCTTTTCTATATTCTCTCTGCACTGTTTTATATGAAATTGCAGCATCCATCTAAAACCCCTACGTGCACACCTTTCAAAAAACTACATCTCTTCTGCCATTATAGCTCGTGTTTCTGTAACATTGGCTATAACCTCGATAATTTCATCAATTTTGAAAGGCTTATACACAAAATCTACCATTCCTGCTTCAATACAGGCTTCTTTACTTCCAGACATTGCATCTGCAGACAGCGCGACAATAATAGGATTTCCCTTAATAGAGCTCTCAGAATGGATCTTTCGAGTAGCTTCAATGCCGTTTAATTTTGGCATATGCAGATCCATAAAGATGAGTTCATACTCTTCCCTTTTGCATGCTTCTACAGCTGCTTCACCATCGGAAACAATCGTTGGACGCATACCAAGGTTGAGTAACACTTGATGGATGACTAGTTGATTTACAGAATTATCTTCAGCAACCAGGATTTTGCAAGGCACAAGGGATTTCTTATCGATTGAATACCTTCTACTATGAAAGCTTAAGTCAACCCGCTGGCAGGGAATACATAACTGAAATGTACTACCAACACCCACTTCACTCATTAAATCAAGCGACCCATCCATCATCGATAACAGACTCTTGCTAATTGACAACCCCAAACCAGTCCCTCCAAACTCTCTTTCTATAGAGTTATCCTCCTGAGTAAATTGATCCCAGATCACGTCTGTATTTGCTATTCCTTTACCTGTATCTTGAACCGAAACAATTAATTCAATTTGATCGGCTCCAAGAGGCCGGCCCTCTACTGAGATTGTTACAGATCCCCTATCTGTAAACTTAATCGCATTCGACACAAGATTTAAAAGCACCTGTTTGATACGCTGAATATCAATTAATAATAATTCAGGAAGCTGTTCATCAATGTTTAACTTGTACTCTAAACGCTTAGACTGTGCTTTTTCTTGAAATAGATCGTATACCAACTTAAATGCTTTTCTGATATCTGCCTGGACAGGTTCTATCGTAATTTTTCCAGCCTCGATCTTTGATAAGTCAAGAATATCATTGATAACTGCCAGAAGTCCCTCCCCGCAGGCCATAATTACATCTATCCATTCCTCTTGTTGGGTATTCAGTGAGGTTTCTTGGAGCAATTGCAATAACCCAAGCATCCCGTTGAGAGGCGTTCTAATCTCGTGAGACATATTCGCCAAAAACAGAGATTTCGCCTTTACAGCTGCCAGCGCTTTTAATTCTGCCTCCTTCTCCCGAGTGATATCCGTATGTGTACCCGTGAAACGAATAGCATTCCCTTGTTCATCCCACTCTGCTATCCGGCCACGATCAAGTATATAAATCCAATGACCGTCGCGGTGCTTCATTCTATGGATATTCTCATAGTACTCGGTCTCACCATTCATATGAGCCTGTATATCGGCATAGGCATCCGCTAAATCATCCGGATGCACGAGACGTTCCCAAGATGTAATAGACTGCTCGATTTCTGCAAGATCGTAACCCAGCATTCCTGCCCACCGCTCATCAAAAATGACATCTCCTGTTACAGGGTTCCAATCCCACATACCGAGTCGCGTTCCTTCGACCACAAGTTCGAGTCGTTCTTTTTGTTGATCGGGATCCAGGTCTTCTACTTTGAGCAGCATCATCTCTATAAGAAAATTACACAAGTACCTCTTCTCATAATCGGAGGACTAGTTCCACTTCTTAATAACACGAGAAGGCGCTTCAAACGAGGCACTACGGATGTAAACTCTTTAGAGAGTAATCAAATATTTCGGCTGCTTCTTTGATGATAGGGATCACACTTTTGACTTCTTCATCACTGAGATTCTCTCTCCATCTGCCCACGCGCACTGTATGATCTGGGCGAGAATACGACCTGGATGTCATTGCTTCTATAAAATGCTCGTTATTCGTGTTTTGCACACGTCTTGCCCACGCTCTCAATGCAGCGCTGCTTTTATCAGGCACCAACCCTACATCCGAAGAAATGGACGTGGCGAAACGCAACGGATCTTCGATCATGGTCTCAAACCGAGTTATCTTGACCATGTCTTTCACCTTTTGATAGCCAACAGTGTTGATGTACGCCCAGTGATGCGCGCACTGTTCAATGAGCGGGCGCTCCAGCCAATCCCGCCAGTCAGGCGGCCTGGGATGGTGCCCCCAGTTCCGTGAAATCCCAATTCTCAAGGAGGCTATTGTATCAAGAGGGTGCCTTACTTGCCAATACATCTGCCAGGGGCTTCTAATTTCTGAAAGCAATAGATCAAGAGGAAAAGAGAGGCCCTCTGTGGCACCATATTCAGGGCTTTCTCTTGGGACCTTCACTGCCAAAGGGGTATCAAAACCATGGGAAAGTAGCTCCGAAAAGTCGGGTTCGCTGTAGTACGAATAGTAAGGCAAATGATCGAACAACTCACCAAATATAGATGTGCCGCTTCGGCCACATCCCAGTATTACAACATGACACGGTTTCATAGATTTTAGAAGTGCTATATAACACCTGGCCTCTACAACATCTGGCGCATACGCTTTTTGTTATTCGCATAACTCAGGGCAACCTCTGCATTAATGATACCCTTGCGAAAGAGGCGATGCAAGTCTTGCTCCAGGGTGTGCATGCCGGCCTGAGTCCCTTCCCACATCATCTGATAGATTTCGCTCAGGTTATTGTTTTTGATCGCTGCGCGTACTGAGGGCGTTACCCAGAGAACCTCTTTAGCTAACACTCTCCCACCGTCTTTTGAGGGACACAACTTCTGCGCAACAATGCAGTTGAGCACGTCACCCAACCGGGCTCGTACACGATCCTGCTCAATAGAGGGGTATTCAGCAATGATGCGCTCAATGCTTTCTATTGCAGATCGGGTATGGATCGTAGAAAACACCCGGTGCCCAGAGTCGGTGGCGTCCAGAGCTGCTGAGATGGTGCCTGGACTGAGCATCTCACCAATGACGATCATGTCTGGATCCTGGTGCAAAGCCTGAACGATGCCGTCCTTGAAAGAGGCAACACCGCGTCCAATTTCACGATGACGGACAATGCACTTTTCTGACTGGTGGCGGTATTCAATAGGATCCCCTATAACCACAATATGGCCGTTGACGGTTTGGTTGTTTGCATCGATAATAGCATCGAGGGTCGTCGTTTTACCGGCTCCGGTGGCGCCAGCAATGAGTGTCAGGCCGTCTCGAATACTTGAGAACAAAAGTCCTTTTTGAACGGAGCCATGAAAGCCGAGAGAATCTAACGGGCGGATTTCATCACGAACGACCCGCAGGTTGATCGCCAGGTTTTCTTCATCGAAATAAACAGAAGCCCGAAATCTCCTCGGCCTCATCATATCCTCTCCTGCAATCGAGTACGAGAAATCAACGGAATACTCGTTGATCAATTTCTTTACCTGAGCATCGGACAACAAGCTTAGAATCAAGATATCCATCTGATCGCTGGAGGCCGATCCTAACTCATTGTGCGGCTTCTTTACACCATCTACACGATACCAGACTACCTCGTTAGAAGCCGGCCCACCTGCATCCATATCACTCGCGCCAACATGTATCATGTGCATGGCAAGTTGGTGGATATGAAGCTGCAACATGAGGCGTGTGTCTTCGGCCAAATCAAGAATCTTGTCGTACAGAAACTGGATACGCCCCGCTTCGCTCAATACCCGAGGCACCGCTTCACCTAGCGTTTCGCATACAGCAGGTGGTTTTGGCAACGCCGAAATTGCGGTATTAGCAGATTCACGGGGTACGAGGGCCTGTCGAGAAGGTGCTGGTTTTAATCGGGAGGCTGTTTTCATGTCTTTATCTCGTCGTGTTTATTGGATTACAGTGCACATTCAGGTGATAGCAATTCCTAATCGTTTCCTCCTCGCCTGGGCTTTCTCTTTTTAGGTGGGAGTTCCATCTTGCTGAGGAACACTTCAGCAAGAAGCCGGGCTATGATTGCCCGATCGGATTGGTACAGGACGTACTCCTTACCAACAAGAGACTGGGTATAGTCGTGAGCCTGCTTGGATGTGGGATCGTGTGCTGCGAAGACCCAATAAAGCTCCGTATTATTCTCCGCCTTTCGCTTGATGGGTACCACAGGAATCGTGGCCATTCCTCTCCACTGCTCATCGGTAAAGCACGGGACAATTCGCTTTATAAAAGGGACAAGCTCTTTGGCTGGGGTTTCAAATCGTTTGTAATCATACACCTCGGCCGCGATGCGAAAAATGATATCGCGGTCCATACCGGGCAAGGTGGTTAAACAGCGCCAGGCTGGCTCTGGCGCTCCTAATTGATAGACTTGTTGGCGAATTTCGTAGGCTTCTGCTATTTGAACATTATCTACGTACTCTCTATCTAAAATGGCATCAATCACTGGATCCATTATCTCCAATGGATACAACGACTTTGACCTAAAAAATCGGCGACCTGATCGTCGAGAACTCATAAAGCTACAACATCCTGAAAATTAGTAGTGTCTTACGTTATCAGGAGTGGACATTTTTTCTGTAGCTATTTTAGCATGGTGGGTACGCTGATTTAGTCAATACCTGTGCCGAGAAAACGGCTCGGATTCATGTTCGGTCGTTCTCGAACAAAATAGCTTTTGATTAGAAGTGACTACATATCAAAATGATAGCTCAACGTTACGATGAGTCTCGAAATGATAAAGCGTATATATTCATCAAGAGAAGACGCATAAAACCCCACAATTTGGCCATATAGTAAATGATCCATAGGTTCATAGTACAAGGATCTTCTTGTACTCGGTCTCCTTTTAAAGGGGATTAATTAAGCCTTTTGTTTTAATGTGATTGCTAATGCGCATTGCAATAACCGGTTCAAGTGGCCTCTTAGGCCGGCATCTGATTCGCCTGCTCGAAGAGCAAGGAGCTACCGTTTATCGTATGGTACGATCGCCCTCTCAAGCACCGAATACCATTTACTGGAATTACCTGACAGAACACATTGAGTTGGACAAACTAGAAGGGCTCGATGGGCTTATTCATTTAGCCGGCGAAAACGTTCTGCAATGGCCCTGGACGGCAACAGTCAAGAAGCGGATCTTAGAGAGTCGTTCTATTGGCACTGCTTTTTTAGCTCAATCACTAACTCGCCTGCAACAGCCGCCGCGAGTGTTTTTATCTGCTTCGGGTATCAGTTATTACGGCAACAGTGGAGAGGACTGGGTCAATGAGGAATCGTCGATAGATTCCAGGAGCTTCTTAGCCCATGTTGTCAAGGCCTGGGAAGGCGCTGTTCAATCGGTTTCTCTACCTCTAACACGTACTGCATTTTTACGCATTGGCATCGTGCTTGGCACTGAAAGCCGAATTATCCAACAGGTGAAGCCGTTGTTCAAACTTGGCCTCGGAGCAAAGCTCTGGCCCGCTAACCCCTATATTAGTTGGATTTCCATTGAGGATACTGTACGCGCCATCTACCATGTTCTTACAAACAATCAACTTTCAGGGCCGGTAAACCTTGTAGCTCCAAACCCAGTTACCCAACACGAATTTTCTAAGCGCCTGGCACAATCACTGGAACGCCCCCTCTGGCTCTATGCCCCCTCTCAGTTCCTAAAGCTAGCGTTAGGAGAAATGGGTCGTGAAACGATTCTAACCAGCACACGAGTCCAACCAGCCCAATTATTGAAAAGCGGATTCGAGTTCAACACTCCAGAATTGGTTTTTTAGAGTCCGAAGACAATAGCCCCGTCCCTAAGAAACCTCCCACTCTACCCAACGTGAAAACCTCCTCCTTAAGCACGCATAAACCCCAACCCGATATACAATGAGAGCAATTTGGAACGGTAAAGTAATTGCGGAGAGCAATGACACTAAGGTTGTTGAAGGCAATCATTATTTCCCTCCTGAGTCTTTGAACAAGGAATACGTTGAAGACAGCAGTAAAAACACAACATGCCCATGGAAAGGGGTAGCCAGTTATTATTCTCTTGTTGTAAACGAGAAAGTAAACAGAGATGCTGCATGGTACTATCCGGCTCCTTCTGATGCTGCTGCAGAAATAAAGGACCATGTTGCATTCTGGAAAGGGGTTGAGGTGGTTGAGGACTGAGGGGTAAGCGCAGAGCGCTTAAGTGCAAAGTGCAAAGTGCAAAGTGCAAAGTGCAAAGTGCAAAGTGCAAGGTACTTTAATTTTTGGTTGATTAGCCCTAATATCACGGATAATCTGCGGGCTGTGATGATTTGGAAATAATTCAACTTCTTTGATGATTAGGATTCTTTCCAAAAACACGTTGCACCTTGCCCTTTGCACCTTGCACTCTATACGTTGAACTCCACATGCATCGCTACCTTTATATCATCCTCCTCCTTGTCCTTTTCCTGCCCAGCTGCCAGTCAGAAGAGGTGCCCTATGATACCTCTCTGGCAGATAAACCTAATTTCTTGTTTATCTTCGCGGATGATCAGGCCTTTGACACCATCCACGCCCTCGGTAATTCCAAGATACACACCCCGCATCTAGACCGGCTCGTACGGGATGGGATGACCTTTACGCATACATTTAATCAAGGATCGTGGAGCGGTGCTGTGTGTGTGGTCAGCCGAGCCATGTTGAATTCAGGCCGGTATATCTATCATGCCCAGCAAGATATAGAGCGCGTCCCTTTGTGGGGCGAAGTATTTGAAGACGCTGGATATGCTACCTTCTTAACGGGAAAATGGCATAATGGGGATAAGACGGCCGTTAAGAGTTTCCAGATCGGCAAGAGCATTGGAAAAGGGATGTTTGAGACGAAAGACGGCCCAACAGGTGCTGGATACCGCCGGCCGACACCTGATAATAATACGTGGTCTCCCTCGGATGAGTCCTTACTAGGCCACTGGTCGCCTAACGTCAAGGACATCGAGGAGTCGGTATTGGGCCGCAGAATGGGTGGAGAGTATGTCGTAGAGCAACACACCAGCGAGCTGTATGCGGATCAGGCCATTGCATTTATGGAATCCAATGCTGCCGAGGAGCAAAGGAGGCCGTACTTCATGTATGTCGCATTTAATGCTCCTCATGATCCACGCCAGGCACCTCAAGAATTTGTAGACATGTATCCTCTCGACTCTCTGGATCTTCCTGCCAACTTTATGCCGGAGCACCCATTCGATCAGGGTGAACGCAATACCCTTCGAGACGAGATACTCGGCCCTTTCCCTCGTACTGAAATGGCGGTTAAGACTCATTTGCAGGAGTATTACGCTATTATAACACACATGGACCGAGAGATTGGCCGGATCCTGAGTACGTTAGATGAACTGGGTCAGACAGATAATACCTACATCATATTTACAGCGGACCATGGCCTCGCGGTGGGACAACATGGGCTTCTGGGTAAACAGAATCAGTATGAACACAGCATCCGCGTTCCATTTACGATTGCCGGCCCGGGTATCGAAGCAGGATCGCAAACAGACGCCCTGGTTTATTTACAAAGCGCATTCCCAACTACACTCGACTATGCCGGTATTGATGTCCCAGAAACCGTCGAATTTAGAAGCCTCGTCCCGCTGATCGAAAAAACCTCAGACACGTCATACCCAGCTATTTTTGGATCATATAAAGGATTTCAACGCATGGTCCGAACCGCTTCTCATAAATTAATCTTGTACCCCGAAGTAGATGAAGTTCAGCTTTTTGATGTAAACGAAGACCCGTTAGAGATGAACAATCTTGCCACCGACCCTGCCTATAGCGATACAATTGAGATGTTGTTTAGTGCGCTACAGGAGTTACAAGAAGAGGTTGGAGATACATTGACACTGAAAGAGCCGATGTAGAGTTCGGAGAGCGTTTATGAAAAAAGCACAGAGCTATTATTCAGCTCTGTGCTTTTTCTTTACCATTAAACGTTAAACGCCTCCCTATCTCCCCCCTCACTCTGGACTTACAGCGATAGACTGACCGGCATCGGCGGAGCTAATTCTTGGATTTTTGCTGTTTGCCGTTCGATGCGGCGGCTGACGCCAATTACAGTGCCTTCGCTAACTACAGCATTGCTGGGGATCACGATGATGCCGTCCTTAATGTAGTAATTAGGGCCCTCTCCTTCCGTGACACCTTCCTGATTCGAGATAACCACACCATCACGAATACTTGCATTCATATCTATGACGGCATTCTCAATGTAGCAGGCTTCTCCAATTCCAGGAAAATCAGGCCCACCAACAGGATGCCGCTCAGCAGTATCCTCCCAGTGATAATACTCAGAACCAAGGTAAACAGAATTCTTAATGGTTGTTCTGGCGCCTACATAAGAGCGAATGCCTAGAACCGTGTTATACACTCGGCAGTGATTCAGATAACTTCCTTCAGCAATAATACCATCCTGGATGTACGAACTGTGAATGCGTGGAGGAGGAAGTGAATCTTTCTGGGTGTAAATCGTGCATGATGAGTCGTAGAAGCGCAACACATCATTCGATTTCGTCAGTTCTATATTTGCGGCGTGATACGACCGGATGCTTCCGACATCGCTCCAATATCCATCAAAGGGATAGCTGACTACATTGTGCTTATTGATCGAACCAGGTATGATCTCTTTGCCAAAATCGGTCGCAGTTGGATCTTGACTCAGGACACTGTGCAATACGTCACGGTTGAACATATAAATGCCTGTTGAGGCCAGGTAAACACGTCCTTGATCTTCCAGTTCTGAGCCTACAGGGCTTTCCAAACCAACCAGCTCATTAAGAGAGGGTTTTTCTTGAAACACCTCAATTTGCTCCTTTTCATTAGTCTGCATAATCCCGAATGCAGGTGCATCAGAGAGCGAGACCGGTGTAGTAGCTACAGAAATATCAGCATTGGTATCCTGGTGATGCTGCCATAAATGCTTAAAATCCATTTGATAGAGCTGGTCGCCCGAAAGAATCAGCACATGGGAATACGCATGGCGATCCATATGATGCAAAATCTGGCGAACGGCATCGGCAGTACCTCTAAACCAATCTTTAGAAGAGGGCGTTTGTTCGGCGGCTAATACTGACACAAACCCTTTATTAAAGGCTCCCATCCGATAGGTATCCATGATATGATGATTCAATCCCGCAGAGTTGAATTGAGTCAGGATAAACATGCGATTGATGCCTGCATTCAGGCAATTCGATATAGGGACATCTACCAAACGATACTTTCCAAGCAAAGGAACGGCCGGCTTGGATCGATATTGAGTCAGTGGGAAGAGGCGAGTGCCGGCCCCGCCGCCAAGAACTACAGCAATAATGCTATTCATGAGTAAATTTTCAGGAATTGAGATGAGCTGGGAGACCCCTCCGGCGCCTAAAGGGAAGAATATGCCACAGTTGCCGTACAGCTCTGGGTGAGAAACACAGATGAAAAAGACAGACTGATCAGCCCGAGACTGTCAACCACTGTTGGTATATCGACGCTTAGGGTTCAACATTAACGCTTACAACTCCACCTAACATACACTTCATGTTGAGTTACCAGGGATAAGTAAGAACAGAAAAATCCCAAGAAATGCTAAACTCGAATTGAAAAAGGCTACTGAAGAAAGGTGCTGGAGCCGAAGTGAAAACGCAATGTTTATATTTCTAATATACAATCACTTATAATGTTTCGGCAACTCTATATTATCTTTTTCATGAAGTGACTATATCGCCCGAAGCTAATTTTAGGCCAAAAAAGGGAATTACACCCCACATCCTTTCTATTTAATTAACATTCCGTTACGAACTATTAGTGCCATTCAAAAGAGTAGTATTGTGTGTTTCGAATTTAATTAAATAAAGCATTATGAAAGTGTTTGTAACAGGAGGCGCCGGCTATATAGGCAGTACGGTAGTCTCTGAACTCATCAAACGAGGTGATGAAGCGATTGTATTTGACAATCTGTATCAAGGGCACAGAGAGGCCGTTCATCCAGAAGCAACATTTATTGAGGGAGATTTAGCTGACAAGCAGCTTGTAGAGGACGTATTATCGCAGCACCAGCCAGACGGTATCATGCACTTTGCCTCACATACGCTTGTAGGTGAGTCGATGAAAAAACCTTTTTTGTACTTGAGGGACAATGTCGTCAACGGATTGAACCTGATGGAATCCGCGGTTGAATTGGGGATAAAGAAGTTCATCCTCTCCTCAACGGCTAACCTCTTTGGGCTTCCAAAGGAAATGCCTATTGATCAGAATGCACCGGTTCATCCAGGTAGCCCCTACGGGGAGTCAAAATATATCCTGGAACGCTTCCTGCACTGGATGGATCAGATTTACGGAATGCGATACGCTGCATTACGCTACTTCAATGCATGCGGGGCCGTATCGGCGACTCATGGTGAAGACCATGACCCTGAAACCCATTTGATTCCGATCGTCCTCCAGGTGGCACTGGGCCAGCGCGAAAAGGTATTTATTTACGGTGACGATTACGATTCACCCGATGGCACTTGCGTGCGCGACTATGTGCATATCCTCGATCTTGCCCAGGCACACCTGCTCGCCCTCGATGCATTAAGCGAAGGAAGCCGGACATATAATCTAGGAAATGGAACAGGATTTAGCGTAAAAGAAGTCATCGAGACAGCTCGTGAAGTAACCGGCCATCCTATCCCAGCTGAAGCATCCCCTCGCCGCCCAGGAGATCCCGGCGTTTTGGTCGCCGGAAGCGAAAAGATCCGGAAAGAACTAGGCTGGCAACCTCAATACTCTAGCCTGAAAGCAATTATCGAGAGTGCTTGGGAGTGGCATAAAGCAAATCCTGAAGGATTTGCTGTTCAAGGTTCAATGTTCAAGGTTCAAAGTTAGTTCAGGGTTTTACGGGAATAACCTTGAACCTTGAACTTTGAACCTTGAACTTAATTTTACCTCGTCGAAAACCGGTACACCGTCGTTGAGCTAAACGTCTCTCCAGGGTTTAGCGTCGTGGAAGGATAATCGGGTTGATTGGGGGAATCGGGGAAGTGTTGAGTTTCGAGGCAGAACGCAGAACGGCGCTCGAAGGTAACACCTCGGCCTTCGAGCGTACCGTTAAGATGATTCCCGGTGTAAAGCTGTACACCAGGTTCGGTTGTGAGCACTTCCATTACCCTACCGGTTGTAGGTTCATAGACCTCTGCACCGAGTTGAAGTGCATTCCCTTCTTTGTTAAACACATAGGTATGGTCGTACCCAAATCCGTTTGTCAACTGCTCATTGTCTTCTTCGATGCGGTCGCCAATAACTGTAGCGGCTCTGAAGTCAAACGGTGTTCCTTCCACACTGGCAAGCGGCCCCAGGGGTATATTGGTTTCATCCGTTGGAATGTATTGATCAGCCATTATACGAAGCTCATGATCAAGCGCAGAAGAAGCGCCACCGTCTTTTAAGTTGAAGTACGCATGATTCGTCAGATTGAGTACGGTTGGCTTATCGGTTGTGGCTTCGTAATCAATTTGCAGTCCATTATCATCACCCAGAGTATACGTAACGTTGACCGCAAGCGCCCCTGGATATCCTTCTTCGCCATCAGGACTTGTGTACGTCATCACCACACCTGATTTTCCTTCTTCAGAAAAATGCTCAGCATCCCATAGTTTTTTATCAAAGCCTTCCAAGCCGCCATGGAGATGATTGGGGCCATTGTTCGTGGCCAGCGAATAGCTTTCTCCATTCAGCGTAAATTGGCCTTTCGCAATACGGTTTGCAAACCTGCCCGTGATGCAGCCAAAAAACGGACTTCCTGCTACATATTTCTCTAATGAGTCGTACCCCAGGGTAACTTCGCCCATAGTTCCATCCCGATCTGGTACTCGAATGGACGTAATGGTGCCGCCATAGTTGGTAATCCGAACTTCCATTCCAGAGCTGTTCGTCAGTGTAAAGAGGGTCGCTTCACGGCCATCTGGCATCGATCCAAAAGGTACTGCAGTTACCATATTTAACGTTCTTGTGTCCGTAGTCGTCTCTTCTTCTCCATTTTGGCAACCAGCCAACACAAAAAATACAAGGACAAAAAGAGAGAGAGGAGTGTGAAAAATTCGTTTCATAATGAGGCTATCATGCTTAAATGTGCCGTATAGTTTAAGGCATTCGCAGTACTTTGTCTACACGCGATCCCTTACCCTCAAATTACAGTGTCTTAAGCAATAACACAGTCAGGCTTCTGGGTCCGTGGGCGCCATGTACAAGCGATTGTTCAATATCCGCTGTTTTCGAAGGGCCGGCCATAAAAAACCCAAACCCGTACTCAGCCACATCGATTTCGTCATACGCAGCGTGCATGTCTTCAAGGATAGTACTTTCGTTCAGAACAACAACCATATGCTGCGTGATAAAGGGAGCCACTCGATGTACAATAGCGGATTCAGGTAACCAAACTGCCCCATTTTCAGCCACACCCAATAAACCTCTGCATACAAATACATCCAGGTTCTCTAATGCCTTTGGGTCTGTGATATGTTCTAGTTGAATCGTCCCCTTATACCGTTTTGTACCAGAAGCGGTGTATTTGGCATCTGGAAATAATCTTTCGACGGTTTCCTGAACCTCGTTATACTGGATTTCCTCAACCTTGCCACCAATAGCCTGGACAAGGTTCTTAAACGTATCGGTACAATTGGAGATTTCATTCCGTTCGATTGTCCTTATCGAGGGTAACGCCACTTCTCCAGGCTTGTTGGCCCGAACTGCTGCAAGAATGGTTGACCTACTTTCCATTTCCAAGCCTGTTTTTCATGTACCAATCGCGAAAACTCTCTTTGGGCATCGGTGGAATTTCCCGTGACTTGCCCCATACATTCCGTCGATTATAGATCCATTTATTTGGCATGAACCGCGCTGCTCGACGCATTAATCGTCCTACTTTTCTATAAAAATGAGGAGATCCGAACACCATACCCATAAAGCGCATAGCCCGCTTTTTACTCCCAGCAATATGTCCCTCAGCTCCTGCGACCTGTCTCCATTTATACAGTTGGGTATGGATATCAATTTTCACCGGGCATACATCGCTGCAGGAGCCGCAGAGTGTGGATGCGAAGGGTAAACTGCTGTACTTTTCCAGATCATATCCTGGAGACAAAATGGCTCCGATGGGGCCCGGGATAGTAGACCCATAACTATGGCCGCCGCTTCGTCTGTATATCGGGCATGTATTCATGCAAGCGCCGCAGCGAATGCACTTTAGCGAATTCCTAAAGTCAGGCCGGCCGAGTTGCTCTGTTCGGCCATTATCGACTAATATCACATGCAGTTCACTTCCTTCTTTAGGTTTATGCAAATGGGATGTATACACCGTAAGATGCTGGCCCGTCGCACTCCGGGCTAGCAGTCGCAGAAAAACCCCCAAATGTTCGGCTCTAGGAATAATCTTTTCTATGCCCATACAAGCAATATGCACGTTCTGGGTATGCACGCCCATATCCGCATTCCCCTCGTTTGTGCATATAACGATTCCTCCAGTCTCTGCGATGGCAAAGTTAACACCCGTAATAGCAGCATCTGCCGTTAGAAATTGCTGGCGGAGATGCTGGCGCGCTGCTTCAGTCAGGTAATAAGGGTCGCTAGCCCCTTTATCCGTACCAATCCTGTTATGAAATACCTCGCCGACCTCCTCTTTCTTCAAATGGATAGCCGGTAACACGATATGGCTTGGAGTATCCTCTGCTAACTGTACGATCCGCTCACCAAGATCAGTGTCCACAACTTCAATCCCTTTTTCTTCCAGATAGGGATTGAGATGGCATTCCTCAGTAAGCATTGATTTACTTTTCACAATGCGTTTGACGCCATGATCCGAAAGAATTTCGAATACCTTTTCATTGTGAGCCTGTGCATCCACAGCCCAGTGTACCTTTATCCCATTCTCGGTTGCCTTCTTTTCAAACTCCTCTAAGTACACATCCAGCTTTGACAGGGTATGATCCTTAATGCCAGATGCAAGCTCACGGAGAGCCTCCCATTCGGGAATCTGACCCGAGGCTTTGTCTCTCTTCTCCCTGACAAACCACAGCGTCTCATCATGCCAGTTTGTTCGAGCCTCGTCTTGATTGAAGGCTTCAGCATTTTTTGCATGATTAACCATTTAAGACCTCCGCAATGTGCATAACTTTGAGGGGAATCCGCTCTTTCTTAATAAGCCCGTCCAGGTGCATTAAGCAGGACATGTCAGTGCTTGTTAACACTTCAACCTCATGATCCAGGTGGTCTTGAATACGGTCTTTACCCATTTTTACAGATACAGCTTCCTCAGAAACAGCGAAGGTACCTCCAAAGCCACAACACTCATCCCAACGGGTCAAGGGTACCAGTTCCACGCCTTTTTTCATCGACAACAGATGGGCCGGTTTACTGTAGGGTGTTTTCCTCAGTTCGGATGACACACCAAGACGTAATCCCCGGAGCCCATGGCAACTTTCATGTAAGCCGACTTTCTGATTAAACGAACCGGGCAGTTCCTTTACCTCCAATACATCCATCAGAAACTGGCAGAATTCGAATACACGATCACTGAATGGTCTTGAAGAATCTGGCGCTTTGATGTGTTCGTGAACGTGAAGAACACAACTGCCAGAAGGAGCCACAATGTAATCATAGAGGTCGAAATTATCGATAAATACAGACATCGCCTTGGCACTCACATGCTCAAAACCGGCATTCGCCATTGGCTGCCCGCAGCACGTTTGATCCAGAGGAAACGCAACGGTACACCCAAGAGACTCCAATAACTCAAGTGTTGCAACAGCAACGTGTGGGTATAATTGATCGATATAACAGGGTACAAAAAGAGCTACGCGCATAACAACGGGGCAGAACATAGGAGTACATATAGTACAGCCTGCAGGGGAGACTCTCAATGCGCGGTGTAAAAAAGAGACTAATTTGAAAGCCGTGTAAAATTGTAAAATTTTGTTTCTAATATGTTAAAACTCGAATGTTGATTTATTCTTGCATTGCCTCGTAACCCTTTCCTGTAGTACCATTACCCACTTGTTTTTGAAAAAATTTGAATCCCCAGATGAAATTATTTACCCACCTTGCGGCTCTGAGCCTTTTAGTTGTGGCCTGTGTTAGTTTCGGACATTCTGTTGCACTGGCTCAACAATCGACAATACGTGGGTTTATCACAAGTGATACAGACGGCCTTCCGTTGCAAGGTGTAAATGTCATTCTGACAATTGAAAGCGACCCTGACGCTTTTATTGGGACGGTATCGGATGACGACGGCTTTTATGTGTTTTCCAGGCTTAATGCAGGAAATTATACGCTGAGAGCGTCATTCATCGGATTTCAGACGTACACGGACGAATTTCGCATTGAGGAATCTGGAGTAACCAACCTCAGCTTTGCTCTTGAAGAGGGAGACACTGAACTGGATGAAGTGCTTGTGGAAGTTGAACGAGAAACGGGAGCAGCGCGCGTTACAGCTGGTCTCCAAACCGTTAGAGCCGGTGACCTTGAACTTATCCCGTCTCCTGATGTGACATCAGACCTTGTATCGTACCTATCCACAATGCCGGGTGTCATCTCACTCGGCGACCGTGGCGGCCAGGTGTTTATCCGGGGAGGTGAGCCTTCTCACAACATGGTTCTCCTGGATGGAATGAATGTATACCAACCCTTCCACCTCCTGGGTTTTTATTCAGCATTCTCGGGCGATGTCCTAAATAAAGCAGACATTTATGCGGGCGGTTACAACAGTCAGTATTCGGGCCGGCTTTCTTCCGTGATCGATGTCAGAACGAGAAACGGCAATCTGAAAGAGCATGAAAAAGCAATATCTCTTGCCCCTTTCGTGAATACGGCTCGCTTAGAAGGCCCTCTTCTCAAAGATCGGCTTTCAATTCTGGCATCAGTACGCCAATCTGTTATCGATCGGTTTGCATCCCAATACGTAAATCAAGAGTTACCCTACAAGTTTGGTGATATCTTTGGGAAAGCGTTCTTTAAGCTCACCGAGAACAATCATATCACCTTTACTTTTTTGCATACCTACGACCGTGGCGCTCTTGATAACCAGGAAGCCTCATCGCGGGACGAGATCCGCTGGAAAAATACGGTTATGGGGGGTAGGTGGCTTTTGCTTCCGAAGAACTCTCCCCTACTGGCCACTATCCATTTCTCTGTCTCTAAGTTAGACATGGAGCTAGGGCCTCGAAGTATAGCAACACGCACCTCCAACATTGAAGATTTTGATGCAGGTATCAACATTACCAATTTCGTGGGGCGTACTGAATTCAACTATGGGGGCTACCTTCGAACAACCAAACTGAACGCAGAACTAGGAGGGTTATATCAAAACCTGGCAAGAGACAATAGCCGTCTCCCAAAATTCGGGTTGTACCTTGATCCTAATATCGGGATTGGTGACAACTGGGAATTACGCCCAGGATTTACGTTCCTCTTTTTCGACGAATATGGCTTTTTCCCCGAACCCCGCCTTCGAGCCATCTGGAGAAAAGGCATTCATCAAGTCAGTTTTGCATCAGGATTGTACCATCAGGAGTTAACAGGCTTAAACGACCGCCGAGACGCAACCAATGTCTTTACGGCCTGGGTGGATTCGCCTCTTGAGGAACTGACTCGAAGCTGGCATCTCATCACGGGATACCGCATTGAACCCTCCCCAGGATTAGAAATCTCTGTAGAAGGGTACTATAAGTGGCTAAAGGATCTCTATATCGCAGAGTGGACGGCCTTCCCCGTCTTGAACACCGATTTGCAACTTGCCCAAGGCTCGACGAAGGGTATGGACATACGTTTTGAATTCAGGCGCCCTAATTTCTACGGCTTTCTGACTTATGGACTGTCCTATGTAAACTACCAAGCCACGCAGGAAAGCCTTGAGCTCTGGTATGGCACAACCAGCCTGGACTTCCGGCCTTCTCATGACCGCCGCCACCAGATAAATGCGCTTGCCAACGTGAAGCTGGGTGCATTTGACGTCAGCGCCCGATGGAATTTGGGGTCCGGAGTTCCTTTCAACCAGGTACGTGGATTTGATAAGTACCTGTTTCTCGATGGGCCCGTTGACGTAAGCGAAGACCCTGGAGAGATTCGAGTCATTTACGATGAACCGTTCGGCGGGGAGCTCCCCTTTTATCACAGGCTCGACGTATCTATCGATCGATCCTGGGACTTCAAAGGTGGGGAATTCACCTTACAAGCAGGTGTTATAAACGTGTACGATCGCACGAATATCTTTGCCCTGGATGTATTTACGCTGGAGCAAACAGATCAGCTTCCCATTATTCCTACCCTTGGTGCAAAAATAGAGTTTTAACCCACCGGCTTTGAGCCTGGATTTTATACATATGCGAGTATCTATTTACCTTTTTCTCCTCTCATTCGTCTTAATGACAGGCTGTGACGATTCGGTTTCTCCGTCTGTTGGTGAAGAGCGCCCCTTTACTATATTCGGCTATCTAGATCCCTCCACATCCACGCAGCTTCTTCGTGTGATTCCTATAGCAGAAAGCATAACTGAGGTTGACCTGGTCAACGTGGAAGCCGAAGTGAGGACCATTCACGAAGAATCAGGGACTGTAACCGTCTGGCGGCAAATGCCTGTCGAGTTCTCGGACTCCACCGAAGGCCTCATCTACTCCGCAGACTTTACCCCCGAGTACGAAAACACATATCGGCTAGAAGTCGAGGGTTCATCTGGGGAGTTGGCGCGATCGCAAACAACCATCCCCAAAGAGGTAAATATTAGCCTGTTAACAACCAGCACCTTGTTTCGGCCAGGTATCTTCATTGAAGGGGAACTTCCAAATCTTGTACAAGCTGGCATATTGTATGATGCAGTCGCATTACAGCCTGCTATTTCCGGTCAAAGTGACATCAGGGTTCCGATCCTGGTTTCGTATCGAGGAGAGCAAGACCGCAGCGATGGCGGTTGGGAGATTCGAGCGAATTTGCGCAATGACTTCGAAGTGGTTCGCCAGGCTATGGATGGCGTATGCTTGACAACCCCGTTCATTACGATTCGTGGTGCTAATTTCCGTGCATTTGTTGGGGATGAGACATGGGTTCCGCCTGGAAATGCAGCGGATTTTGATGAAAGTCTGCTAGTCCAACCGGGTACCTTTTCGAACATTGAAAATGGACTTGGCTTCTTTGGGTCAGGATACAGTGTTGATTTCGCCCTTCGCCTTGCAGGTTCTACTCTAACACAAATCGGCTATATTTCCAACAAACCATGCCAACCAGGACCGGGTAATTCTGATTTCTCCGTCCCTGAATGCCAGGATTTAGAGCCCTGCTTTTAGTGAATACACTAAGGAGAATGTATGTTGTGCCGATGTTGTATTGTTTGTCGTTTATTGATTTGTGATTTTGCCCAATCGTTTTACACCCATCCTGTGTGTTAAGTACCCAACACCATAGATGTGTATCATTACATAGGTGTACTTAACAAAAAGTAACGACAATCTACTTAGAACAGCCGGCCTTATACGCATGTCCTTTTTGCGATTTTTGCTCTTTCTTTCTGCCTCCCTGCTCGTTTTACTTCTCATCCGGCTTTACGCGTTACCCTCCCAAAACCCCGCTACAGAACATATTGAGATTGCTCAAGACATCTGGGAGATGGCCCATCCCGGCGAATATGCGCTCTATCATCAAAGTATCCGGACGCCCTCTGGGAAGGCTGTCCCTGAATACCCTCCCAATTACCAGATTAATGCCCTGCTGAAGGCGCAGAATGTATCGAGCACGGCTTCTCTTGGAAAAAGAGCCGCGGCCGACTCGCTTCCCTGGATTGAGCAAGGACCCTTTAATGTAACAGGACGGGCACGCGTGGTACTCCCCGACCCCTCTGACCCCACACTCGATACATGGTATATCGGAACGGCCAGCGGAGGGGTATGGAAAACAGAAAACCGTGGAAATTCCTGGACGAATCTAACCCGCACTCTAACCAACCTGGCTACAACGACCTTAGCCATACCCCGCAGTAATCCAGATGTCATTTATGCCGGCACAGGCGAAGGATTTGGTCGCACACTGGTATACGGACAAGGACTATGGAAATCAGAAGACAGAGGTCTTAGCTGGATCCAACTTCCTTCTACTGCAGATGATGTGCGATTTACGAACGTAATGCGGGTGATTGTTCATCCTGATAACCCAGATCTCGTGGTAGTCGCTTCAGCTGAAGGAATAAGGAATGCAAATCTGACAGAATCTTCCTATCTATTCCAGTCTTCTGATGGCGGTGCCACATGGACCCAAACCTACACATCAGAAGGGGTTTTGACTGGAGGGCGAGTAGAACAAGTTATTGCCTCACCCCATTCCTTTGATATCCAATATGCATCCGTGAGCGGCCGCTCGATCCTAAAATCTACCGACGCTGGCAGAACATGGACAGAAGTATTCTCGGCTCCCTCTGGCACCTGGCGAATGGAGTTGGCTATCTCACCTACTAATCCCTCAAGGATTTATATCGCCGCCCAAACAGTACCTGCTGGAGCTCGCCTATATGTTTCAAGCAACAGCGGTGAGGACTGGACATTGACGGAGGCCGCAAACGGGAATAACATTAACTGGTTGGGGCAACAGGGCTGGTATGGAAATACCATAGCCGTTCATCCTTACGATGAGTTTGTGGTCTATACAGGCGGTATTGACTTGATGAGAATAACGCTCCAGCCCGACCTACGGACAGTGATCAGCCCCGTAACCGATGCATACAATCAATATCCAGGAGTCAATGCAAAAGGTGTCCATGTAGATCACCACGGCATTACGCTGGTGCCCGTTGACTCCTCTACCAACAGTTTCTTATTTCTCAATGCAAACGATGGTGGATTTGCTTATTCCCTAGATGCGGGTGCTACATTCACCCAGACCGGTGAGTCTTTTTCGCAAGCCCCAGGCGGAAGAGGCACCACCAACACGCCTCTCATAGGCCTGAATACGACCCAGTTTTACGGTGTCGACAAAATGAACGGATCTCCACGCTATGTGGGTGGCACTCAGGACAATGGCTCCTGGATGTCTCCAAATGTTTCTTCAAGCCCAGATGCCATTAGTGACTGGCGGCGCACAACAGGGGGCGATGGATTTGAAATGGCCTGGCACTACACGGACCCTACAAAGATGCTCAGTACCATCCAGTTCAATGTGTTCTTAAAAAGCACCAATACCGGCATATCGTGGAGGACGCTGTCCGTGCCTGGAGCAGGAGGCCCGTTTATTACCCGCCTGGCAAAATCCAACCAGGACCCGGATCTGGTCTTAGGGGTGGACAGCATCGGTGTGTTGATTTCAGAAGATTTTGGAAGCCGTTGGGAATTACTCAAGCCCGAAGGTTGGGCCCAGAAAACTACACGGCGAAATGGCATCGTTCGCGTCTCACAGGCCTCTCCTGACGTCATTTGGGCCGGCTCTCATTTGATTGGAGACAGCACCTTGTATGTATCTACAAATGGAGCTACCTCCTTCTCGTCCACACAGCCCTACGACCTCGCTTCCATGGGGCCACTTACAGGCTTAGATACCCATCCAACGGATCCCAATACAGCCTACGCCACGTTCTCCTATGCAAATAAACCAAAGATTTTACGAACCACGGACCTTGGACAAACCTGGACGGACCTCACAGGATTTGGTTCAAGTACGAGCAGTTCCAATGGGTTTCCAGATGTGGCGACGTATTGCGTGCTGGCCATGCCCTTTGATGAAAACACGTTGTGGGCCGGCACGGAAATCGGGTTATTTGAATCCCTGGATGGAGGACAATCCTGGCAGTTAGCGCAAAATGGATTGCCTTCTGTATCCATTTGGCAGATGCGTATCGTTAATGACGAAGTCGTCTTAGCTACTCACGGAAGAGGTATATGGAGCGTCAGTCTTCCCGAATTGCAAGGATATGAACCGCCGCCGACCCTGTTACGTCCAATTATTTCGAATGAACATGTATCCACATCCAATATAGCCAGTTTTCAAGTGCAATTACGCCAACCGTCGGACTCTACGGTTATTGAGATAGACGGAGTACCCTTGCTCACTCTTGAATCAAACACAACCAGCATATTTCAACAGGTTTCCATTCCCCTAAGCGTAAACGAGACCCGTACACTTTCGTTGACAGCCGTTTCTTATGTGGGCGGGGTAGCCAGTTCGTCTCGTTCACGTTCCTTACAGGTCTTAAGAAGATTCGAGCCCCAACTCTCTTTCAGCACCGATTTCTCAACCAACCAGGATGCGTTTGACCTGGATGGCTTTTCATTAGACACCCCAGAAGGCTTCTTTGATACGGCCCTTCATTCTGCTCATCCCTATGGAGACGATCTTCAGCATATCGCCCGATTGTTAGTGCCTATTATCGTATCCGATGAGGACCCAATCATACGATATGATGACATCGCTCTCATTGAAACGGGTACAACAAATAGCCAGTTTGGCGATGCTAATTTTTTCGACTACGTAGTACTTGAAGGGACCAACGACGGTATTTTTTGGACCTCGCTGGCCGATGGATACGACGCACGGTTCAACCCGGCATGGGAGCAGGCTCTTAGCCAAAATGCGACAGGGACTCCGGCATTGTTTACCTCCCATGAGGTTAATCTACTCGATACCTTTGCGGCAGGAGAGGAAATCCAACTTCGCTTCCGCCTCTTTGCTGATCAAAATGTAAACGGCTGGGGATGGGCGATAGACAACCTGTCAATCCAGGAAAGTGTATCCACTTCAACTGCCCAGCAAGACAGACCTGTAGATGCCTTTAGCCTGGACCAGAACTATCCTAACCCCTTCCAGGGACAAACAACTATTCGGTATTCTTTAGCTACTCCTGGAGCTGTTTCCCTTACTCTGTATGATATGCTAGGCCGACGTGTTGAGACGCTAGCTTCAATTCCCTTTGCCTCCACAGGAAGTTATGAATTGAGCTGGGATGGCCAGAACCTCGCAAATGGAACGTACCATCTCGTCCTTGAAACAGAAGAAGGGGTGCGGAGCAGGAGAATGGTAAAGATAGATTGAGAAACGGCCTTCCCAGATCAAAATCCAAGAAGGCCGCAACAATCGATATCCGTTTAATATCTACAGAATGCTAAGAGAAACACCAGTAGAGAGCACCTGCTTGAGCTGGACCTGATCGCTGAGATCGAGATCATAGAAGGTGACAAATTCAAAGTTGACGGTAAGCCATGAGTTTACCGTCATCGTTACCAGGTTCTCCCAACGAACGTCAGGCTCGTCTAAAGCATTAAAGGCACCGAAAATGGCTAGACTTGATTGCAGGTTCACATTTTCGAACACGTCTCGGTTCAACTTCATTGTCGAATCAAACCCAGACTCAAGGCGAACCGTCTCGTCGAGCTCATTGCCATAGTTGGGACGAAGGCTTTCGATGCCTACGATGGTTTCTTTAGCGGCAACACCAATAAGCCAGGAAAACCACTCTTGAGGCTGATAGGTAAAACCAAGCGTCTGTGTCAATGTGGCCGGTGAGAAGAAAGAAGACACTTTGACTTCAGGATCAGAACTATAATCAAATCCCTCAGCAAACTGCGTCCGAAGAGTGAACGAAGCCGTTGGATTCCATTTCGCAAAGTTGGTGGCGTTCTTATACTGGAAGGTGGAAGAAAGCTGTATCAAGTCATCTGCTTTCCGAAACTCAAGGGAATCTTGCTTTAGAGATCCTAACGCAAAACGAGCTTCGTGCTTCGTAATCCAACTTTCCGTGGTGCGGACGGCATCTCCATTGAGGCTAGCAGTAAAAGCAAGAGAATTTATTCCCCCCTCAACCCAGTTATCATAAGATGCCTGGCTTCCAGCAAGAATGGCAGTTAGGTTCGTTTTCCATGCTGTTGAATCTTCCGGCACTTCCTCATCTTGAGCAAATGCTGGAGAGGTGAATAGAAGAAGAAGGAGGAGGTATAGTAATCGTTTGGTTTGCATTGTAGCTGGGATTAATTATCTATCAGTTCATCGGTCACAATTCAGCGTACGTTGACACTGAACGCATTCTGTCACATTTTGCAACATAAAATCAGTCACCTCTACTTACTAAGCAATCACTTATACTCTTAAAAAAGGCGAATTCAGCCTATTTTCAAAGAATAAAGCCATTTCACTCAGCGTTCAGGGGCCATTCGTTATACTTTGCGAAAGCCAGGCCATTTACTTTCCATAGACCTTATTCGGATCAAATACTTGTCGGCCAACCTCAGTGAAATCATCGCCTTCAAACTTTCGGTAAAAGCAGGACACTTTTCCGGTATGGCATGCTGCATCTCCAATTTGGTCAACTAAAAAAAGAAGAGCATCTCCATCACAGTCGATATAGATAGACTTAACTATCTGCGTATTACCACTGCTCTCGCCTTTGACCCACACCTTTTGACGAGACCGACTCCAATAAGTCATAATTCCAGTCTCAAGAGTCTGCCGAACCGTATGTTCATTCATGTAGGCCAACATCAGGATCTCTTTGGTTTCGTGATCCTGCGCAATGGCAGTTACAAGACCATCGGCATTGTATTTGATTTGCTCAATGAGCACAGTAGGATTCATTTCGCGTAATGTAGTAAGCATTTCACAAACAAGGGTTGGGTAACCCTGTTTCGGGTTTCGAGTTTCGAGTTTCGGGTTAATAAAGCTTCAATATCATGTAATCTGAAACCCATACACATTCCTTCAAAACCCGAAACCCCAAACTCGAAACCAATCACAGATGAGATCTGGGATTGCTAAATTTTTCCTAATATGGTGAAAAAAAGACTGTTTCTATCAGCCAGTATATGCTTGTTCGTCCACGTTGCCTTTGGACAACTAACTTCTTTTGAGACGCTGAAAGAGCGGTTAAACCAGCTCGTGCCTCTTGAACAAGACGAAGTATTGTGGCTAGCCCGTTGCGTGTATTCTGAAAGCAACCTCCAGCACGAGCAGGAAATCATTGCCTGGGTTGTGCGTAATCGCGTAGACACAGGCTACCGAGGATCCTCCTACAGAGAGGTGGTGCTAGAACCCTTGCAGTTTAGCGCATTTAATACCCCTTCTCCGCGAAGGACCCACATTCTAAGCTTGAACGCAAATTCGACATCAAAGGCCTGGCTGCAAGCGCTCGAGGTGTCTCTGGATGTATATCAGGCAGATCCTTTAAACCGGCCGATATCTGCTGAAACCCGTCATTTTTATAGTCCCGTTTCAATGGTGGGAGGAAAGACGCCTCCATGGGCGAAAAGGGCTACTCCGCTCGACATGGACAACGCTGAGATTGATCCAAACAGGTTCTTGTTCTATGAAGAGATTGACGAATCCCTCGATCCATTCATGGCACTGGAAACTACACCTAAGGATCAGATCAACGCATTTCAAGAAAAAACAAGAGAGCGCCTTAAACCCGCATCTAAGAAAACATCATTCAGGGATCGCTGGAAACCAAGCGGACGGGTTCCGCGCCCAAGCCGCCCCCGCGTATCCTCAAAAGGCAAATAGCAAAACCACCCAACGCGAAACCTGAAACCTGAAACCTGAAACCTGGAACCTGGAACCTGGAACCCACTAAAACCAAGGGTACGCTATCTCTGATTACCCTACCATGATTCGCTCGCTCATCAAGCTCCCCAGCACACTCTTTGTCGGCCTCATTCGGTTTTACCAGCGGTTCCTATCTCCCTTATTCCCTCCCTCCTGCCGATACCAACCAACCTGCTCTGAATATGCAGTACAGGCGATCAAAAAGTACGGCGTAATCAAAGGAGTTATTCTGGGCAGTTATCGCATATTGCGATGCAACCCATGGGGTGGCCACGGGTACGACCCTCCAAGATGGTTTGGAGAATCGACGTCAGAAAGCAACGCCCATGAGCCACATTGAGCACCAAGAATTATCCCGCAAAACGCCTGTACGCTGTGCAGTTATCACAGTGAGCGATACGCGTACTATAGAGACCGATAAAAGCGGTGCGCTCATGAAGTCCCTCCTCACAGAAAAAGGGTTTGAGCTGGTCCATTATCAAATCATTCCTGATGAACCTGATCAAATCGGCACCCTCCTAGATTCCATCACGGATACCGCTGAAGCCATCTTGTTTAACGGCGGAACGGGTATCAGCAAACGGGATACGACCTTCGAAGCCGTTTCTTCCAGGCTCGAAAAAAACCTTCCCGGATTTGGAGAACTCTTTCGCATGCTTTCCTATGAAGAAATCGGTGCTGCTGCTATGCTGTCTCGCGCCACTGCAGGGTTATACAAGAGCACACTGATCTTTTCTACACCCGGTTCTACCAACGCGGTTAAGCTCGCCATGGAGAAACTGATCGTACCTCAATTGAAGCATCTGGCCTGGGAAGTTGTCAGAACCTGATGACCCGCAATCAAACACTGCTTCCTTTATGGTGTACTGAGTGTTCTTCATCCGGACCCCAACGGACCCGCTAAAGTATAACCGATTTATTATACAGGACCACAGCTAACTAAAAGGAACGCATGGCGTCGCATCCTCCCTTTCTGCTTCAAAACACCCTTACAGGAAAACTCGAACCGCTTGAGCCGCAAGACTCCAATTTCCTTCGCATGTACTCTTGTGGTCCCACCGTCTACTCTTATGCGCATATTGGTAATTTCAGGACCTTTATCACCTCTGACCTGATTGTTCGAACAGCTCGTGCGATTGGCTGGGATGTTCGCTACGTAAGCAATATTACAGACGTAGGCCATCTTACAGAAGATGATGTAGCAGACGCTGGCGGGGAGGACAAAATGGCCAAGGCGCTTAAGTCCAAAGAAGGCGAACAATTTGCGAACGTATACGACCTGGCTCGCTACTATGCCGATGCACTCAACCTGGACTGGCAAATCCTCAACCTTCTGGAGCCAGACGTCCGCCCTAGAGCAACCGAGCATATCACGCAGCAAATCGAGGCGATCGAGAAGCTCATCGAAAAAGGGCACGCTTATGAGACGGCGGACGCGGTTTATTTTGATGTAGGCAGTTTCAAAGAGTATGGCAAGCTTTCCGGCAACAGAGAGGCAAATCAGTTGGAGGAAAGCGTTCGTGACATTGTAGTCGATCCCAACAAACGGGACTCCAGGGACTTTGCTCTATGGAAAAAGGATGACAAACATTTGATGCAGTGGTATAGTCCTTTTGGAAGAGGTTTTCCCGGCTGGCATATCGAGTGTTCTGTGATGTCCATGCAATACCTCGGCGAACATTTTGACTTGCACGGCGGTGGTGAAGACTTGATCTTCCCCCATCATGAGTGCGAAATTGCCCAATCCGAGGGACTAACCGGTAAACCCTTTGCAGATATGTGGGTCCACACGCGATTCCTGCAGGTGGAAGGAGCGAAGATGTCGAAGAGTAAAGGCAACTTCTTCACGGTACGTGATCTAACGGGCCCAGAATCCAAAGGCGGTAGAAACATCAATCCGTTTGCTGTGCGTCTCGCGTTGATTAGCGGCCAATACAGAAAGCCGTATAACTTCACGTTTAAAACACTGAGTGATTGTATTCAGAATGTCGAGCGTTTTCAGGCGGTCGAAAAGGTGGCAGAAGAAGGCTTAAAAAACGGGGATGACGCACCGGACACCTTGGGAGATGCTCTCGATTCTTGCTACGAACGCACACTCCATGCAATGCTGGACGACTTAAATACGCCTCTAGCGATCTCTGCAGCCCTTGAGGGATCCAAACTGATAACCAAGCAGGAGACGCTATCGAAAGCATCAGCTGAAAAGGTGAAAGCATGGTTAGATAAAACCAATGCACTGCTGGGCCTGTTCAAATACGACAACGGATACAATCCAGCGACTGCGACAACCGAAGACACGCTATCTACAAAGGTAGAACACCTGCTAGAGGCACGCCAGGCAGCCCGTAATGCGCGAGACTATGCCCGTGCCGATGAGATTCGTGATGAGTTGGACCAAATGGGTATCGAAGTCAAAGACACACCTAATGGCCCAACCTGGAAGAAAAAGGCAAAGATATAACTACAATCAGATAGATGCTATCTGATTGGTTTCAGGTTTCGGGTTAGGGATTATCTGATGACCTCAGCTCTAAAACCCGATACCCTCTAAGGATAATTGAATACAGAATTGAATACGTCTCTAGCTGAACTGAGTATATGGAAACCACTTTCCCATTCTTGATGCCTAAGCGACCACGCAGGCTTCGCGCTTCAAAAGGAATACGCCGGCTAGCCAGAGAAACCAGGCTTTCTGTCGATAATCTGGTAGCTCCTTTATTTATTGTGGATGGCAAAGGAATCAAGGATCCAATTGATGCGATGCCCGGGCAGTACCGATTGAGCATCGATGTGCTCTTGCAAGAAGTGAACGAAATCTATGACCTCGGAATCCCTGCAATCGCTCTGTTTCCAGCCATTGAAGACTCACTGAAGGATCCCTATGGAACAGAATGCTTGAATGAAAAGGGACTCTACCCCAAAGCGATACAGGCTGTAAAGTCGGCATGTCCCGGCTTGCTGGTTATCACCGACGTTGCACTTGACCCGTACTCGTCAGATGGGCATGATGGGATTGTTGATGGCGGGGTTATTGATAACGACACCACGCTGGCTGTATTAGCTAAGATGGCTGTTCTTCACGCAGAATCCGGCGCAGACATCATCGCCCCTTCAGACATGATGGACGGTCGTGTTATGGCGATCAGAGAACGCCTTGATGAAGCCGGGCACATCAACGTAGCCATTCTATCCTATACTGCTAAATATGCGTCTGCCTATTATGGGCCTTTCCGTGAAGCACTCGACTCTGCACCTAAAGCACTGGATGGCGTACCAACGGACAAAAAAACTTATCAGATGGATCCGGCGAATGGTGAAGAGGCCCTTCGCGAATTGCACATCGATCTTGAGGAAGGAGCTGATATGGTGATGGTGAAACCAGCAATCAACTACCTGGATGTTATCCATCGGCTATCGATGGAATCTGATGTCCCTGTAGCTGCTTACCACGTCAGTGGGGAGTACTCGATGATCAAAGCAGCTGTACAAGCTGGCTGGCTGGATGAAAAAGCGGCTGTCCTTGAAGCAACGACAGCTATTCGCCGCGCAGGAGCTTCCGTAATTTTCACCTACTTTGCAAAGCAGATTGCATCCTGGTTGAAGAGCTAATTCCCAAAGGGCGCAGATACACTTAACCAAGGAAGCATGAATGCAGTCCCGCCTTGGATAACAGGAATAATTAAACCAAAATCCAGAGTTAAGCGTCGACCAGCACTTCTGCCTCCAATCAAAATACCGCCCTCTGCTTCGTTATCCAGATCCCATAACAAACCCTCCACCATAACATAAGATCTCTTCGATGTTCTAGCCATCGCTCCAAATGTTAGCATTGATTGATCGCTGAGTTCACCCTCATCGAACCCTTTCGCAAGCCCTATGCTAGCATTTATATCGCGAGTACCAACTGTCATTGAGCCAAATGTCACACCAAATCCATCTCCTTGAAATCGTATCAAGTTACCTAACATCGCCCCAACACCCACATGAACCAAACCATCCTTCCCTGCTAGTGGTATAGATAACTTGGGGGAAAGCCAAAGAGGAAAACTGTCGGAAGGAATTATGGGAACCATACCCACACCTAAGGAAGCAAAATCTGTAATACCAAAAGTTATTTGATTAAAGAAGATCCATATATTGTGGAAATACCCTTGCCCCCGGCGCACTCCCATTCCATTCGAGCCTAAAAAATAACGACTTGCCTGCGCGTTTTCAGGCCAAATTTCACCATTGACAATACGCATATCCTCAACGATCTTCATTTGCTTGATTTGTTCGATCGGGATATTGATCTCACCTAACGTTTCAGTATCCAACCGGATGTACTCAAAGGTCCGCTCTGTAATTACACCAAAAAACTCGTTTTCATTGAGGGTTACAACATGCCACATTGTGGTTGAGTCCGATTTAGCTTCAGCTGGCACTACTGTAGACTGTGCAACTA
>JAHQVL010000297.1 GCA_019634345.1 Rhodothermaceae bacterium
CCTGCATCATGGTATCTAGGAAACTGTATCGGGACTATATTACTGTAGTACGAATACGCATATTGACTTGGATAGAGAGAGATTAAATGAAGAGATTCATTTACGAACTTGAGGTGCACCTGCGTTCACGATCACTCATAACGCAATGCTTTGATAGGATTCCCAAGAGCTGCTTTAACCGTGTGGAATGAAATAGTCAGCGAAGCAATCATCAAGGTAACGAGGGCTGCAAACAGGTAGATACCAGGTCCCATTTGTATGTGGTAGGCAAAGCCGTCAAGCCATCGATTCATGGTTATATAGGCAACGGGTATCGCTATAAAAAAGGCTACACCGACTAGTTTCAGAAAATCTCTGGAGAGCATACCTATCAGGCTTCCGGTGGACGCACCCAATACTTTCCGGACGCCAATTTCTTTTGTCCGCCGGGATGCTTCAAAAGAAGCCAGCCCAAAGAGCCCTAGGCACGCAATAAAGACGGCAAGACCAGCAAAGAGCGCAAAGAGTGAAGCAAATGTCTGGTCAGATTTATATTGAGCATCAAAAACGTCATCCGCAAAATGATAGAGGAATGGATTCCCAGGGAACAGATCTTCATATATTTGCTGGACAACAGGCAGAACCTCAGGCAGCTTACCGGCCTGCACAGCCATTGAAATCTCGCCGTACCGGGTTTCGTAAAACAGGATAACCGCTTCGGAATAGATATGTGCAGACGACCAGTTGAATTTGTTTACGACACCATGGATCGTATACGGGCCGCCCCGTACTGAAGCGATCTGCTGACCAACCGCCTCTTCATTTGACGTAAATCCAAGGCGGCGAACAAGGTTTTCGTTTACGAGCACTGAGGGATTTTCTGCATCCGATAAGGGCATGCCTTCGCGAAAGGCTTCGCCAGCTAAGATGTCCAATCCGTAGACATCAATAAAATCATGATCCACTGTTATGGACCGTACCGGGCTCCCTTCTGAAGGATCATCGGCTACCTTGAACGCGCGTGAATACCAGTTAAACCCTCCTCCTGGTGTTGTGCTGGATAAGCCCACAGTACTTATAGCAGGCAATTCCTGTAGTTTGTTTTTAAGCGTTGCCATGTCAGAAGCCCATCGCCCCACAGCCCCCCTTATCCTTGGGTTTTCAACAACAACAACCTGATCCAACTCAAACCCCATGTCCTTCTCTCTCATGAACGAGAGTTGGCTGTAAATAACCGAAGTGCCTATAAGCAGGATGATCGAAGCTGCAAATTGTACAACAATCAATGTTTTCCTCAATCTTAGGGTGCGAGCACTTGCATTGAATACCGTAGCGGGTTTAAACGACGACAGGATGAAGGCTGGATAAAAACCGGCCAATAACACACAAGGAATAATGACTACCAGAAAAAACAGGAAGAATGGGACAGTCATCCAATCCCACGGTGAAAGCTGGATGCCGGCTATTTGATTTAAAACGGGGACCAGGGCAAGCGATAGCGCAATGGCTACGATCAATGCAATACCATTAATCGCCAGGGATTCTGTCAAGAATTGCTCAACGAGTTGCTTTTTCTGGGCTCCCACTACCTTGCGAACGCCCACTTCTTTGGCCCGGTCTGTTGCTCGCGCAGTGGCCAGGTTCACGTAATTCACGAGAGCAATGAGAAATGTAACCAGGCAGATTAGTAGAAAGAAATACACCTTTTTCCGATCACCTGTAATGGCGATAGGCCCTGAGATGTCTGCATTCAAATGAATGTCGCTCAAAGGCTGCAGATGGGCGTTAAGCTCGGTGTTGGAAGCAGCTAGATTTTCGCTTCTATGTTCGTAATACGTACGCGTGATCGCGTTCTCAACCGTCTCAATATCCGCTCCCTGTGCAATTTCAAAGTAGGTAGCAAAGGATAGGCGATCCCAGCCCCTTTCCGGGTTTGAGAACCTCCTCAGGCGCAACAAATCGTGCATAGGCAAAAGAAAATCGAAGGGCAGGTGCGACGTTGCTGGTACATCTGCAAAAACACCAGTGACCGTATACACACCTCTAACCCACCCATTAAAATCTAGCGTCCTCCCCAAAGGATCAGCATCCCCAAAGTATTTGTGAGCCATCGATGCTGATATAAGTACAGTACGAGGATCTGCAAGCGCCCGGGATTTGTCACCGTTTATGAGCGGATAATCAAACAGATCAAGGAAGGACGAATCAGCGTAGATCACACTATCTTCTTTAAACGTTTTGGTCTTACCGCCTTCTTTAACAGAAAATACAGCACTTCCATAATTGGGTTGAATACGGGCATATTGGATGATATTCGGAACGTCCTCTGCCATTGTTGGCCCAAGATTAAAGGCCGTTTCACCCCGTATGTGCTGCCTTTCCCCATTCCTTGTAATCTCAAATCCACCCCTGTAAATCCGGTCTATCTTGGTGTTGAACTGATCGAAACTCGTTTCATAGGTCACATACAGAAATATGATCAGGCAGCTAGCCATCCCGATAGCGAGCCCAATAATATTGAGAAGTGCATACCCCTTTTTATGGAGGAGTGAACGAAGGGCAATTTTTATGTAATTCCTGAGCATGGCTCCTCTCCACCTGAGTTCGTCCGTCAATTTACGCCGGTGTTTCAATGTGCTCCAGCGAACTTTGCTGTACTCGGTTTCCAATTCTCCCGGATCACCCAAGGAGTGCACAGCTTCCCTAAATGCCGCTTCCTGCGACCAGCCCTGTTGTTGAAGGTCATCAGTATGAGCCCTCAGATGTACCTCCAGCTCATCAAGATCTTCTTCAAGGAATCGATGGGTTTGTGATTGAAAATGCCGCCATGCAGAGATGGCAGAATTTAAATCGAATGGTTTCTTCATACCTTCTCACCCGCCAGGCTGAAGCTGCAAATCCGGCCCCCATAGGCGTACCAGAATGGCATTAAGGTCGAGCCAGGACTGTTTCTCGCTAGCCAGAGCGGCCTCACCTTGTGCAGTAAGGCGATAGTACTTGCGATCAGGCCCTTCTTCCGAAGGCTTCCAGAATGCCTCGATTAATCCTTTGTTTTCCAGGCTATGAAGCAGTGGGTACAGTTTCCCAGGCGGCCATTGAATCTGGCCTTCAGAAAGCGTATGTACACGCTGAATGATGCCATAACCATACATCGGCTCTTCACTCAGCAAGGTCAACATGATGGGCCGCACAGAGGCGGTAACGAGTGGTTTGGGCAACATATACGTGTACGGAGTGGGTTGCTATATAAATTAATTATATAGCCTATGTACAAGTATGCATCGAGTGGGTTTCATGCCTTTAAAGATTTCCATCTGACGCGTCTTTGACTGAGATCTCGTAAGATGTTGGAGTCCGTGTAACCACCACCAGGAGTAGGGATTAAAAAAAATAGGGCAACCCTGCCACGTTCTAATACCTCGTTTACTTTCAACTCAAGAGTATCTATAAGATATCTCCTCGGCTAAGCCGTCCAAGTCTGGAAATAAAGAGGAATAAGAAACCCCTGATAAAAGCAACTCTCTCTTTAGTTTTTCTTTGGCACTGCCTGCAATTATGATCTTATGTAATATCTTTTGGGACTTATACATGTCACAGTATTTCTCTAGGCTTTTGGGCTGGTTACCATGAATTGTAAACATACCTCTTTGAGCCACTATACGAGGTGTGCTTCGCCGAGGCCGAACAGCGATAGGTTCCTCCGCTTCAACTGACGAATCACCTCGTCTAGCACTAATATCGATCTCATACTCAGAAAAAACAGAGGCATCGCTCATTGGGACGGTATGTTCATGTAGGCCTAGTTTTTTGTTAAAATTCGCAGGTCCCATTACCCATACCGCACCATTATTAGTATTCCTGGTATCTTCCACAGAAAAGAATAAAGCGATGAGATAGCTTTCTGACCAATCCAGAAGCCTGGTTGGCATTCCATGGTGTTGCATAACAAATAGCCTCTCCATGTAGCTCTGGGGCTCGGTAGGTAAGAACGCATTTGCTCTTAATGCAAAATCCCTGACCATTTCCCGCTCCCGATCAGCAACTTCCCCCTCCCTATAAAGGCGCGGCAACAGTTTCCAAGACTCGTCTGCCTGACCGCGAAACCAAGGGTATGTGGTCGATGTATTTTTCCCCCACATATCCATAAGTTCTTCTATGTTCTCTACGAAATCTTTAAGGCGCGCTATCTCTCGCATTAACTATACCCTTGTTGTTAACTAATCGGATTTCGACAACTCACTCTCCTGCTACCATTTCCTCATCTCTGAAGGTAAACTCGCTTTCGCAGCGAAACTGATTGGTCTTTAAATTGGATCCTATTTCTCTTCACAAATACATTAAGTATAGGAGCAACGCCATTGGGGCTAAGGTTGATCGCTATTTCAATGATCAAGTATCCGATAAAGACCGTATTATTGAAGCGACCACAATACGTTCTATGACCGATCAATCATACGCTCTTGCTACCTTGGTTCATTGTGCAAAAGAAGAGCAAACATCACTATACAAACCCGAAATAAAGAATGCCTACTAAAATGCAGCCAACGGCTATAATAAAACCGAAAGCTCGGAAGATGAAAATAGGCTTCTCCTCTTTATCCCTTAACGCCAATCCGAAAAACAACAAGCCAGCCAATCCTACATATACCAATCCCGTACCTACGGCACTGGAGCCATACACGACTCCGGCTGCCACTGAAGTGCTAATCGCCTTCTTCGCTTCTATGCAATACATTCCATAGATAAAGAGAGGTAATGCCAAGATCGTGAACACAATTGTGTTGAGGTGATTCTTGAATCGCTCTTGCGCTCTTTCAATGCTCATGATACATCTTATAAATCACTCCACCTTGATAAACTATGGTTTTGCGCAAAAAACCGCGTGTGTAGCGCTAGCCATAATCCCATCACGACCCCTGCAACGAGGCTGAGTATAGATATCGTCAGGCTTGGTGGGTACATCGTCTGCCAAAAACTCCAATCGGTACTCCATCCAGCAATCCACCCGGAAATCACCATTACTAATGACATAAATAAGGCAGACCAGAGGAAATTGGATCTAAACGAATTGTAGTACGGCGGTCTGAGTCCGAGTTGTACACGAAATTTATCAATCGCACGATGACCATAGCGCGAAGATAAATGGGTCTTGTTACTCAGCTCTTCTATCGCCTTTGCATATTTTCTCTCAAAATCTGATTGGTTTTGCATAAGCTGGCAGATCAAACAATGGTTGAAGTCACTCTACAGACAAATCATAACAGGTTGTTATACGGGCCTTTACCGGGAGAGTTTAGATAGAAGGGAGTAAAAGATTAAATACCCTCGCTCTCCGCAGCATTCAGCTTCCCCTTTTCCCACTCCGCCTCACAACGAGTCGCGTGCGCAATGGATTCCTCGAAGGCTGCTTGAACGCGAACAGCAAAAACGCGCGCTCCCCTTAAAGCACAGATCGCCCCCCATCAATAATCACATCAATCCCAGTCACCCAGCTCGACTCATCACTCGCCAGAAACACGGCAGCTCCGGCATGGTCTTGGGGCAATCCTGTTCTACCTAATGGGATGCCTCGTGAGCGCTCCGCCCATAAGTCGGGATTACCTTCCCATTGATTACGGTTCGTCTTTGATGCCGTAAGTCCCGGAGAAATGGTGTTTACTCGGATGCCATGAGGCGCCAACTCATAAGCGGCGCTTTTGCCCAGCATGGTAAGCGAGGCCTTGCTGCACTGGTAGTGGGCCATCTTACTGATGGCAGAGAACGAACTGACCGAACTAATATTGATGATGCTACCCAGGACCTCTTCCTCCACCATGTGCCTTGCAAATACCTGGGTGGCAAAGAAAGGGAAGCGGGCGTTGGTGTTCATGACAACCTCATATTCTTCACGGGTTAGATCCAGAAAACCAGTACGCGTGATGCTGGCTGCATTGTTGACCAGGATGTCTATCGATCCATGGAATCCAACGGCCTCCTCAAAGAGCCTTGCGACGTTATCAAATTCAGAGGCATTCATTTGGATAAATCGCACCCTATCTTGGGGGTATGCATCAACGATCTGCTGGGCTTTTTCGACATCGCTTAGCGTTGTAAATAACACGCTGGCACCTTCTTCCAAAAAGGCCTCAACAATCGCCCTGCCAATCCCATTACTCCCGCCGGTAACAACGGCTTTTTTATTTTCTAATCGTCCCATGTATTTCGGTCCCCTACCCTTCCTTCACGGCAGCTATCGCATCGATCTCGACCAAAAAACCATAATGTAGATCCTTTGTGGGCACAACGGCACGCGCTGGTTTATGGTCACCCAAAGCATCCTTGTACACCTGGTTGAATCGCCCCCAAAGACCTATATCAGAGATATAGACCGTGGTCTTCAGCAGGTGGTTCATGTCTGAGCCCGCAGCTTCAAGCACCGACCGCACATTGTCCAATACCTGCATGGCCTGTTCTTCGATACTTCCCTGGTTCTTTTCGCCTGTCAAAGGGTCGATAGGCAATTGTCCCGAGACGTAAACGACCCCATTATGGACAATGGCTTGAGAATAATGCCCACCGGGTTTGGGTGCCTTATCGGTCAATACTGCGTGTAGCATATCTGTAACGTATTGGGTTTAACGGTCTTTCACTCAACAATCAGCGCAATATAACGGCTCCCACCCTGTAGACTCAATCCATTTAGAAATAAACACGTCAAAACCGATGGGATCTTCCGCGTGCTCTCTGACCACGGCAAGAAAATCATCTAAACCGGGCCGTCTACCCGTGTGCAGCGCGTACCTCCCGATAAATGCCTGCATTGCTGTGTCCATTCGATTGGCCCCGAGGTACAGATGCATCTGCCACAACACCAACGCTCCTTTATGGTACACAACGGTCTCTGCGTCAGACGAGCCCAGGGTTGACTTGCTTAAAGGCCGTTCACGGTCTATACGACGCTCAGCCATGTAGCGCTCTTCCAGCCATTCGAGGAACGAGTCTCTCGCCTCTGGTCCTTTTTCAACCTGCAGCAAGCGGATTGTCGCATAATTGGCCATCGCTTCTGTCAACACATCAGACCCTGGCTCTTCGGACGGAGAAACGAAGTGCCCCCACCACTGATGAGCCACTTCATGAGCGGCGATGACATATGCCTGGTAGCCTTCAGTTTCGGGGCGGGTCAAGAAGCCCATGCCTTCGGAAAAGCTGATGTTCGTCGGATACGCCGTTGCCGTCGTGGCCACATTGGGGAATTCATTGATCCGCAACGATCCCCAGGGGTACGGCGAGAACCACTCGGAATAGCGATCGCGTGCAGAAACCAATGCATCCATCAGGGTATCGATATTCTGATCGTGGGCCGGATGGTAGTAGATGGCATTGGACCCCTGCTTTTTTTCGCTCCACTTACCAGCCATCACATTCACGGCCGTCACGGGGTATTGCGTTTCCCAGAGCACGGTATGCATGCCATTTGCTTCGGATCGAGACACCTCTGTACCGGTTGCCGTTATGGTATATTGCACCGGAACAGTGACCTGTATACGACTCAGATAAGGTAGACGCCCCTCCTCTTCACCTTGATGGTTCAGGTGTATAAACCGGGGATCTTTATCTGCGACCTCATAGCTATTTTCAGATGAGATCCCTCTTCCCTCGTCATAACCCAGAAGGGGCAGGAAGTCCCCCCTCGCTGTGGAAAGCAATACGCCTGAAGGAAGAATAAAGTGCGACAGTGCCCCTCCATTGCGGGACATACCGTTGGGGATATAAGCTTCGTAAGAGAATCCGACTTTAACGGTATCGCCTATCGCAAGGGATGCGTCCAGGGGGACGAGATGCAATCCAGCACGGTTTTCTTCCTCTACTTTCGCTGTGTCCACCCTCCAACCTATCTTCTCGAATGCAGGTGGCATTGTGAAGGGCACCACGTGGATCGGATAGTCGGTACCATTCACTAAGGTATAGCTTCCTGTAACATCCATATGACCTGCAACAGGATCAAGCACCACATCGACATCCATAAAGACGAGATCTGGAGCCTGGTAATTGAGCCAGGTACGCATGTTCTCTTGCCAGTAGGCCTTCGCCTGCTGCTTTGCACGCTCCCCTTGAAACCCATTGTGGACATTCCACCGGGTGAAGCCTATCAATGCAAGTACTACTATGCCGATTAGAACAAGGCCAACACCCTTCAGAACATCTGCTCGACTAGCGAATAACGCCTTGATTTTTTTCTGGTCGGGGTCAGTCCGGTGATACCGCATCACGGCTATGAATAACAGCAAGGCTGAAAGCGCAAGCACCCAACTGCGATTTAACAGGAGAGCATCGGCATCTTGAACAAACGCCCCCATATCGCTCCATCGCAAAGCCCCCCACAGCAGCCAGTTGCTCGACCAATCCACCCATCCCCTTCCGGTTGCATAAATACTGAACCCCAACAGAAGAAGACTCACCGTGTAGGTAGTAGCCCAGTTTTTTGACAGCCCCGCAATCAGCAGTGTACCCGCGCTCCACAACACTAGCGTAGGTAATAACAATCCTCCCCATACCACAAAGAACGGTTTCAATGCCATAAATTCAGCGCCTTGCGCGCTGAGCTGAAATACGCATAGCACAACTACGATGGCCAATACGCAAATTACAAACCCAATCCCTGCTAAAAAGCGGCCGGCGACGATCGAGAAGGAGCGCACTGGCGACGCGTGAATTATTTCTGCCAGCCGGGTCCGCTTATCCCTGTGAGAGGACTCGGCAACGAACATCAGCATCAACATGCATAATAGGCCACCCAGCATGGGGAAGGCGGCTACTGATATTGAGCCAGCCGTCAGAAACATCGATGTGCCCAGTATACCAGCTCCAGATTCATTAGCCGCTTCAAGGACCAACCCTATCACTACCAGGACAACCAGGAAGTAAACAGGCTGCTTGAAGGCCTCCTTCATCTCCATACCAGCTATATACAACACCTCTCTCCATCGACTAACGCGCGAAACTGACATGGCAGGGACGGACTCCACAACCTGTTCAGGCGGACGTGTTTGAGCCAGCCGCTTCTTTCTAGGCCAAAGCCTGGAATGCGCCAATTTCATAAGCCATGATGCGTTTGACTCCCTCATCCATAGGCGAGCAGCCGGGATACTCAGTACAACAGCAAGCAGTCCAACACCAACCATGATGATCCTGTTGGCTATATAGATTCCGTCAAAGGCAATCGGAGCAGTGTTGTATTCTGCGATGCCTTGATCCGTAGCAAAGATAGTATGAAACATCCACCGGATCCCGGAAGAATCCAGTAGCATCGCCGGGAGGCTCCATGATGCATCGTTTGGCGTAACCAATGCTGTGCTTAACGTCATCACCAACAGCATGGCGGGCACAGCATACACAACCAGCGACCGCCTAATCCATAGCGTGGCAAAAAAGGTACTCGCTGCTCCGATCCATAATCCAGGAAATGCCCCAAGAAAGCCCATCGATACGTAATGCCCCAAATTGAAGGGCCCCTTCCCCAGGTCTCTTTCTACACCGGATATCCACTCATAGGACACAATCGTTATAGCAATATGCCACAACAATGCCAGGCACAAAACAACACTGACTCCTGCCATTTTTCCGATGATGTATTCACTCGGACGAAGAGGGGTACTATTCATGATCGGGGCGATCCCCGAGTCCATATCACGAATCACAGATATGCCCGCCAATAATGAACCGAGCACAGTATATCCCAGCAGTCCGCTGAATGCAAAGAATTGCAAAAGGGCATACCTGGAATTGATCCAGACGCTTTGCCCCTCAGTCCCGGACTCAGAAGGAATGAATACAGCAGGACTTAGGCTAAAAGTGAGCGCACCCAATACAACCAGCAATATCCAAAAGACGGGCTGAGCCACTAAATAGCTGATTTCACTGCGAATTATGGTAACCGTTCGATCTCTATGCATGGTGTCCCTCCTGCTGGATAAGCATGTATGCATCTTCAAGGGATGGGGTAACTGAAGTAAACCCAGCTGGTGGCTGTTGGTCTTTTGCATAAATGCGAAGTACGTGCTTGCCTTCAACCAGGTAGTTTTGCGTCACGATCTCTTGCTCTACAAGGCGATAATAGGCTTCTCCCTCTACGCGGCCCTCGAAGATCTTTCCCTCGATTTTTTCACACGCTTCTGATGGAGAAAGCACACTGAGAACGTCGCCTTTTCTAAGTATGGCGAGGCGCGGACAAACCATCGCCGCATCGGCGACACTGTGGGTAGAAAGCAAGATGATGCGATCCTGGGCCATTTCGGCCAACATGCGATAAAACCGCATCCGTTCATCTGGATCCAGGCCTGCTGTTGGCTCATCCACAATCAGGAGACGGGGGTTACCAGCTATTGCCTGAGCAATGCCCAATCTCCGGAGCATCCCTCCTGAATAGGCTTTTACCCGCTGCTTTGCTGCCGGCTTCAAGTTCACCCGCTCGAGCAATTCACCGCAAAGGTGCGAAAGGCCTTTAGGACCCGTCACGCCTTTCAGGCGGAGCAAGTGCTTCAACATGCCCTCTCCGGTCTGATTCCGGTAGAACCCAAAGTCTTGCGGCAAATACCCCAGTTGCGACCATATCCTTTGGGGCTTATCTGTTACCGGTACGCCATCCAGCATGACCTCTCCAGATGTAGGCTCCAGCAGACCTGCCAGAATACGCATCAAGGTGGATTTCCCGGACCCGTTTGGTCCTAACAAACCAAACAAGCCGTTCTCAACCGAGAACGAAACCCCTTGAAGTGCCGCTACAGGGCCAGGGTAAATTTTGACAATGTCACGAAGTTCGAGCATGGCTTTTTCTCCTTTCTTTCAATGTGCCAGAACCTACGTGAAGAAGAAAAGCAGGGATGCCAGGAAGTGATCAACATGGCGGATAATGGTATAAACGTGGGCGGATTTGATGCGAATGGTTATGGTTAGCCCAACCGCTCTATCGTCTCATAAAAGGCACTCCTGTACGTTGCACCGATTGAGATGTGCTTTTTGCCGATAAACACGTAATGGTCCTCAATTTTGTCAATATGGCGCAGAGCCACAATGAAAGAGCGATGGACCTGGATAAACTGATCGGCCGGCAAGCCGGCCAGTGCTTGCTTGATGGATGTGCGAACGAGATACGAGGTAGACTGGGTGGTGTATTTTACATAGTTGCCCTCACCTTCCAGATAACACAAGGCCTCTAGCATGACTCGTTGTTTCTGTGTACCGGTGTTTAGGAACAGAAAGTCTGCTGAAAGAGAAGCAGGTGGCTCTGTTTTTAGACGCATCTGAGCCTTTGTTGCAGCCTGCAGGAATCGGGCGTAGTCGAAGGGCTTAAGGAGGTAATCGATTGCTTCAACTTCGTAGCTCTCCACAGCATACTCGCTATGCGCTGTTGTGAAGACGAGCAGTGGAACGCGTTGTAATTGGCGCACGAGACTGAGGCCATCCAGATCTGGAATATGAATGTCCATAAAGAGAACGTCGACCGGATGTTTGTTGAGGTATGTCAGGGCCTCAACGGGGTCCGTAAAGGAAGCAACCAACTCCAGGAAAGGCGTGCGTTCTGCATGGCGCTGGACCACTTGAAGCGCCCTCGGCTCATCATCCACAGCGACGCATCGAATCCTACTCACAGGTGCACCTCTAAATTAACTGAATAGATTTGATTTTCCGATTCAATATACACGGTGTGCGCATCCGGATAAAGGTGCTCTAGACGCTGTTTCACATTCTGATAGCCCACCTTACCAGGCTCCCCTTCTTTTGCCTCTCGCGCTATTGTATTGGAGCATTCCATCGCCAGATTCCCTTCTGTTATCCCAAGATGTATTCTAACAAAGGTTTGCCTTGATGCATGCAACCCGTATTTGAATGCATTTTCGACAAACGGAATCAGCAACATAGGAGCGATTTTGAGAGAGTGCAGGGAGGCTTCAGGAATCTCTACCACAAACTCAATAGATGCATTGGGCATCGCTCTGAGGCGCTGGAGTGCCACGTAGGTCTCCAGATACTGTACTTCTTTTTCAAGCGTGATTGTTTTTGCCTGTGCATCATGCAACGAATAGCGCATGAGGCGCCCGAGCAATGCGATACTATCAGCCGTTTGGGGAGCATCTTCATCCAGCGCCAGAGAATACAAGTTGTTCAGTGTATTAAACAAGAAATGGGGATCAACCTGAGATTTAAGAAAGGCGAGTTCGGCAGCGTCTCTCTCTGCCTGCAATCGCTCCATACGTATTGGCATTGCAATGCCGTCGACGAGATACCGATAAATAAAAGCGATGCTGGTCATTGTTACTACCCACCCTAACCCACTGAGGAATGCCGGCCCAATCACATCCGCTAGAGCGGCGCTTGCCAAAACGGTTGAGATAAACACCTCTATGCCCACCACTGCCAATATCAACCCAATATGGGACATGATCCATTTTCCCAGGTGTCTTTTCTGAAAGAAGCGGGGTATCAATACGAGCACATTGACATAAAACAGACCTGGAAGGATCAGAATCACCGTCAAAAAAAACCGAAACAGCGATGCTGGTTGAGAGCCAACCGCACCCAAATTCCAAAGCAGAATAATCACCACCAGGTAGCCTGCCCACCCGAGACCATGAAGCAAAAGGGTGTACCTGCGCCAGGTATGTTCTTGGTCAAAGGAGGCCAGGAGATCACCCATCGTTATTGTGTTGCATTAAGAATGATCTGCCGGTAAAATCGAATGGAGTTTCCATAGTCTTCTTTGAGGATTCGTTCGTTTTTATTATCCAGGGTGCCTCTCCCCCATATGTACTCATCATCTACATATCCTGCATACGGCGATTGCTCCCAGGCGCTTTCGGTACCAGGCTCTACGGGGACCACATCCATGTGCCCCATAAGTACAAGCAACACACTACCAATGGCTAAAAAAATCTTTTTCATGTATACCCCTGCCAAGGGCCTGGAGACCTAGTTCGCGCAAATGAACGCGGATCAATCTAGTCTCTGGAGGAAGTCAATTTCAAGTGACCCATTGAAGTGACCCTGCAAGCGCTCTTTTGCTGTGTATGAGAGCAAATGCCTAAAAATCATGAATTTACACGATTATTTTCCACCTAGATCTTTGCTAGATAATATATAAGCACCCTTTGTATAGTACTTTTCATGTTTTACTCAATCTATACTACGATAAAAGCTCGGGTTGACAAACTGCCTGATTGGCTTGTTGCATTTAATAAGCGGTATATCGGGTTTCGCATATTCTTGAGCGTATTTGCCGCCTGGGCAATGCTTGAATTCATTTTCAAGAAGGATGAGTTCTTGGCCTTTGTTGAGGATTTTATGCTCATTTCTGGTGTGTTGACCTTCCTGCTGGCCCTGGCCTACTTGAGCAGCCCTTCAGCTACCATTAACGAAGTCATTCAGCGGCTTCGTAATAGAAATGTAATCACGGCCGATGAGCGTATCGCAGAAGTAAAATCCATCTTAGCTGGCCGGACCGCTGTGCTATCCTTTATTCTCGGGGTATTGGCAGGGACATCTATGTACTTTGTTTTTCAACAGGCAAATGCTCCCAGGGACTGGTGTATCATTTTCACTTTTGGTGGATATGTAGTAGGCAGTTATGTCGGCGCCATGGTTGCAGACGCAACATTAGGATCTCTTTTTAAATCGAAAGGGATCGATATAAATGTCATGCCTGGGCACATAGACAGCGCTTGCGGCCTAAAGCCCATAGGAGATTATTATTTTTTCCATGCAAAGGCGCTCGCCATCCCAGCTTCATTTTTCGCGGCATGGGTGATGATTATGACCGTTGGAGTTCAATCTCCAACTATCGCTCAGTATGAGGCCCAGTGGCTCGAACTTCACTCCTGGCTCCTCGTCTCTTTCATTTTCCTAGAATTTCTGGCATTCCTGGTACCTATGTGGACGTTCCACCAGGTGATGGCCAGGCAGAAAAAACATCTATTTAAACGGTGCGACCGCGTGAGCTACGAAATCGTTCGGCTCAAAAATGAACTAATCAAAGACTCACAGAATGCGAATGACAACAAGGAAGCTCGAGAAGAAGACACTCGAGATGACGATGACACTCGAGATGACGATGACACTCGAGACGACAATGACACTCGAGACGACAATGACACTCGCGACGACAATGACACTCGCGACGACAATGACACTCGCGACGACAACGTCACTCGCGATCACAAGCTGAAGCAGATAGATCTCCTGACAGAACGTTACACTGCTCTGGACCGCTTTCCTACCTGGCCTATTGACCCTACAATGAGCAGAAAGTTTACGCTCGGAAACTTGATTCTCATCGTTCCCTACCTGGTTCAGCTCATGATCGACATGGATATCGTGAAAAGCTTATTTGGCTCCTAGTAAAGGGGACCGTATTAAGCTTTGACAAGGATTCGGATTGGTTCGATCAGTTTTTTACTCTCGGAGAAATTGAGAATACACAATCGTATAGTATCCGAGATTTCCTGCCCTTTTGCAACAAGCAGCAAATCGCCTTTTGTTCGAACACCCTCTGCGAGCTTCATTCCTGATAACACTTCTCTTGCCTTAATCTCCTTCACGATGTACTGATCCTCTGCCTTGTTGAACAAGGATTTCAACGCATTCAGAACATCAGGGTCGTACCGTCCCGCTTGAACAGCAAGCGCGCCTATGGCTGCTGTATTGGACTTGCCTAGCGATTGATTAAAGTCAAAATCATTGGCTACTTTTAATATCCTGGCCAGGATGGGGATCTCTTTTCCAGCCACATCATTACGCGGATATCCTCCCCCATTGAAGTGTTTTTCCTGATAGGATATGGCTTCAGAAATTTCTTCTAGCCGGGGTATATTTCCGAGCAATTTCTGCCCAGCCGGAAGGTGTTTGTAAAACTCGTATTGATCTGTTTCACTCAATTGTTCGCCATTGTAACGCTTTTTGAGTATATCTTGGGGTATGGTGATACACCCTATTTGCGATAGTAGCGCGGCAACTTCCGCCTTCCAAATGCCTTCTATATCAAGAGCTGTTGCTAAGTCATGCGTCAATTGCCGAATCCTAACCGACCGACTGAATAAATCGGGGCTAACAATCGAAAGAATGTCTGCTAGCAAGTTAATAGTTCCCTTAAGCGTCTTTTCAAGCAGTTCTTTTTCGGCATGCTTGAGAGTGTACAACTCAATGGCCTCGTCGATAGCAGGCCCCAGGGTATCAGGCGGGCAGGGTTTAGTCAAAAATCTAAATATGCGCCCATTATTTACCGCCGAGATGGTATCGTTCATATCTGCCTGCCCTGTAAGAAGCATGCGGATAGAATCCGGGTAATTATTTTTGACGATCGTCAAAAACTCAGCACCATTCATACCCGGCATACGCATATCCGAGATAACTACTCCAAACGGACCGTTCTCTTCAATCATTTGCAGTCCTTCCGTTCCACCGACTGCAGTTTCTACGTCGTAATCCAATCCCATGAACCGTTGGTAACTGCGCAGTACAGCGGGCTCATCGTCAACAAACAAGACTTTCGTATCCATAATCTATTCGTGAATGTGTTGATTGCATATGAGTTGCCACTCGTCCAACCTGGAGAAGTGACCTAATTTCTTTAGATAATCCACATCTATGAGCCCATGCAGTTCGGCGATATCTTGACCTGTGAGTGCATGTGCGAACCCTTTGGCGACATGAGCTGCAGTGAGTGGACTGAATTCGTGATCGTCACTTTTCGAGGGCATGTCTTGAAAAGCGACTGCCTCAACTACGTTGTCCCGGAATCCCCATAGGCTGAGCAGATAGGCTCCTATCTCTGCATAACTTACACCAAGAACGTCTTGCTCTGCATTCGTTGGGGTTCTATCTCCAGAAAGAACAAGCCCATGAATTCGGTCGTACTCCTCCGGCAAATTTGACGCAACGATTAACCTGCCGATTTCAAGCATCATCCCGGCAATAAAGGAGTCTTCAATGATATGCTGCTCTTGCTTCTCGGTTTTTGCAAGCTCCCGCGCACGAATCGCAATCGCCATACTACGTTCTTCGAATGAAAGCATTGAGAAGTAGCTTGATTTATTCTCCTTGAACGGAGTAAAAACAGCAGTAGAAACAGCGATCGCTTTTACTACTTCTACTCCTAATAATTGAATCGCTTGCATCACCGAGGTCACCCTGCTTGCCCTCCCAAAGAACGAAGAGTTTACAAGATGCAAAAGCTTCGCAGTGAGCCCAACATCCCTAGATACAATCGTTTCAATTTCTTTCATTGAAACGGTCGTTTTGCGTAATGCCTGGATAAGCTCTTGATATACTCGCGGCAGGCTGGGTAGCGTTCTTATTCCCGAAACCAGGCTTTTAATCTTTACATCGGTAAGTTGTGACCGCAAGGAAAGTGAACGCCTGATCACACCGATGAGCTTTTCAAGATTTACAGGCTTGGTTAAAAAATGATGAGCAGTACCTACTGTTTTATAGATCAAGTCTTTTTCCGTATAGCCGGATAAGACTATTCGAATTGTGGAATGATACATAGAAACCACAACGTCGAGCAGATCTGCCCCGTTCATTAAGGGCATTTTGATGTCAGTTACAATAACATCATAGGCCCTCTTGCCGAGCATCTCAATAGCTTCTTTACCGTTATTTGCTGCATCAACTTCCCATTCATCAGGCAACAAATAGAAAGCACGATTGAGGCTATTCAACAATTCCTGGTGGTCATCAACTAGCAGTATATAGCTCATCCATTATTTCTTCTTGCGTGACAGTAGTTAACGGGAGGCGTATGTGGAAGGTGGTCCCTACTCCTTCTTGTGTCTCAAATGTGATTGAGCCTCCATGCTTATTCACGACCACGTTGTAGGCTATCGAAAGCCCCTGCCCGGTCCCCTTTCCTACTTCTTTCGTAGTATAAAAAGGATCGAATATTTTACCCTGCGCCTCTTCTGGAATCCCTGTCCCCGTATCCGATATGGCCACCTCAACGTGATCTTCAACCACAGATGTTTTGATTGTAATGGTCCCTTGGCCTTTATCTCCGTCTTTTTGTGCGGATTCTATCGCATGGGCCGCATTGATAATGATATTCAAAAAGACTTGATTCAACTCCATTTCGTGGCATAATACCTTCGGAATTGAATCATTAAGCTGGTTATCGATATCAGCCACGTACTTCCATTCATTTCGAGCAACCGTAAGGGTGTTAGAAATCGACGCATTGATATCTGTCAACTGCATCTCTGTACTTCCTGGATGAGAAAACTGCTTCATCCCGCTTACGATAGAGGCAACCTGGTCTATTCCTCCAATCGTCTCTTCAATAGCAAAGGGGATTTCCTTTCGCATATAGCCAATCTTAGCCTTTTTCATGGTTTCCTCCACTTGCATAACAAGTTCCATGACCGCCCCCCCTTCCTTGAACCCGTTGACCAACTCTTCGCTTTTGTTTAAGACAGAATCAAAACGTTTGAATGCTACTTCTAAGAAGCGTGTATTGTCACTGATGAACTGGATCGGTGTATTGATTTCATGAGCGATTCCAGCGGCCAATTGCCCGAGAGACTCCAATTTCTGAGCCTGGACGAGCTGAAGTTCGAGTTCTTTTCTTCGGGTTACATCCCTGGCAATGAATAAGTAGCCAGAGACGGTATCAACACCGCCTAGCACCTTGCTGACCACGATACTCAAATAACCCGTTTTGCCGTCCGACCTGGAGTAGCTGATGTCATCGAGGTTAAGGCTATCTTTCTCGCCCAATTCTTCAACGATTTCTTGTAATGGACTAAGCGACCAATTTATCGTGCTGTTGTCTAAATGCCGGCCGATGGTCTTGCCTTCTATCAACGTCAACAGCTCTCTTGCCGCGGCATTTAGCCGAGTAACCTCCCCTCGTTCATTCACACCGATCAGAATGGAGGAGATGGATGACAGCAATCGCTCGGTTTCTCCATGAGACTTCTCGATTTCTCTTTTTGCCAGTTCTAGAGCAGTAATGTCAGAGAGGTACACATTGATAAAGTCAAATTTAGAGACGCCGTTAAATACAAATTGATAGTGAGCACTCCCAATCTGCTGGTTAATCACATTTACCTTATTCTCATCAATCAATGCTTCCAAATTGAATATATGAGTAAACGGAAAAAGCTCTATCAAAGTGATATCGACCTCCTCTTCTTTCAAACCTAAGAGGGTCCGAGCTGCAGGATTGGCAAGGACCAGCCTTCCGTTTTTATCAAAACGTAATTCGGGATGAGGGCTCAGTTCAGGGAAAAGAGCAATCTCGGCCGTTTTTTTATTGGCTACAAATAACTCCCTGCTTTTGGCCTCAAGCAATCGCTCAGCTTCTTTCCGAGCTTCTCTTTCCCTCTGGATTTTCCTTTTTAAAACCTCAGGGTCAATCATAACGATTAGTTCTTTTTGGTCAGAAGGAAATGGACTTCTTTCCCTGCTCCATCCGAGAGATCGGTCATTTCAATGTCGATATCTTCTTCAAAATGGGTGGTACATCCGATGATGAGCCCTTTTGCAAACGCACCAAATCCTCTGGGTGACGTGTACTTCATCAACAACTGATTTTCACTGATCTCTTCATAGTCAAACTTTGGCAATTCAGCTTCTGGATAAAGCTTCTTCACTTCGATATGGATATAATTATCCACCTGCTTGAGCATCTCGAACGAGCTCCCAACATTTTCAAAAAACACCCCATACCCTTGAGCAAACTTTGTGAAAAGCAGTTCGCCGTAGGCTTGCAATAAAGAGGGTATACCAATACCAGTTAGTTTGCTCAGCTGCGTCACCATCTCAACCATCTCCATATGGTCATAGGTGCCAACCGTTGTATAAACGCCATTGCTCTCTAGATTAGAAGAGCTGATCATTTCATCGGCTATTTCTAGCGAGAAGGAATCTTCGACCATCTCTAAAAACTCGGTAAATACGACTCCTTTCATGGGATGTACCTCTTTACTTTTTATTATTTCGAAGTCATGTGATTTTGGTCGACAAAGAAAATTGAATCGCAGATTCCAGGAATTCAGGCTCAAACGGCTTTGACAGCGCGCATATTGCCCCGAATTTCAACCCGGTCTCTACATACAGATCTTCTGCACCAGATATCACAATCATTGGTATGTTTTTATCGATCTCTCGAACTGCACGTATCGTTTCTAGCCCCTCCATCTCTGGCATATATACATCGGTTATGATCAAGTCAGGTTTAAACGACTTAAATAACCGCAAGCCATCCAATCCATTTTCTGCGGTACACACCGTATGGTCCCTCAGCTCTAAAAACCGACGGATGGATTCAGTGACTTCCTTTGCATCATCTATAACCAAGATTTTGGCCATATACGCATTGTGTTAGGGTAGAAAGAACGTACTTGCTGTATCTCTACAGCTCACAATAGGCAGTATCGTCAAAGAGGGGGATTTCTTAAGTGGAGGTGGGATCAGGTGGTATTACGTGGACATCAACAGACCCTTATCTGTGTTTCCAGATCCAGTTAGTTTGAGGTGTTTAAGTAGAACGTTGGCTCTTGTCCTCTCAGCTTCGCAGGGGATCTATGCCTGCACGAAGTATAAGTGCATATGCAGGGCATAGATCCCTCAGTAAAAGGATAAACACTGTTTGTGGTAATGCAAGAAGCTCTATACCGCTTTCAGGAGCGCCTCACTGATTTCCCATAGACGCTCGGCGGACTCGTCATCACACCCATGGTGTTCAACACCGGAATAGCGAGCCATCGGGCTTTCGGGATCGGTGGGCGCTGCTACATTGCAGTCCTCGCAATAGACACCGGCTTTGTTTTCGAGCAACTCAGACGTAGCTGCCCACAAAGTGGTAGAGCATCCCTGTTCCGGGGTTTTGAAGCCCTGCTTGGCAAGTTCAGTGGGGCTGCCGTCTTCATTAATCCAGCCTAGTTCCACCATTTCTTCCTTCGGCAAGTGCCGTTGAAGCGGGGTAAATATGCCGCCAGGATGCACAGAGAACGCAAGGCCGCCTGCGTTCTTGAGTCTTCGAGAAAGGGCATTGGCAAACAACGCATTGGCCGTCTTAGATTGACCGTACGCTATCCATTTGTTGTACTCGTCTGATTCGAATTGAATATCGTCCCAACGAATAGGACTTAACTTATGCCCCGTAGAGGTGAGGCAGACCACTCGGGCACTGGTGCTGTTCTTGAGTAATGGCATCAAGGCATTGGTTAGTGCAAAATGCCCCATGTGATTGACGCCGAACTGGGATTCCCATCCCGGCCCGACGCGTGTTTGAGGAGTAGCCATAATCCCTGCATTGTTGATCAACAAATCCAGCTTCGACAATGCCTTGCCCATGTTATCGGCAAATGCGTGTACAGAAGGGATGTTGCTCAAATCCATGAGTGCCGTTTCAACGTCGCCTTCAATGTCCTTTAGATTGTCCTCCGCTTTCTGTTTGGAACGGACAGGTACAATCACCTTCACTCCTTTTGCTGCCAGAGCACGTGTTGTTTCCAATCCGATGCCGCTATAACCGCCTGTTACTATTGCCACTTTTCCACTCAAGTCATGAGGGGTCAATACCTCCTCCCCTGTGCTCATTCGATGGAATGCCGATTCGACAGGTACTTGATCCGATTTTGCCATATGTATCTTTGTGCGTTTTTCAGGCCACTAACTCTATGCCTGGGACTTATTGATTTCTAGATGGGTAGTGTTTTAATCTCACTAATCAGCAAATCAGATGCATGTTTCCTTAGATAAGAGATTTCTTTTTTATGTGAGAAACACCATGTAAACTACTCCACATCTGACATAATAAATCGTACCGTCCGTTCGACCTGTTGCTGACTCACCTCATCTGTGATGCGGAGACTAATATCTAGAGGACCTTCGGCATTAGACGCGCTCAGATCAATGGCGATGAATTCCCGAGCAGTACGGGTCGTAGAGGTGTAAGAAGTGGACGCGGATGTCGTTTGCCGGTCTCTGCGGCGATTACCACTGCGGGTTACTTCGTATTCTACTGTGAAATGGGCCAGGTTATCGTCTCCATAAAAAAGTTCATAGACTTCAAAATAGAGGCCCAACGGAGTCTCTGTTGTGATGGTAGTGAAGGGATACGCAGGTGGCACATTGTCCTCGCCTTCTTCGAAATATACAAAGAGGTCATCGTTACCCAGGTACACAGGCTTGGGGTCACTCATCTCGAGCACGCCAGCTTCGCTGGAGAGAGGCCGAAGATCACTCAGGTGCTGTACACCCACCTTCAATTCATCGAGTAACTCTATATCGCCTGTTTCGGTGCGCTGAAAACTGTACTGATTCCATTGTAGGCTTAACCGGGGCAAAACATCATCCAGCTCTACATGAATCGACTGGATTGGTGCTGCAGCCCCTTGTTCGAGGTTCGATGCCAGATAGGTGAGTTGCGAGCCAGAATCCCGGGAATAGTCGGAGTCCTGCTCGACGACAGAAAAGTTCACCAGATAGCGATCCATGGGCACGTTATCTGTCAATCCGAGTTGCCCGCGCATCTCATTTGTCAGAGATAGCGTACCCGGCACATGACTCCAAAACAGTTCAAGGTGTGTTACCCCTGTACTATCCAGGAAACGAGCCGGCCGCATCGGAACAGAGAGAGGAATGACTCGATCCATCACAGAGGACGTCTGACGGGGGGATTGCTCGTCTCGCTCTATTCGAGCTTGATGTGCCCGGCTGACAAACTGACTCGACATCCCTTGCACGTAGGACGTCGCCGACATCCCCCCAGCACTCGATGCAAGGTCGGTCTGGCTTTCTGCCAGATCGAGCCCACTCGTTGCTCGGACATCTGCTTCGTAGTTCTCCAACTGTTCTACTTGCTCTTCATAGGCCGGATGGTACAACGCGAGGTTTCTGTATATCTTCTGATAGGCCGCTACAAGGGCGCGTGCATACGCTTCGTCCACCCGATTGATCGGTGCGTTGCCCGCAGCAACTTGCCGGTTTCCGATTCGTTTTGAGGCACTCCGTAGATCATCGGGTATGAGATCTTCAGGGGAGCTGATGCGATATCGTCCGCCTGTGAGCAGGAATAAATATCGGAGCCTGTCATCCAGGTGGCGATAGCTCCAGAATTCATTTAATGGGATAATCAGCGGCCCAGGCAAAGGGACCGCGAATTGCTGAAGAACCCTTCGGGATTCTATTAAGTCGGTCTCAACTATTGATCGGACGCGTGGTGACCCATATTGGACAAATACATGCCCTCGATCATCGAAGCCAGCGGTTGATCGATCATACGTAAACTGATCGATTGCAGTACCTACTCGAAGGAGGTGCTCTATAACACGCTCGTTGGTTATTGTGGCAGGCAAAGGATCTTGAGACCGCCACCACGCAGCAAGTGTTACCCCGGCATGCGATTCAATAGGGACACGTTTTTCACGAAATTGAAAAGGACTGGTCAGGATGGTTTCCTTCAGTGAATCGGGGACCAAGAAGATCATCTGCGCAAGATGTTTATGAATCACGTCCTGGACATCTGCTTGATGAGGGGCGTCAGCCTCTTCCAGAATGGTAAGATAGGCCTCGCTTGCTTTTTCAATGGCTTCCTCAGTTGTGTCCGCCTGAAGAGTATGAACGACCTTAGTTATCAGTGAGTCAGCTTTTAAGACATCGAAGGTAAGCGTTACACTATCGGCTGGTACTTGAGAGAAGAGTACCGAGCCGCCTGGTGTATATTCAATCGGGAGCATTTCTGCTACACGCTCAAAGAACCAGTATCCAAGTTTGGTGATTCCAAACGGTTGATTCAGCCGGCCATCTGTTGTTATGGTTACAGGCCCCCGGGTCAGTGTAAGCCAGGATGTTTGTTGATACTCATCGTCGGTCAATTTCCAACCGGCCACCAGATCTTTAAAATCCAGGTACTGGCCTTCAGGGAGTTCTTTAATGTTAATCACTTTCAGATAGCCATCGAAATCCAGGTTCCGTTCAAAGGGCAGGCTCGAGCGAGAGAGAATATCCTCCGGCTCGACCTCTTTTACCCGGCTTGATGGGCGTGAACCGGGCACCCCGGAATAGTCGGTTCTGTTTTCCTCTTCCGTTACCAGCATGTATCCTTCTTCATACAACCGATCGCTTGATAATGCGGCAAGGAAATGACGTTGAGATCCTCGGTAGGCGTTTTCCCTATTCCGCCTCCATCTACGTTCCTGCCTCTCACTCTCAGGAGTTAGTTCAGTAAAACGCGTTTGCCCTCCGTATCGAATCCGTGTATTGCGGCTCGTTTCTCTCACTTCAAACGATTCCAACAAGAACCGTAGCTCGTATCCAAGAGCTACATTCTCGATGATTAATTCGTCCGTTGCTGTAGCCTTAAAAAGCCCCTGACGGTTGTCGCGTTCAAAAGTGAGCACTTCCGGATTTAATATGGTACACTGGCTGGCATAGGGGGATACGCCAAAAAAGAACGTGAGGAATTTATCGAAATCAGCAGCACGCCTTCGTTCATCCCGTTTACTGGCTCGCTCTGCCGTTACTTCAATCCCGTCCGTCTCGTAGACAATAGGCGTTAAAAGGATGACGAGGGACTGATTCCCATTCTCAGTAACTCGAAGTTCTTTCGTAAACGGTGTGTAACCCAATACAGAAGCAGCAACGGTGTGCGTTCCCAGGGGGATACCGGTTATACTATACACGCCGGCGCGATCCGTCGTTGTGCCCAGCATGGTGTTTGAGATAAACACGTGTGCCCCTTCGATTGGCGCTCCTGTTTCTTCGTCGAGGAGTGTGCCACTCATGGAGAATTGTTGTGCCAGGATTGGGTTCACCCAACAAACAAGCAAGAGGAGAAGTGTAGAACCTAGTCTTAAGCTGTATCCTTGTTGTCTGGGGCAAGAGATGCGCATTGGGGCATCCAATTTTAATAAAAAGTAAAAACGGGTGCTGAAAGATAAACTAGAATCAATTCATTTACGAGCCTCCTGGAAGCCCCCCCTTCAGTCTAAAAGAGAAATAGTAAATCAAGCTCCTCGTAGCAATCATTGCCTGGAAAAAGTGGTAGACCGATCGCCTCCAAGGGTACTTAGTCCATGGGAGCCTGAAGAAAGGGGTAATAGCTCAGGTAATTTTGCTTTATTATGAATCAGTTTCTTGTACGTCAAAATAAAAATTAGAACTTCCATACTACCATGGCTGCACCTAAAAAACCACAAGACAAGCAAAAGGCTAGCGATTCTGGAAAGTACGTCTACGGTGTATTTTCTGCACATGTAACCGCCAATGTTGATCCTAAACATCTAGGGCGAATCAAGATTAAACTCCCTTGGCCGTTGGATTCTCGAAAAAATTCTCATGAAGCATGGGCACGCTTAACAACATTTATGGCTGGAGCTAATAGGGGAAGCTGGTTTATACCAGAAGTGGGTGATGAAGTACTAATTGCATTTGAAGCTGGAGACCCACAACAGCCTTATGTTCTTGGGTCAATGTGGAATGGGTCAGCTAAAACACCTGAGACAATGGATAAATCTGGTAATAATTCCACCAAATCGATTCGATCCAGAAATGGTGTCAAAATCACACTTGAGGATACAAATGGTCAAGAATCGATCACCCTTGAAACACCTGGAGGCCAGCAATTTTCACTTAAAGATGGACCGGGACACATAGAAATGACTGATTCGAATGGAAACTCAGTTAGCCTTGAACCAAGTGGAATTACAATAACAACTTCCACCAGAGTAACCGTAAATGCAGCAGTCGTTGAGATTGATTCAGGAATGGTTAACATTAACGCCGGAATATCCAAGTTCAGTGGCGTCGTTCAGGCAGATACAGTTATTACAAATAGCGTTATCAGTAACTCATACACACCTGGAGTAGGCAATCTATGGTAATTCATCAAAGCAAAATGGAAGTTGCGGTTCGAACACCGGGACAAGCGTTTAGGAAACGCTGACACCGGTTTACTAACTGATCGTCCCCCAACGGGTTGCAGGGGTTTTAAAAGCACTGGTACAGTATTGCTACAGTGGCAGTCCGGACATTGCAGGACATAAGGAAATATAGGTGGTAAACGAAAAGCCCCGAAGATCAAACGAGACCTCCGGGGCTTTTCATCTGATCGGCTTAGTTCTATTTCAGCAATACAATATTTTTCACCAGGCTCCCCCTCTCCGCATCCAGACGCACCAGATACGTACCACTCGATAGATTTCCCCCCTCAATGCGCACCGCATGCTCCCCTTCCTCAATTACTCCTTCTCGCAGAACCCGAACCTCCCTACCTAGCACATCGTAAATCGCCAATCGAATCCTCGATGACTCAGGCAAGGTAAAGCGAATGGTAGTAGATGGATTGAACGGGTTGGGTTGTGCATCATGGAGGACGAACAGGTCTCCCTCCTCAACATCCTTACCTGACCCTCTAAATTCAGCTGCTACAACCGGCGAAGAGGCATCCAGGGTCAGATGTACCTGGTAGCCCGGGTCGATGACCCAGTTTCCATTCTCAGGCATGAGCCGGGCGAAACCGAACGGCTCGTCATCAGGCAGGCTGAGCCTTACATCCGGGAAGGCCGGGTTGACCAGCGCAGGCCGCACCTGGATGGCACGGTTGGGCGCATCCACGGAGCGAGCCACAAAGACGTCGTACGTATTTCCCCCCTGCGGCCAGATCCACCCCTGGCGTTTTGAATTGGCATGGTATGGGAAGATCAGTTCCGGCGCGCCGCTTGGATCCGCATCGGCCTGGAATATCGTGGCCAGGCTCCAATAGGGCTCACAGCGATCCGGGTTGAATACATTCAACCGCTGAATATCCACGCGTTCTTTTCCGACGGTCTGCCGTTCCTGAGCTTCATCGGGCAGAAGCTGGATATAAGGACCGGATCCCTGGTTGGATTCGGCATCGAACTCTATCGAAACCGGATAGGCAGTCAGCGATCTGCCAGACTCGTCGCCAATATCCTCCCATCTCACGTATCCTGCTTCACCCTGTGCCTTTGGATAATATACGGCCGTATTCGAGTTCACGTGATAGTTCATGTGGAACAGGTTATTATCACACCTCACCGGCTCAAGACGATGTTTGACTCTATTAAAATCGATGAGATACGGGGCGTCTCCACTGACGAACAGCACATCCCGTGTATAATCGGCATCGTAGATGTTCTTCGGCATCACGTTGAGCACTTGCTCGCCATGCAATACCGTCACTCCATCGTACTCCTGTAAATAGAGTGCGTCGACTTCGCCCATGAACCTCGGCTCGGAGGTCTTTCTGACCTCCAGGATGCGGAGCTCGGGAGGCCGAAGCCCTCCTTCTCCGATACCGGCGGTCATCACGTTATGATCGTAGTAGTGATTCCATGAGCTGTTCTCCACGGTTGCACCCTGATCATACCCAGAGTCCATCAAGTACGAAATATCATCGATGAAGTAGAGGAGTTGCAGTTGGTCCGGCTGTTCGTGGCCTTCGCCACGGTCTACCGCCTTCCCATGCTCTCCATTCATGAGCAGGTAATGCATGTCCTGGTTAATGGACTCTCGCACGATGAGTTGCTGTTCGGATACATGCTCTACGAGCTCCTCGGCATAGTTGCCTACCCGATCTGGCGGCGCCAGGGTAGTGGACGTGCGAGGCACCGCCAGCTCTACCAGCAAGACCTCATCCCTCAGTGAAGGCCCTCCCTGCTCTTCGTCGATCCAGGCGAATTTTTCTCCCAGTGCCTGATCCCCGTATTGGGCATCCCAACGGAGGAGACCACCATACCGTACACCGCGTTTGTTACCATCATCCAGCGGCATAAACCGCGCATCGGGAGTAACGGTGTCTGCCAGCCAGTGCATAGGGTTCGTATATACCGGGTTAAAGAAAGGATTCTCCCCGTTGATGAGGCCATTCGCACGGACTGCATGGAAGAACGGCATCACTTGCTCCGTGGTCCAGTCGAGGTAATAGGTTGATTCGGCCCAAAACCGTTTACCACCATAGGTCATGAAATTCCAATTCTTGGTCCGATCATCCTCCAATTCAGCACTGGTGAGGTCGAGGGCATTCAGGGTGTTGGGTAATAACGGAGCGAGCAAGAATTCTTCGAGGGATCCGGGTTCGGCTTGCATCACCAGGGAGCCATAGCCAATCGCAGCTCGCTGCTTGAGCGCCCAGTTACCCGGCTCAACTTCTGCTACCACTCGATCTCCTTCAGGCCTGTGTTCCAGCAGCAACAGAATCAGTTCAATCACATCAGGCGGCAAATCGATCTCCGACTGGTACACATCCACTGCCGCTGTATTGAGAATCATATCCACGCCAATCAACACGGTCCCATACTCTTCCAAAACATCAATCCGATTCTCGGGCGTCATCAACAATAATGGATTCACCTCCCCGAGAAATTGGAAATAGCTATTTTCTATGGCCATATATACGTCGATGGCACGTGCCACATTGCCGATGGATCTGCCAAACTTGACGATGTCGTCGATGATATCGTCCCCATTGATGAGCACCCCTCCGGCCGGATCAGTGAACGCATCCCTTAGCGCCAGCATAGCCGCCTCGTGGGAGCGCAAACCGAAGTCTTCTGGGTTCTCTCCGTTCAATTCCATTACCAGGGTGACAAGGGCCTCGAAGGCTCTACCCTGAAGAATAGCGGTGTTCTGATCCAACTGCACGCGGCGATCGCCGATGTCGTCGAACTCGTAGGGGCTCGTCTGATCCAGATGAGCCAGTGCGATGAGGCGATCGAATACCGGGACGACGAGCGGATCGGATTGATTGTAGTAGAGATCGAGGACTTGCTTCAACCCCAGCCCGTATGCGGGGGAATATCCCGGCTCTGTATTATCAAAGCCTACGATACTGAGTGCCGGCCTTCTTAAACCGTGTAAATCATAATCGGGTTGGCTCACTACGCTTGCCGGCATGGTGTCGAGCGTAAGAACCTGAGAAACTGATGATCTAACTGTACCTATAGATAACGAAAGTATGATCACGACGAACAGAACGCGCCATACCGAGAAATGCTGTTTCATGGCAGTACCTCCAGAGAATTGTAGTTTAGTAGATACTAAAAGATAATTCTGGAGGTAGGCTACAAAGACGAGCAATTGCTTGATTTTCGTGCGAGACGATCACTGATAATGTTCCAGCCGTTACCCTAAATACAGTACAACGTTATGCGGACATCCCCTACGGTTGATTGAGCCCAAGGAGATGGCGCTGTTGATGAGAAATCCAGGCCAGACGATCTGCAGAGGAAAGAGTCTTAAATGCCCTGATTCATCCCGTCCCCCTATTTCCAGGTTTAACCTGTCTTAATCGAGGAGGGTATTACAAGCAGCAACCTCAAGGTTTGCTAAAGCAGGCACACAACGCGGAAACATGTGACGCTGCATCTGCGCAGAAGTGATAATAGCCGAACCCACCAAATACACTATTATGAATCATCGATTGTCTTCGAACAAGTAAAGCGCGGATTCGTTGGAAGCATTCTTATTTCGTTGACGGATTCAAATCGCAGATAGAATGTCTTATTCTCCTTCAAAGCACATCTTACAAAACTACGCCAACATCCTCGTTAATTACGCGCTGGGAAATGGCAAAGGCATCAAACCCGGAGATGTTGTCCAACTTGTCACTAAGGACAGTGCGAAGTTGTTGTACGAGGAACTGTATAGAGCCGTAATTCTTGCCGGCGGCCATGTTCTTACTCAATATGTACCTGACGACCCTTCAGACAATAACCTGGAACGATTCTTCTTTTCTCATGGAAACGAGGAGCAAATCAACTTCTACCCTCAGGCCTATTACGATACGCTCATTGACACAATCGATCACCGGCTAACTGTGTTGAGTGAGGAGAATCCGCATAGCCTGAAAGGCATTGACCCCAAACTCATCATGCAACGCAACGTCGCTCGATCCCATTTTCGTGAGGCGTTCTTCAAGAAGGTCAACGCTAAAAAGGCGACGTGGACGCTTGCTCTATATGCAACAGAAGGTATGGCAAAAGAAGCCGGCTTATCCCTTGAAGCCTATTGGGAGCAAATCATAGAGGCCTGCTATCTTCGTGAGAAAAACCCTGTCGCAACCTGGAAGAATCTCCAAAAGGAAATCCATACGGTGAAAGACTGGTTGAACGCCCTCGATATTCGTAAAGTACACGTCGAGAGTGAGGATGCCGATCTTTGGATCACTATTGGTGAACAGAGAAAATGGATGGCAGCCACCGGACAAAACATCCCCAGCTATGAGATCTTCACGTCTCCAGACTGGCGTGGCACAGAAGGATGGATCCGATTCAATCAACCGCTCTATCGATACGGCAACCTGATCGAAGGCATAGAGCTAGAATTTAAAGAGGGACTGGTTGTAAACAGCAAAGCGACCAAAAACGAGAATGTCCTCAAGGAGATGATTGCCACCAAGGATGCAGATAAAGTCGGCGAGTTCTCTCTCACCGATAAACGGCATTCCAGAATAACCAAGTTTATGGCAAACACGCTGTACGATGAAAACGTAGGTGGCAAGTATGGGAATACGCACATCGCGGTAGGGATGGCATATAAAGACGCGTATAATGGTGATCCAAGTACACTCACCAAAGAAGATTGGGAACGCCTCGGCCTCAACGACTCCGTCGTACATACAGACATTATGTCTACGAAAGACCGAACCGTTACCGCAGTACTTGCAGATGGTTCGAAACGTGTGATTTACAAGGAGGGGATGTTCCAGACTTAATGGCTACTCTTGCAGGACACTGACCAGTTGGATTGAATGCTGATCGGGTGTACTCAGGCGAATCACGTACATTCCTGGTCCTACGTCATCAAGATCCAGCATTGCGCCTAGGGCTGCTGCTTGATAGGGTTGTTTTTTGATGACCAAACGACCCAGTATGTCAAACACTTCTATAGTCACCTCATTCGAGCGCTCCTTTCCTTGCGCCCATTTGACATGGACGCTTCCGCTGGTTGGGTTTGGAAAAACGGTCCAGCTTAAACCCTGCTTCCCAGGCGGAGAAGCGTCGATATTGGTGGCGACTTCATCAGGCCCTAGCAGAATAGGCCCAGTGCAACTCCCTTGCCCCTGTTCGACGCGTAGTATATGATTCAACCTGTTAATGCCATTCACTTCGTCCCACAAGTTTTGGTTCGCAAATCGGAGGGCATAGTTCTCTTGATACTGATCTTCGATCAGTGGATCCGGCAAATAAAGAGCGAGTGCGTATTCGCCAGGAGGAATCGCAGACGATGTACATATATCATAGTCCAACGAAAGGAGAGCCCCCGACTCCCATCTTTGCAGTTGCGCCGGCAGTGCCGCCCGATATCTCTCTCCTGATGCTGCGTTGGTAGCTACCAAATAGAATGGACGGTTTTTGATCGGTGCGGCCCATCCCGTGTTTTCTATTTCAAACTGTAACGAAAAAGAGTCTCCCACCGGAATACGATCCGGATAAGTGCCCCTTTTCAATGTCAGTCGATATCCAATTTTTTTCTCTATCTCATCCATGCATCCCCCAGTTCGCCATGAGGAAAGTACTTGTGGGTGATAGTCCATATTCAGATACGTCCAGTGAAACTGCTGCAGTTCTTGCAACGCGTTCTCGCAGGAGGAACGCGGCGGATTATTCTGACACGTCTCCCCTCCCAGCGCTACGTATTTCGACTCTTCGGCTAAATATTGACGATCTTCGTCATTGCGATACGTGCCAAAATCCTGCTCTCCAGCCAGGAAACAATCATTGTGAAATCCAATTCGAGCCAACGCAGTGCCCGAAAATCCTTCTTCTGCCAGGATGGGTGTATCTCGTTGAAGCATGCCTTGCTTGGCATGCGGGTATCGTACAGCGACTTGATGAGATTCAGGCAAATGTGCAAGGAGAGCCTCAACAATCTCCAGGCGCCGAGCCTGTTGGGCTTCTGATATATCCCAAGGCACAGACGGATTGTCTACAAAGTGATCGGTATAATACCACTCTCCCCAAACACCAATAAATCCAGCTTGAAGTGTAGCTATCACATCTGCGTGTTTCGAGAGCAAAGGACCCAGTTGCGTTATATGGGCAAGAATTTGTTCTTTGTTTGCATCTCCAAAAGGAGGCTCTTCGTTGCGCGTCGTGGGATCATCATCGGTGTAGGCAAATCGCAGAATACATTTCAGGCCGGCTTCTCGAACTGTATTCATGTTTGCATCAAAGTGATCCAGGAAAGCCGAGCTTATAGAGTCACTCACGAATGTATCGAGATAGTTGATGCAATACAGAAGTGTGATGTCTTCATCTTGCCGGAACGAACGCAATGCATTCAGTTCGTATATGTTTGGTTGACTAGAACGGGTCTCGATATAGTGATAAAACCCACGCTCCTGGTTTGCAATCCGTCCCTCTGACACTTCATAGGTTATTGTTTGTTGTGCTTGAGCCTCCAAAGGAAATACAGATGCAAGAGCAGAAAGGAGAATTAAAGCGAATGCAAGAAAGAAACAGGATGGGAATGAATACATGAGCAGGTAGGTAGTTCGAATGCGAATCTATAGAATTACCAATTACTATTCCAAATTCGCCTGTATTTCTTTACGATTTCCTCTACAAAGCCTGTATCCAAAAACGCCCCTTAATCAAGTAAACGGTCTAATAAATAAAGGATGCGTTTCTTTACCTGAGGATGGCTCCACCGACGATGAAGAATTCACCTGCGAACAGCATGACGAAGGCTATGCTGCTGATGCAGTGATAACAAAACAGGCATCCGAAGATGCCTGCTTTTATTCATATAGCTTTTAGCAAAGCTACTCAGTGACAGAATAGTCTCTGCCTTATTCTTCTTCCGTCTGCGCCGGAGGCTGTGGCCCCTGTGCGGTATCCCAAAAGCCCCACTGCTCAACAGCTAAGCCATCTACGTAGCGGGTGACAGAGTGTACCATCACCGTCCATTCTTCCCCTCCTGCCTTACCTTGCCAACCGCCCCAGACCATTCCCCAATCCACACCTTCAGCTGTTTTAATGTGGCCGTATACAGGACTCATTAGCTCATAGGACTCCATGGCTTTCAATCCTTCTTTCATTTCAGCAATCCGCTCATCGATATTTGCCGGCTCAGGTGAATTAACGTGGATTCGAGCCGTATCAGCAAAGAAAGAGCGATAGGTAGTCCAATCGCCCGCATTATAAGCAGCAACGGCCGCTTTTAGCTTGTCAACAATAGGGCCATCTGTGTAGTGGGTACCTGTTTGACTGAAGGCATTGACGCTGATGAAAAATGTAAAAAGTGCTAAGAATAAAAATCGTTTCATAACGCGCCTCGCGTAATTGATAAATAAAATCACTGGATACCAACAGTGGTAATGGATCCAACTCAGTCATAAGCACAGCATTTTCTTCGAAGGAGGCTCAATATGCTGGTTCTATTTCTTACCAAGAGCGCGTGAACATTGAAATGATCGATCAATTGCCATATCCTATTGGCCATCCCTCTGGTCATCTATCAGGCAATCATGATGCGGCCCTCCATAGGCAGTACCCTTCCTCTTGCATTCGTTTTGGTCGTATTCCTCGGCCTCATACCCCTTGGCTGTGCAGATGAAATCCAACAGCAGCCACCGAACATCATTCTCATTTACGCAGATGACTTGGGATATGGCGACCTTTCCAGCTATGGAGCATCCTTGATCGATACACCGCATTTCGACCGAGTTGCTCAAGAGGGCATGCGATTCACAGATGCACACTCCCCTTCGGCCGTCTGCACTCCCTCCAGATATGCCACCTTAACAGGGCGATATGCATGGCGCACCTGGCTAAAGAACTGGGTGATCTTTGAGCGGATGCCACTACTGGTCGAAACAGATCGCCTCACCCTTCCTAAGTTGCTCAAAGAACAAGGATACAAGACGGGCATCGTCGGCAAGTGGCACCTTGGATGGGGCAATGAAGTACCACCGAATTTTAATGAAGAGCTAGCACCAGGTCCTTTAGAGATTGGGTTCGATTATTTCTACGGAGTCCCCTTTAGCCATAATAGCTCCCTAAAGCTGCAAAACTATGTCCACAACCGGCGCATTGTTGGTCTAGGGGAAGATGAAGACATCTACGACACAGCGGTGCATGAACGGATTGCTCGCCGGCTTGAAGATACAGCGATAGACCTCAGTGAAAAGGCTGTCGAGTTTATTCATACCCATAAAGACGATCCCTTTTTCTTATTCTACCCAACCACAAACATACATTTCCCCATTACACCCAATGAACGCTTTTCTGGTCAAAGCCAGGCAGGCCCTTATGGTGATTTTGTGGTAGAGTTTGACTGGGCTGTCGGTGAAATCCTAAACGCCCTCGATGCATTGAATCTGGCAGACAATACCCTTTTGATCGTTACGAGTGACAACGGAGCTCGCGAGAACCCCGATGTAATGGGCGGGAGCACACATGACCCGAATGCTCCATTGAGAGGCACAAAACGTCAGATCTGGGAAGGAGGCCACCGCGTACCTATGGTCGTCCGCTGGCCGGGAACTGTACGGGCTGGCTCTGTGAGTGACGAGACTATATCACATACTGATATACTCCCAACATTGGCCGCTTATTTCGATGTTCCCCTTCCAAACGACGCAGCCGAAGACGGATTCAACATCTTGCCCGCATTATTGGAAGAAGAGTACGAGTCTCCACTGAGAGAGGCCACTGTGCATCATTCAGTGAATGGAATGTTTGCCTTACGTAGCGGAGACTGGAAGTTGATAGAAGGTGACACCGACGGCGATTATCGAGCAGGCACACCTTCAACTGCAATTCAGGCCAGACAGGACTATCCAAAACGGGATTCCATCACAGGTGACTTTATGCCTTTTTATTATGACATCATGGATTTCGACCCAGAAAACCCCGTCTACCGCTTGTATAACCTAAAGGAAGATCAGAAGGAAACAACGGATCTTGCGGCTGAGCATCCAGATAAAGTAGCAGAGCTTGTGCGATTGTTGAATCTATACAGGGATTCAGGCCGCAGTGCGCCAATCAATTGATTCCACCTCTCGTGTCTTATTAGTTCACGGACTCACTCAGTCTTCTCATGTTGTTCTTTTGCTGTTATTATCGGAAAATGATTGTGCGTTTTCTGGCAAATCATTCCTTAGAGTGAGGAAATTAGCTTTTTTTGGGCTCAAAATGGGAGTTCAGATCCTGGCAATGTAATTGAGGAAGGGCACTTCAAACCTCATTTTATTTAAGCATTTCTTCAAAGGATGCATTCGATTAAGTTTCGTTATACAAGCAGCATCTTTATACTGGTGGCTAGTTTTGTTCTATTTGTAGTGTTTTATTTTCCAACACAGCAAAGAGAGCAGTACATCGATGCATACGAGAAGGAACTGGATGTCATTAATGAGACGCTAGGACTCGGGGTAGCCATAGGACTACGCGATGATAATTATGAGAGTCTCAGGTTTGCCTTTGATTTTGCACGTAGTGACGAACGGCTAGTCTTTGTACTCGTCACCGACACATCCAACCAAACTATAGCCTCCTACCCAGACGACTTAGAGTTTAACACAGAAGAACTGATTCACAATGAACTAGATCGAGAAAATGTATTAGTAAACCGATCACAGGTACATGTAGATGATCAAATTTATGGATACATATACATGGCCCACTCCCTAGATCAACTGAATACAATTATTGCTGCTAGTCGTAACCAGACATTTTTTGTTGGTAGTATCATACTTCTAGTCGGATTACTATTAGCTTATATCGTTGCACTTCGATTAACCCGACCAATCAAGCTATTAACAAACGCCACACGTGCTCTAACTAAAGGAGACTACCAAGTTCAGGCAAACATCAGTACTCGAGATGAAACGGGTATTCTAGCCACTCACTTTAACGAAATGGCTAAGACAATTGCCGTAAAGACTCAAGAACTAGAGTCGAGAGCCGAGGAGCTTACCCGTACAATTGGTGAACTCGAACATGCAAAAGATCAAATCCAGGAAGCTCATCACGAAACCGAACAATTACTATCATCTATCTCCTCAGTCCTCATAGGAGTTGGACAGGACGGACTAGTAAGCCGTTGGAATATCGTTGCCGAATGTATGTTCGGTTTCAGAGAAAGCGAAGTACTTCAACATCCTTTTGAGGATCTCAACTTAGATTGGAGCCTGGAAAATCTAAATTCCTACTTTGTCGATGATAATCATGAGGACTTTAAAATAGTCGATGAGGTTACTTATAAACGAATAAATGGAAAACCAGGCTCCCTGCACGTTACTATCAATATTGTGCGGGATTCAGAAAATAGAAAACAGGGATACCTCATACTGGCTGCAGATATCACAGAAAAGAAAAACCTGGAAAACCAGCTTATGAACGCCCAAAAGTTGGAGTCATTAGGACGTCTAGCTGCGGGTATCGCGCACGAAATCAATACACCTATTCAGTTTATTGGAGACAATACACGATTTATCCAGGTCGCTTTTCAAAAACTGGATGGCGTTCTCGAGAAGAGCAAACAACTGGTACATACATTCAAGGAAGACGGCGTACTCGACCAGGTATTGGATGATATTGAAAAAAGCATTGCTGCTTCAAAGATGGACTATATGCGGAAGGAAGTCCCTTTTGCAATAGAAGAAACCCTAGATGGAGTAACACGGGTTAGTTCTATCGTTAAAGCGATGAATTTATTCTCTCATCCAGGTGATGCAGGAAAAGGGCGTAGTAACATTAACGAGGCCTTGGAGAGCACGATTAACGTTGCCAGAAACGAGTGGAAATACATAGCTGACTTAGACACTGAATTTGATCCGCAATTACCTGAGGTGTTGTGCTTGCGAAATGAATTGAATCAGGTATTCCTGAACATGATCATTAATGCAGCACATGCAATTACGCCCACCATAGAAAATCAGCCGGACAAAAAAGGCAAGATCACGATTAGCACGCGGAAAATAGAAGAATTCGTAGAAATTCATATAAAAGATAACGGATCAGGCATCCCAGAAGAAATTCGATCCAATGTCTTTGATCCCTTCTTCACAACCAAAGAGGTGGGTAAAGGAACAGGCCAAGGGCTTGCCCTCGCCTATAACGTGGTCTATGAAAAACACGGCGGTACAATTACAATAGAATCGGAAGTTGGAGTTGGCACCACGTTTATCATTCGGTTACCGATTCTGGCAGATGACCCAGAGTTACCTGAGCAATTCTAATTCAGTACACTTCTTTTATCAAATCTGACAAAATATGCGTACAATTTTCTTGGCAATCGTTTATTGCGGGCTTTTTGTGCCTACAATAACCAGGGCCCAGGACACTCATATCCATGGGTTTACTGATTTCTCGTTTGTGGCATCAAGTCATGAAAATCGTCAATCAGCGTTTCAGCTTGGCGAATATGTGCTTTATGTTGTTTCTAATTTATCAGATCGAATATCCTTTTTAGGAGAAACCACTTTTGAATACCATGACGGTTTTGAGGTGGATGTTGAGCGAGTAGCCTTCAGGTACCACTTGAACAATTTCTTCAATTTTGAGATTGGAAAACACCACACACCTTTAGGGTATTGGAATACCTCTTACCATCATGGTACTGTTTTGCAACCAACTATTGGACGCCCAATTATGTTGAGTTTTGAAAACAGGGGGGGCATTATGCCCATACATACTGTTGGCGCATCCGTATGGGGTAATCTCCCTTCTGGGTTTTATTATGAAGTGATGATTGGAAATGGAATTGGATCAACAGAGAGAAGCGATAATGATGAAACCAAATCCATAGCCCTTGCCTTGCACAAAGACGTAACTCAGAACCTTCGCATTGGGGTAACAAGTTATTTTGATCGAATAGAAGAAGGATTACTTTCATTCCAAAGAAACGAGGAAGGGCGGATTCCTCTTGCCGCTTCAGTACAGCAGACCTCAGTCGGGGCAAACACCCGGTTCAAAAAAAGATCATTGGAACTATTAGCTGAAGTCATGCTCGTCAGGAACTCCAGTGACATTAACACCGGCGTGACACTAGCTCACTACGTGTATGGGGGGTATCAATTAGGCAATCTCACTCCTTATGTGCGTTTTGACCAACTCATTTTTGATGAAAACGAGCCGTATTTCCTTCCTGAAAATGTGGATCAATTTCTTATCGGAATGAAGTATGAGCTCAACTTTCTAGCCGTTATCCGAACGGAGTATCAAGTGATAAGCTCGGCAAACGCCGATAACTTCAACAGGTTTATTATCCAGGTAGCCCTTGGCTTTTAGCGCTCTCATTATGAACGGAATAAAAATCTCAATGACTGCATTGACTCAATATGGGCTGCTTCTCTGCTTGACTCTTTCTTTCTTTATCTCTACTCCAGCAAACAGCCAACAAATAAAAATTGTCGGAAACGCAGAAGGTACACCTGTTCAACTCGACTCTAAAGAATTGCGTTCAATCTTTAAAGCCCAGAAACAGTGGTGGGATAACGACACAAAAATATCTATTGTCTTACTGAAAAGTTCGGTGCCCATTTCTGAAACGATTGCTGAGAAAGTATTCGCAATGACTAAAAATGAAGTAAAGACGTACTGGATACAAATTGTATTTAGAGGCAAGGCAACAACACCAAAGCACTTTGACTCCGAGGACGCAGTGATTGCCTACATCGAAAGCACTCCAGGTGCCATAGGTGTTGTGAGTGCTGATACCAATGCCGGTTCATTAAAAATAATTGAGGTAGATGGCAAGGGGGTCTGGTAGTAAAAAATAACCAACCCGTAAACGTCCACAGTCCTCACTCGGTTTTTAAGTCTACGCTTTGTAACAAAAGGGTAGGCTTTTTACATTTTCCCACTGGACAACCAACGTTGCTTTAGCTACTTTTCTTTATGGTTTCTGTTGGTCCCCATCCCACGTTCCTCTATGTCTTTGTGTTGCTTTCCTTTCTTTGCAAACTGCTTGTGCAACCTCAAAACTGAACTTTTCTTCGTCGTGTCATGTGCTGTCTTTTTCTGTTCCTGCAGCACCCCTCTTCCAGATCCTGTTCAAGAAGCCTATGCTGTTCTTCCGGACCACATTGACTTCAACTTCGACGTAAAACCCATTCTTTCCGATCGGTGTTTTGCATGCCATGGCCCTGACAAAGCAGCAAGAGAGGCAGATCTTCGCCTCGATTACGCAGCCACTAGCCGGCAAAAATTGGAGTCTGGAAAACGTGCCATCGTGCCTGGAAGCCGATCTCGAAGTGCACTTTTAAAGCGCATCCTTCATGACGATCCCGAAGAGCGAATGCCTCCAGCTAATTCAAGGCTAGTCTTGTCAGACAGGGAAAAAGCGATACTCGTAAAGTGGATTGATCAAGGTGCGTTATACGAAGAACATTGGTCATTCCTCCCTCCTCGTACTCCCATTATTGCACCATCAAAAGAGGAATTGCATCCGATCGACTTCCTTGTCAGGGAGCGGCTTTCCAAAGAGTCCCTGGAGCCATCCAACGAAGCAACACGCGAGACCTGGTTGCGGCGTGTCAGCCTCGATCTCACGGGTCTACCACCAAGTATAGAGGAGATGGATGCGTTTCTCATTGACAGATCCGAGACTGCCTATGAACGTGTAGTAGATCGGTTGCTTGATTCGCCTCAGTTCGGAGAACGGATGGCTGTCGACTGGCTCGATCTTGCACGCTATGCGGATACACACGGCTACCAGGATGATGGATTCCGATTTGTATGGCCCTGGCGCGATTGGGTTGTGGATGCCTTTAATGAAAATCTACCTTACGATTCGTTCTTGACCTGGCAATTAGCGGGTGATTTGTTGCCCAATGCAACACAAAAGCAGCATCTCGCAACCACATTTCTCCGCAACCATCGCATCAATTCGGAAGCAGGAATTGTAGACGAGGAATATCGAATTGAATACGTAGCAGATCGAACAAACACGGTAGGGACGGCTATCATGGGCCTAACCTTACAATGTGCCCGGTGTCATGATCACAAATACGATCCGATCTCCCAAAAAGAATACTATAAGTTATTTTCTTACTTCAACAATGTACAAGAGCTGGGAGAGATAGCTAATGAGGGCAATCCCGGTCCACTCCTGAAACTCACCTCAGCGGATACCCAGGTTTCGTTGGATTCTATGGAGGCGGCCATCAGGCGGCAAGAGGACATTGTAAACGAGCTACTTTCCGGATCACCTCCACCTCAAATCAGAAATTATGATTCTGAGCAGGACCTACTCCTCGAAGTGTCCTTTGAACTGCTCAATGACCAGCATCTCGACAATACTCAGGATGTGAGAGTTACAGGAGAGCCGGTTCTAGTCAAAGGTATAGAAGGCAATGGGCTTCAAATGCAGCACTACGATGTGGTGCGTCTACCAGAAGAAACAGGGATCGAACGATACGAACCGTTTACGATTAGTCTATGGGTGAACCCACCGCAGGACACTGGTTATATACCTATTTGGGGAAATCCGGCCAATAAAAACGTTGACTTCCGGGGATATGAGTTATTCTTAGATAATGGCCGCCCGGTCATCCGTCTATGCCATGCATTGCCTCACAATTATCTTGAAGTCGGGGCTAGTGAACAAATTGAATTGGACGCATGGACCCATCTCGTCGTATCTTACGACGGGTCCAGCCGTGCTTCAGGAATTCGTCTCTATATAAACGGCAAGCCCGTTACCCTCGATACCCAATGGGATAATCTTTACAAATCAATACGCCAACGAGGAATACGTATTGGAGGTGCGAATGAACGGGGTGGCTTCTCAGGAGGCAAAGTCGATGCATTTGCCTTTTATAAACGTATGTTGGTCCCTTCTGAAGTTCAGTGGTTGTTTGACAAATCGGCCGATCCTGTACAGGATAGCCACTATCAACGAATGCGATCAGGGCCTCTACAAAAAGCCCTGACCGAGTTAGAACAACTTCGAAGAAAAAAACATGAGGTGCAGGACACCATTCCTGAGATTATGGTTATGGAAGAGATGGAAGCGCCTCGCCCAGCGTATGTGCTTACTCGTGGCGTCTATGATGCAAAGGAAGAACCCGTTTCGTCTGGAACTCCTGCCATTTTTGCTTCCTTACCTGAAGACTCCTCAGGAAACCGCCTTGCATTGGCGGAGTGGCTTACCCACGAGCAGCATCCACTTACAGCGCGTGTAGCTGTGAATCGTTTCTGGCAGATGTTATTTGGGCAGGGATTAGTGGCAACACCGGGAGATTGGGGTAATCAGGGATCGCTACCCTCTCACCCTGCCCTCCTTGACTGGTTGGCCGCTCACTTCATCGCTTCAGATTGGGACGTCAAAGCACTCCTCAAAGAGATTGTATTAACGAAGACCTACCGTCAATCATCTGAAACAAGCCCAGCGCATTTAGAGCGCGATCCAGGAAATGTATTGCTCGCCCGCGGCCCCGCATTTCGCTTACCCGCTGAAATGATTCGGGATCAGGCCCTGGCGGCAAGCGGATTGCTTGTTCTCAAACTGGGCGGTCCTCCCGTCAAGCCCTACCAACCAGATGGATTATGGGAAGAACTCGCTGCTATTAAAAATAGCATTTCCACGTACGAGCAAGGGCACGGAGAAGATCTGTATCGGAGAAGCCTGTATACGTTCTGGAAACGGTCTTCACCTCCGCCTTCGTTAGCTACGTTTGACGCACCAACGCGCGAACTTTGTCTGGTGCAGCGTCAAAACACAAGCACTCCGCTTCAAGCTCTTGTACTTTGGAACGACCCGCAATTTATAGAGGCTGCCCGTGTGATGTCTGAACGCTTGATCGTGAGGTCACTGAATAAAAGCGATCGCATCAATACTGGATTCAGACTCCTTACCGGGCGCCATCCTACGCCATTCGAAATGAACACCCTCAAAACACTCTACACTAAACAAGAGAATCGATTCGAAATCAATTTTTCCGCTGCAGATTCATTACTATCCGTAGGCGAATACCCGGAAAACGCAGGCCTTAAGAAAGAAGAAGTAGCCGCATTAACTACGGTCTTACAGACAATAATGAGTTACGACGCGTCCTTAATAAGGAGGTAAACAGGTATCCATTTATCATGTGCTCACCATGAACCCTTGCCAGCAATACACCCCGCAGTATACACGCCGCGACTTTCTTTCTAAAACCAGTTTGGGTTTGGGGGCTGCCGCATTAGCCGGACTAATAGGCCCCCGTGATGCCTGGGCCATGAACCTTGATGAAGGCCTTCATTTTGCCCCAAGAGCTAAACGAGTGATATACCTGTTCCAAAATGGGGGTCCCTCTCAAATGGAGCTATTCGACCACAAACCGGTTTTGAAGGCTCGAAATGGAGAAGAACTTCCCGAATCCGTCAGGGCTGGACAGCGCCTCACTGGGATGACATCTGGCCAATCTTCTTTTCCGCTTGCCGGTTCGCATTACTCGTTTGCAAAATACGGACAGAGTGGTGCTGAAATCAGCGAGCTGTTACCCTATACATCAAAGATAGCCGATGATCTTTGTATCGTTCGGAGTATGCATACCGAAGCGATTAACCATGACCCAGCTATTACATTCTTCCAAACAGGCTCACAGCAATCAGGCCGTCCCTCTATAGGCTCCTGGATCAGCTATGGTTTGGGAAGTGAAAATGAAAACCTACCGGCTTTTACGGTATTGCTGTCAAAGGGCAAAGGGGGCAGTCAACCCCTATATGCCAGGCTCTGGGGCAACGGATTCTTGCCCTCGAGCCATCAAGGCGTTCAGTTTCGTTCCGGAGGCGAACCGGTTCTTTTTCTTGATAACCCTCCCGGCTTGAACGCGTCGGACCGCCGATTAATGCTAGATCATTTGAACGAATTGCATGCCGTCCAGGCAGAGGCTACAGGAGATCCAGAGATCTATAGCCGCATCGCTCAATATGAAATGGCTTACAGGATGAAAACCTCGGTGCCTGAAGTAGTAACTATTACCGATGAGCCGGACTACATATTCGACTTATACGGCGATGAGGCTCGAATTCCTGGTACATTTGCCGCAAACTGCTTACTCGCGCGCCGTCTTGCAGAACAGGGTGTAAAGTTCATTCAACTCTATCATCAAGGATGGGATCAGCACGGAAACCTACCTAGAGACATTGCCAGGCAATGCAGTGATGTAGATCGCGCCTCTGCAGCCCTCGTGTTAGACCTAAAACAACGCGGATTGCTTGAAGACACTCTCGTAATATGGGGCGGAGAATTCGGCCGAACAAGCTATTCACAAGGTCAATTGACTGCCGACAATTATGGCAGAGATCATCATCCACGCTGCTTTTCAATCTGGATGGCTGGAGGCGGTACCAAAGGGGGCACTACCTACGGTGAAACGGACGATTTCAGTTATAATATCGTCAAAGACCCCGTTCATGTGCATGATTTTCAAGCTACCCTCCTCCATCTTATGGGCATTGATCACGAACGACTCACCTTCAAACATGAAGGCCGGCGCTATCGCCTCACAGACGTACATGGTTCTGTTGTAGAGGGATTGCTTGCATAGGGTAAAGGGCAGGTGTTTTTACATTTCCCGACTGACAGTTAAGGGATACTTTATCAGCTTCTCTGTGTGGTTTTCATCGACTCATTCTCCGCTTCCTCTATGCCATCACGCATTCTCTTCCTCCTTCTTGCCGGTATCCTGATTATTTGTCCCCAAGCACTATCAGCACAATCCTTTGTTGATGCATCCGATTTATTGCCCGAGATAAATTTTGAAGTACCGCTAGGGGCAAGCATGATTGATGTAAACAGCGATGGCAGAGTAGATATTTACAGGCGGCGGCAGCTCTTTATCCAGCAGCCTGATGGTACGTTCAAGGACGATTTCCAACAACTTGGGCTTAATGGAGGTAGTGGCGTTGTATTTGGGGCCATTTTTGGAGATTACGATGAAGACGGATTCGTCGATGCCTTTTTTATGGATCTTGTAAATCCCAGCACCGTATTCCGTAATCATGCAGGTATGCAGTTCACACAGGTAGATAATGAGATTGGTATTCGGGATCAAGACCTGGTCCAGGGTAGCTTGTGGACAGACTATAACCAGGACGGGTTGATCGATTTGTTTGTGGGCATTGATGGAGGCATCAGCAGCCTGTTTACTAATACGTCGGATTACTTGTTTTTCAATGTAGGTGATCAGGCAGGCCTCGAATACCAGGCAACATACGGCCTGGCAGCTGCAGACTATGATCGTGACGGAGATATTGACATTTTCCTTACCCAGTGCCTCCCCCCAATGGGCTCTTCTATCGCTGAGAATGTATTGCTTAACCTTGAAGACGGAGTGTATACCAATGTTAGTCCAGATGTAGGAATTATTGATAATCTAGCCAGTTGGGGGACGGTTTGGTTAGACTATAATAACGACGGGTGGCTGGATATATTCACAGCAAATATTAGCATGCCTAACGGCAGCGTTGGTACCAACACACTGTACAGAAACAACGAAGGGGTCTCATTCACAGATGTCTCTACGGAAGCAAACATTGCAGGTCAACCTGACGATGAAACGTTCAGTGTCTCTGCAGCCGATTTCGATAATGACGGATGGACGGATCTATTTGTAGTAAACCGGTCTGGGGATCCTTATCTCTTCCGAAACAAAGGAGACGGAACGTTTGAAGACATCGTACCCCTGCTTCCCAACAAACCGATAAACAGCAGTGCGTTATCGGTAGGCGATGTCAACAATGATGGATGGATCGATGTGTTTATCCCCACCATCGGCAATGATCAATTGCTTATCAATGAAGGAGGAACGAATCACTTTATCAAGGTCTACACCACCGGCATCGAGTCGAACCGATTTGGCATTGGTACACGCATCGACCTGTACGCAGGAGGCATGCACCAGGTTAGAGAAATTCAAGCCGGTGATGGGATGACCTCCCAAAATCACAACCTCTCTGCACATTTTGGATTGGGCCAAAACACGCTCGTCGACTCTCTAGTTGTACATTGGCCAAGCGGAGCAACTGACCGTTTCACTTCTGTAGATAGCGACCAGGAAATTACTATCGTCGAGCAAGTAGGAATAAACACCCCCCCATCTACCTTCTCACTCAAAGCTCCCACAGATACAACAACAATAGACGGAGACCAGTTGTTTAAACTTTCATGGGAATCAGCTATCGACCCTGAACAGGATGAGCTCTCTTACGCGTTGCACATCACCGGTAGCAGCCTGGACACCACGTTCACTTCTATAACTGAAAACGAGCTCCTAGTATCTCGCGACGTATTTACCAATGGCGAATTCTACAACTGGGCAGTTACTGTCACTGATGGCTACTCAATCCGGGGCACACTTCCGGGCAGTTTTGAATTCAGTCAATCGGTACACGTAGAACGCCCAGATGATAACATACCGATTCAGACCAGCCCGTTACTTGCTTTCCCCAATCCTTTTGAACACTCCAGTACAATCACGTATGAAGTGCTTCATACCGAGCAGGTTCGTATCGAGGTGTACAATACCTTGGGGCAACGAACGGCAGACCTTGTCAACCACATCCACTCTCCAGGCCAGTATTCCCTTGAGTGGAGTGGGCTCAATGCAGAAGGAAAGAAAGTAGCTCCAGGTGTATATATCATTCGAATGGTAGCAGAATCGGGGCAATCTACGCAGCTAGTGATTCGAAAATAACAACTGAAACGCACATAAAGCGAGATAATAATCGTATTTATTGGGCTTACCGAGCCACAACCAGCATATGGGTGCTGATCGACTCATTGGATACAATTCGCGCGATATAAATACCGCTTGAAACCGGCAAGCCTGCGCTTGATATGCCATCCCAATCGACTTCATGTACGCCCTCTTCCCACCTACCTGAGGCCAGGGCAATCACTCGTTGTCCTTGACTATCAAAAACATCAATCTCAACATTTCCGGCTTCGGCCTGTTCGAACTGTATCGTAGTCGATGCTGAGAATGGATTCGGGTAATTGGAGACAATCCTCGAACTCATTGGTACATCCACAATTTCTTTGTCAATGGACGTGCCCGTTTCAGCATGTATAGTTTGTGCATATTCTGCAGCCCATTGCAATGTCTCGGAGGGGTCCTGATGGCATCCCAGGCAGGCAAAATCGAGTGTAATGGATGGACGGCCACTTTCATCAGCTTTTAGAAAGGCACCATCGGAAGTATACATGGAGTCACGAGGAACAGCAGCCGTGTTAATACGCCAGATGTGTGAAGCAATATCCCCTTTTAAGCCTCCGTTTGCATATTCATTACTGATAGCAGACTTGCTTGCGGGGGCCATGTGGCAATCCACGCACTGAATCGGGGCTGGATGGTTCGCTTCTCTTGATGGATGGCATTCCTGGCATTCTTTACGAAAAGGACTCAGCCGTTTGCCATTAAATGTATTCCCGATGAGATCTTTATACTTAAGCGGTACGTGCGGTTCATGGCACGTTGTACACGTGAAGAAGCTCACCTGGCCATGGCGTGATGCCTCAAGCTCTTGAAACTGGGCATGATTGGCCACATAGCCGTCGATAATAGGAATAGGTCCCTTTCGCCCCCCATTGTTATGGCAATCGCCGCAGCGATCCTTCAGCACGTCCGTCTCACCTTCCGGTGTTGTAAACGCACGTGTTGCATGTAAACTTCCTGGACCATGGCATCCCTCACACTGCACACCATCTTCAGCCCAGCTACCCAGGCTGTCGGCTTCAATGCCATTCCATGAGCCTTCTGGTGTAATGCCTGTGGTGTGGCACCTGGCGCATTCTACGTCGAACGAGAGATCTTCACCAGGGTGATACGCCGTCCACTCCCCTGTTTCCAGGTTGTATTGAGCCAGCTCAGCTCCGGTTACTTGAGAGCCGTCTTTGCGAACAAACGTTGCTTTCCATCCGAAGCCTCCAATGACGTACGCATAGTCATCCCAGGTTGAGCCATCCGGTGGCACCATAATGGGATTATCGTTGGTCCCCTCAGGAAACTGCACGCCGGGCAACGAAAGCGCATGTACGTGTGCTTCGTTTTGTGCTTCTTCCCAAATATTAAATCCAGCCTCACTCAATTCAGGATTTGAATGGCACTCCCTGCATGTTTCAGAACCAATAAACTCGGGCATCAACGATGCTGGATTTTCGGACTCTACCTGCCCAGGCGTCAAGAAGACCAGCACGACTACCAGTAACAGCGAAGTGCAAAATAGGAGACGAATGAAATTGAAAGAGAGCAATGCTGTGTTGGGCAGAATAGTAGGTTGTACAAAGTACCCAACTGATAAACGATTTCCTCCCCGAACAGCAAACCTGAACGGGGAGGAAATAAAAGAATCAGAGGGTGGCTATCCGATTACTTCAACAGAACCATTTTTCCGGTCTGGATGAAGTTCTCAGCACCTGTTCGTGCATTAACCTGGTAAATGTAGATACCAGAAGCAATATCAGATGCATCGATGTTGATGGTTTGATTTGCTCCAACCTGCATTTGCTGCCCAGAGATTGTCATCACGTTTCGTCCCAACAGATCATACACTTCGACAGATACTACAGCCGGAGCTGCAAGATCGAGCATAATGTTCGTGGTTGGGTTGAATGGATTCGGGAAGTTGCCATGCAGTGTGAACGTCTCAGGAAGCGCATCGAACTCATCGTTAGAAACGAGAACGCCTTCACCACCACCTGCTGCTTCCCACTCCGCTTTTTTGTCTGGGAACCAGTTTAAGTCGCCCAGAGGGAAACCACCAGTAGCGCCTGTATAGGACTCGGATGTTACATCATAGGTAAAGTCTTCTGGCAATGGCCAAGGCGCTGCAGCCACTGAAACGAATGGATCCCACTCACCAGGGTTGGTGGAGAAATCACATTCAGGGGTAAGCGTGAGATCAACACACATGTTGTCATACCACTGGGTAGCATACGCAATCGCATTCGCCACTTCAGGAGGCGCTGTCAGCCCAGGATCAGACTCGTAGTTGTTCTCATAAGTAACCAATCCTTCAGTAACTTGCGCTTCTGCAAGTGGAGATAGAATGGAAAGAAGCTGTACAGTATCTCTAGCTGCATAGAAATCAACCAGTTCTTGATCCCAGAAGAAGTTGTTATTTGTAATCTGGACATCACGATCTGATTCCATAAAGCCGAGATCTTCTGCATTCAGAGAGTCTAACGGGAATAGAGCGCCTACATCGGGTGGATCAACAACTTCACCACCGAAGAAATCAAAATCGGTTGTGATATCACCAAGCGCAGCCATATTAATGAACAGGTTGTTCGTAAACGTTCCCTTCATGACACGGCTCTTATGTACACGTGCATCGTTTCGAGACAGCGCGGCTACGTTGTAAACCGTGTTGTGATTGAAGAAGAATTCCGGATAGAAACCACCGCTTTCACGGACGATTTCAGACGTCATGTTATAAAACGTATTGTTCTCAAAATAGAGAAGTGCCGGGTCGTTGCTTCGTGGGTCAATGAACTTTCCATTACCCGGATCATCCACACGTACAAGGTTTCGAATGACTGAGTTTTTAACAATCATCGTAACGTCATCTACGTTGATTCGAATACCTAACCACGTTCCAACTTCGTAGACACATCCGTCAAGTACACCAGTAATTCCTGGCTCGTTGACTATGAGACCACGGCTTTTCTTGCTTCCGCCATCATCGTGATTAAGCAGCCATAGGTTTTCGAATGTAAAGTCACCATTCAATTCAAAGCTGTGGTTATCAGAGGTACCATCTTGACGAACACCCTGTTGAATAATAGGCAGTGGGCCATCTCCTTCAGATGCGCGTACTCTCAAATGGTAACCACTATGGGTTACACGGCCATTCACAAGGTAGCGCTCGCCTCTATTCAAGATGTAAACGGTCTCAGGATCAACGCGAGAACCATCGGCCATTGTATCGCCTTCAATCGCCATGTTTAGGGTGCCAAACCCTTGTTCAACAACGACTTCTCTTTGAGCATAGCTGTCTAGGCTCATGAATAGTCCTACAGTCATAACGAGAACGAACGAAGCACTCGTTTTGCCAAGAAAACGCTTAGCAACAGTAGCAATAGATAAGTTCATAGAGTATAGTGGATTTGTGAGTGATGATAAAATGTGAACACTCTAAGGTTCACTTAATAGATTTATGAAGAATGATCAAGTGAGCGAATGGGTCAGTATCTGTACCGCACTCCTAGATCGAACGTCCACCCATAATTTTCCTGGGCCGTGGGAAAGCCCGCGATAACCTGAAACGATTCATCCGGCCGATCCAGGAAGTTATTAGCATTAAAATAAACACTTGCTCGTGGCGTGACTTGTTGTTTCAATGAGAGGTCCCATCGAACATAATTACCCGTGAAGCGGTCAAGCTCCGGAACGGTACCAACACCACTTAAGCTCTCACCTTGAACCAACATAGACACTCTACCAGAAAAACCAGATATATCGTATCCAAGCGAGAAGTTAGCAATATTTTTTGCCTGGTTGATCATGTTACCTACACGAAATGTATCTACTCGAGTAACGAAGAATCCGTCTCGGACGAATAACGTCCGTGGATATTGCGTTTCAGAGTCGATACGTGCAAAGTTTACATTGAATACGATTCCATTAAACGGCTTTGGTAGGAAGCTAAGGCTGGTCTGCCAATCTACTTCAAAGCCCTCGACCTTTGTAGTAAGTGGGTTGTTTATAGGCTCATTGATAGAATACCCTCGATATTCTCGTGGGAAGCCCTCTTCCTCAGGGTCCAATACCTGCCCAACACTACGATAAATGAGCCCGTCAATATCTTTCGTGAAACCGCCTATTGTCAATAGGCCCAGCTTGTTGCTTTTAAAGGATAAAAACACGTCGTAATTGACTGCTTCTGCTGGCCGGAGGCTAGGATCACCTCGGCTAATACTGGTACCACTCGAACTGACAACTTGACGTGGGGAGTAATCAAAATGATTAGGACGGGACAACGTCTCTGTTCGTGCAAAACGAATATCAAACCAGGAAAATGGTTTTACCCTAACATGAATCATCGGTAAGAGGTGATCATAGGACTCGCTTACTGTGGTATCCCTACGCAATGCATCCGTTTGCCTGTTATTCGCAATCAACCCTTGATGGGCGTTATACTCAAACGAAGTTTTTTCATATCGGATACCAGGCATGATCATCAGGTATCGTCCGATATTGATCTCCGTCATCGCATAACCGGCACTGATTTCTTCTGTGTTGTTGTAATCCTCAAAATCAGCAACCGATGTTCTGAAATATTGATCTTGAATGCGATTCCAGGCTTCTCGAATGAAACTAAGCTGTGGTGCAAAGCCGAATTGATAGTCTCCATTTAGGAAATCGCCCGGATCGTAACCGCCATCTAGAATGGCTTCCATCCCAAGAAAACCCTGGCTGGCTAACGTAAAGTCAATTTCGGGGAAGGCTTCAACAATAAAATCCGCGCCAGGTCCGAAAGTGAACGGTATGTTAAAACGGGCTTCATCGTTCAATCGATCTTTATTGAGAAACTTACCGCCTGTCTTAACATACCCTGCGATATTTTTTCCTAATGAGTACGGAATGGTAACATCCAATGAACCAGAGATGTCAAGCTCACGGGCTCTATTTTGTCGAAAATTGGCATCACTAAAGGATGTATCTGTCAGATCTTCATCAGCAAATCCAGGAATAACTTCCGGACCCGATGTTTCATTCAACCCTGATATAAATCCATTTCGCTGAGCAAAACCATACTGATTATCGTAGGGCGTATCCCGGTTAGAAATCGAACGCCCCACACCAAACTCAATAAGTGCCGGCCCCAACTGATATTCCCCGCTCAACTCACTGGATAGGAGATCCGTTGTAATATCTTGCTGTCGAATCCCATAGGAAATAATACGAGATTCCACTCCATAGTTTTTGTTGTATCGGACAATATCTCGGTCAAGCCTGCTGAAGAAGTTGGTTAGCTTGATCTTTCCATTAGGAATGCGGAAATCAAGCAAGAGAGAAGCACCCAGGCGGTTACGATCTTCAAGACGATCTGCCAGATCCAGGTTATTGATAAATAACTCGGAGAGTTCCCCCTCTTCGGCCTCTGCCTGCCTTCGATACGAGGCACTTAACACATCTGAACCCCTGTTTACGTTCTCCGCATTAGCCTGAACGATGACCCCCAGCTTATTGTTAAAAAACCGGTTGCTCGCGCTAAGATTTCCCTTGAACTGACCAAAATCCGATTGAATGTCATTATACCCTCCTTGAAGGCGTACATCGCTTCGAAATCCTTCCGGCGCTTCTGCAATTCTAAAGTTAACGGATCCTCCGAGGTAGTCTCCATCTTGATCTGAGGTGTGCGCTTTTGTTAGTTCTATACCCTGTAAAAGATCTGAGGAAATAAGGCTTAAATCCGTACTGCGGTCTTCAGATGTAGCCGGTAACTGGCGGCCATTCACGGTAACTGTGTTATATCGTGGCGCAAGCCCTCGAATAACCACTTTCTGCCCTTCGCCAGCACTCCGTACCATAGACACACCCGGTAGGCGCCCTACGGATTCAGCAGCATTTACATCAGGCAATTCCTGAATACGCGCTGCCGAAACCACGTTAATAATGGTATTGGACGCCAATTGCTCGTTGATAGCAGCAATCTGACCTTCAGCCTGGGCGGTTACCAATACCTCTCCCCCGCTTACTACGTCCAATTCAAGCTCGATATCTTGCTCAAGGGTAGCTCCCGGCGTAATGGTTACATTTACACGAGCTGTTTTATATCCTACATAAGAAACGACCATCACCTGGTCCCCATCAGGAACCTGAGCAAGCCTGAATTGCCCATCCGTATCGGTAGCAACACCCAATGCTGTACCATCAACAATTACAGTAGCCCCCGGCAACCCTTCTCCAGTTGATGCATCAGTCACTTTTCCAGTTATGACACCTACCTGGTTGGGGGTATCAAACAAGTGGGTTCCAGAAATTGTCGCTGCAGAAATTGTCGTTGCGCTGAGTGCAAACACCAACAGGGCCATTAATAGGCCCTGGTACAAATGGGAGACTTTCATAAGCTATTGTTAAGTGGGGTATAGCTAATTCGCAATTATGTTATCGGTAACATAAAAATAATATCTTAGAAAAAAAAGCGCTTTTAAAATCAGAAACCATTGCGTTCATTAGAAGGTACTCCTAACGACGCAAGTTGCAAAAAACGGGAAGCATAATGAGCACAATATTGGAAGTAGCTACCCGAGCTGGAGTAAGTCATGCGACAGTAACACGGTATTTTCGCAAGCCTGACCTACTGGCTCCAGTAACCTATCAGCGTGTGAAAGAGGCCGTCGAAGAACTCAACTACGTACCCAATGCAACTGCTAGAGCGCTATTCACGGGCCAAACGGATATCGTTTCCCTCATCGTCCCTGCCATTACCAGTTCTTTTTTCACAGAAATGGCTGACGGAGCTGAAGATAAGGCCCACGAACTGGGATATACCCTAACGCTTGGCACCACAGACAAAGATATCGAGCGAGAACGCACCTACCTCGAAGCACTTATCTCCCACCGAGTAGATGGTATCATAATTACCCCTGGGACTGATTCAGTCGAGCACATTGAACTTCTGAAACGTCACAAGATCCCTGTTGTACTTGTCGACCGTCAGATCAAAGATACTCACGTCGACTTTGTTGGTGGAGATTCGTTAGATGCCGGGGTTCTATTAACGAGGCATCTCATCCAGCAGGGCTTTAAAGACATTGCGTTTGTAGGAGGTGAACCTGGAGCGTGGTCGCTTAAGGAACGCTTATCAGGATACCGGCAGGTTATGCAATCGGCAGGCCTGGAAGAAAGGGTCTATCTGGGCAGCTACAAACCTGAATGCGGTAAAAAAATCACGACCAACCTCATTCAAGAGGATCAATTACCTGAAGCCATTCTTGCTGCAAGTAGCCGTGTAATTCTGGGTATTTTCAACGCTTTGCGTGAATACCAGCTTCGCGTCCCAGAAGATATTGCTCTGACCTGTGTCGACGATGTCGCTCCAGCGTCTATCATTAACCCCTTTTTAACCGTCGTTGAGCAACCGGCCTATCATATTGGCCAGATGGCCATGCAATGCCTCGTAAATAGAATCAAAGGTTCCACCGAGCCTCCTGACACCCACATACTACCTGTTGAATTAATCGTGCGCCGTTCATCAATAAAGTCTGAACGCCTACATATATCTTGATTCGATCTGCCTGCCCCGTACTACGTTTTATACTCTTGCTTTCAGCCCTGCTTCCAACAGGGGTGCTGGCGCAAACGTCAACGCAATGGCAATCCCAAATTCTATTTGAGGGCACCGATGGCCGGCTAGTCTATGTAGCGGACCCGGATAGCAATCGTATTCCCGACTTTTCCCATGCGGGTTACGGAGGGGGTGGTGTCGATATCCCCTATTATCCCGTAACCCATACTATCTCTCCCCTACCCGGAGATAATAGCGAACATATCCAACAGGCTATCGACTCCGTGTCAGGGCTTGCCCCCGATAGCAAAGGCATACGCGGTGCCTTGCTGCTGGAAGCTGGCATTTATGAGGTGAGCAAAACCCTTACTATTCTGCAAAATGGGATCGTCCTCCGAGGAGAAGGCAATGGACCAGACAGCACGAACAATACGATTATAAGAAGAACTGGGACTTCCGAGGACCCTGTCTTGCGCATTGGAAATAATAGCCAAGACGATGCATGGGCGGAACAGGAAGGCACCCGCTCAGACATCACGTCGCCCTTTGTGTCCGTAGGCTCACGGTCCTTTACCGTCGGCAACCCTGGTCTGTATTCCATCGGCGATCAAATTATTGTATTACACCCGATGTCTGACGCCTGGATTGCGGCTATTGATGGGGGCGGAACAGATACGGATCCCGCATGGGAAACCGATGAGTTTGACATCGCCTACACGCGTCGCATTGAGGACATTCAGGATGATCGCATTTTCATCGATGCTCCGGTGTTTAATCACCTGGACCGTAACCTCACCCAATCCTACGTGTACAAGCGTGACAATGCAGGAGAGATCCGAGAAGTAGGTGTCGAAAACCTGCGCATTACTATCGCTACCAACGGACAGACGTCTGAAGACCATGCGCGATCTGCGATTGAATTTGTACACGTGGCCAATGCATGGGCCAGAACGGTAACTACCCTTCATTTTATCTATGCAGGCATTGACGTTCGGCGATCGATCCACGTCACGGTCAAAGACTCGGAAGCCCTGGAACCACACTCACAGATAGAAGGCGGACGCCGGTATAACTTCGCCACGTATCGATCGCAGCTGGTATTGTTCGAAAACAATCTGGCAACAGAAGCCCGGCATGCCTATGTGGGAAATGGAGAAGCCTGGGATTCAGGGATCGTCTTTTTGAATAGCATATCCCAAGATGCTATAACCTCAAGTGAACCTCATCGCCACTGGGGGCAAGGATTCTTGTACGACAACCACGAAGAGATCGGATCGCCGCTTCGTAGCCGCAGACTGCTTCTTGGTAACCGGGGCAGGTTCGGCACGTCTCACGGATGGTCCGCGGTACACAGCGTCGCCTGGAACTGTAAAATGAACAGGACTACGGCTTCGATACAGAAACCACCTACAGCTCAGAACTACGCAATCGGGTGTGAAGGAAATATCACTGGCGAGGGGCCCTTTGTTCACCCAACGGGGTATATAGAAGGATCGAACATGCCTGATTTGTATCCAGAGTCTTTGTACATCAGGCAGCTTGAAGATCGAGGAAGATCCGTAGCCAATGTGTCTAATGAGGCCATTCCCAATAGACTGGCC
>JAHQVL010000298.1 GCA_019634345.1 Rhodothermaceae bacterium
ATTCAGGGCACGGGCACAGATCGAAAAGTTCTTTCTCCATTGAGAGTATCGATGACCTCCGGCCGCGCTATCACCAATACATTATACCATTTGACTTTAAGCGCTCCGCAGAGGTTGAGTTCAATGGCATCCTGAACATCGAACTCTCTGCTCTTCTAGGAAAGCTCACAGAGATAACGAACAATGTCACTGTGGTTCTGGATTGTTGCCATGCAGCTCTAATGGCTCGAGATGGGAGTTCTCTCACCCCGAAAAAATATCCAACAGCCAAAGAGAAAAGTCATGAGATTTTTCTAGAGTTTTATAGGCAGAATGATATTGACTTGACCAAGGCTTCTGTGGTATCAAATCCTAACGCAGTCCGCCTGGTAGCCGCAAGCAAGAATCAATCTGCTTACGAATACACAAACGATAAAGGCCTACGCGGTGGATTGCTGACTGATTCATTGCTTAATATCCTAGAAGAGCTAAAGGGCGCGCCCGTCAGTTGGCGTTTTTTGGTAGATCGTATTCGTGAACGAGTACAAAGTGTTGCCCCTATGCAACGTCCAGAAGTTGAAGGTTCTGTAGCCCGATACCTTTTGAGTACAGAAAAAGAGGCAATAGATGGTGTGCTCTCCTACTTTAATGATAATGATAAACCATCTTTACGTGGCGGTTCTATCTTAGGCGTGAACGTCAACGACATTTATTCAATAAAGGGTTCAACTGCGTCCTCTACAGGCTCCCCCGAAGAAATTGCTCGTGCTACAGTTTCTTCCGTCAGCACAGCGATTTCAAGGGTTTCTCTTACTCCACCGGACGCTGTCATTGAAAATGGTGCACTAGCAACACCGGTTAAACTCGCATTCCGAAAACGGTGTGTTGTAATTTCCGGCGATGATCCAAGTGTAGAAACGTTAAAAAGCAGAATAAAAACGTCTAGATTTTTGACCGTTGCAGAAAAGGACAACCTATCCGGAGTAATTGCAACAGTTCATGTACACCCTGAAGGCATTGAGATTCATAATTCGTTGAAGGCGCTTGTCTTACAGCAGCCACCGGGCTATAAGGTATCTGGAGTGGTGAATCGACTGGAAATGCTTGCACGCGCGCAAATGCTGCGAGAAATGGAAAACAACTGGCAACCTGCTGGTGATCAGGGACCCTTCACAGTAATCTGGGGCAAAGTAAAAGGAGAAAATACAGAGCCATTAACTATGGATGGTGCGGCCCTCACAGTTGGAGATCACATCTATGTATCCGTCAAAAACACGACAAATAGCCCGTTATATATTTGGATATTCGATATCGGAATTGCCGGCAAAGTCACCCTCTTAACTCAAGCTGAGCCATCGGGTACTTTAATCAAACCAGAAGAAGATTATACCCTCGGCCGCATTGAATATAAGTTTGTTGGACTTCCCCTAGGCTGGCCTACCGGCGTCCCAAAAATAGAAGAACAAACAGAGTCTCTTGTGATCATTGCTTCAAATTTACAGCAAGATCTTCGCCCGCTAGAAACGCACGAACGGGCATTGAGAGGCAAAAGCATCCGATCATCGCTTCAACAATTATTGAATCAAGTGTACACAGGTACTACAAGGGACTTCAAACCAATTGATCACGGCGATACGGGGAAGTATGCTGTGAGGCACATTTATTTCAATGTAAAGCCATAGCAGCAATCTACTTCACCTTAATAGCAACAAACGTCACGTCATCCGACTGATCTTCCTCCCCTTGCCATTCTTTAAGGACTTGTTTGCATGATTCGATAACGTCTTCGCATTCACTGGCGCCTATTTCTCTGAGAAGCGCCTCAGCTTTGTGATATCCCAGGATCTCACGATCTTTATTAAACTGTTCTGGGAATCCATCGCTTAACAATAGCAACAAATCTCCCTTATGTAATGCCGCCGTAATGGTCTCATACGGGTAGTTCTCCATCGCCCCAAGGGGCATGCCCTTAAGAGGGATAGACTCAACCTCCCCTGTTTCCGCTCGATATAAGAGGGCTGGAGGCATACCTGCCCCCACAATCTCAAGATAGTTTTCTGTAATCCGAGCCAGGGCAAAAGCCATATACAACTTAGATATCCCCATCTGCCGAATACTACGAGTCGAACGCTTCAGAATTTCAATCAGGTCAGAAGTGGAAGACAGATTGGTGAAGAGCGTCTTCATGGTGGTAACCAGGGTACTGGCCTGAACCCCATGACCAGTGGCATCCCCAATAGCAATAGTCACCTCTCCGTGTTCACCGATATTGTAGTCGTAATAATCCCCTCCCACTTCCGAAGCCGGATTCATATAAAAGGCCATACTGAGCCGTTCCATTTCTGGAGGTTTAGCCGGTAGCATCGAAAGCTGCTGCATCCGCGCCCCTTCCAGTTCTAAGGATTTGCGTGCATTTTCCGACTCCAAGAGTTGCCGCTCCAGCGTATACTTGGTATTCAACTCATCTTGGAAGTACTTGTTGACTTTTCGAGCAGCAATTGACGCCGGCAAAGCAATAACCAACCCTAAAAGAATGGATAAATAGGACAACATTCTTCTGAGTTCACTCACTTCCTCTTGAACACGTGCCGTGTTTTCGTGCGAGGAAACCGTCCAATTAACTCCGGGCAAAGAGATAAAATGCACGATCTCGCTAGGCATTCCTTCGCCAAGCAACAACAACCCACTGTTCGACTCTCCCCTTCGAATGTGGTCCTGCCAGGGATTTATTTCAGTGCCTGCAAAATTCGGATCGAAGAGCGCCATTGGTTTAACAGCCATGCCCATTATGGACAGATCCGGATGAGAAAGATACCGAACCTCTCCCTGATCGATCAAGCATACATATCCGGCATCCGTGTCGGTCCCTTCAACAGCTTGTTGAAACTCGCGAACGATTGCCTCAGGTGCTTGCCCATCAGCCAATCTTCCCTCTACAAACCGGGACATCAATGCCGCCATTCGCGCATTAAAGTCAGCCTGTTGCTTAAAATACAGGCTCTCTGCATAATCCAACCCATAAGGAATTGAGACCAATCCAACCAGAAGTATGGTTGCGAATACAGCAATGAATGTAAAAACGGAGGGTTTCAATACAGGAGACACCCTTTAAGGATATCGGTTTGGGGTTAAGGGGAAGGATAGATACGGATGGGAGGTCGTTTAAATCAAGGCTGATCGAGAACTCTTTGTATCAATCCTCTAAAATAGCAGAAAGAAACCCATATTCTCTCGCCCAGTCTCTAGCTTATACGATGCATTAGACTCGCACACCAAGGTCCACGGTGCGTACTAGAGGCTTTTCCAAGGAATAAAATGGGTTTCCTTCTACTGGTACTTCTGCTTTCTGTGCTGCTTATCCGTTAATTACCTGGAAGTTAACAGAAAGGGATTCGCCGGCTTCTCCTTGTGCCCTAAGCTCAGAGAAGGGTGATGCCGTAAGCGAATGCGGTCCATTTGCAAAGGAACCGGCATTGAAGTTACTCCCATCCTCTCCAGTATCCCCAAATAGCGAAAATGGACGCATATTCTCCTCTCCTCTTACGTGCTGATTGTGAGGTGTCAGGTTGAAAGTAACCGATGCAACGGCGTCCCCAGGTACTACACGTATATTAAGTGCAGCTGGAAGTATGCTCATATCAAAGATATCACCTTCTTCAATGACGCGGATATCTTCATTCGTATCAGCATTGACGAGAATGAACTGCGTGAGCCTGTTCGGATTACAGGCAGGTACCGTAATTCGAACGGACTGGCTGGCAATATTAGCTCCATCAGCTATGGCATCAAATGCCCCAGTATGAACAGCCTCATCGTCAGCACAAGGATCAACACCCTGGCACTTCACAGTGAAATTCAATACGTGATTCTCTTCACCAGGCAAATTTTTAAAAGAAGCTGGTGAAATTGAAGCCACAAAGGGTGCAACATCTGATGTGGGTTCAAGCCTCACTTCGCCAATATCTTTGATGGCTTCATCAATAAGATTAATAATAGTATCAACGATTTCACTGGAGTTAATGCCCTTGACGTGTTTTCCTCCAGTAGCTTCAGTGATCCGGGTGGCCTGATTTCCATTGTTGTCTAGACTATTTCTCTCAACACTGATAGCGATGACTGTTATTCCTTGTTCAGCCAAACGGCTTATTACAGACTCCGTCGTGATATCTTCACTCAGTCCAGACTGTTCTTTAGGGATTGGGTCGTGACCTGGAGCGTCTCCGAACCAAACTATAATTCGCTTAGAATCTCTACGCCAGCCTATTGCAGATCCTTCAGGAACCTCTGCCAGCGAGTGAAGAGCAAAGAGTTGGCTTTCAGGAAAATCTCCTCCGCCACCGGCATTCCAGGTCTGAATAGCTGCTGTTACGTCCGAATTAGCAGTAGTCGGGTTTAACTGTTGGACAAAAGGCGGATTAATGTCACTAAAGTCACGATAATTGCCTGCGCCAAATGCAATGTCAATACCTGCGTATGGAGCTCCGACAATATCATTGGCTCCGGACTTCACGGCATTCAAAATAGAGGCCATACTTCCTGTTGTATCAGCAAGGAGATATACGTCAGCCTTGTTCACACCCACGCTCGGTGGGATTGTTACAGTTACAGTCTGTTCTTCTTCTGAACCAATCTCTAATACGAGATCATTTGAAGTGGGATTAATAGTAGCGGCAGATGATGTTTCAGTGGGTGATAGCATGATAGTAGTTCTTCTTAGTTTATAATACTGCTCACCTAATATAAACAGGAATCAAAGCAAATTAGGCTCACTGAACGATTCTTTTAATCACATCAGACAACGAAGCAGGTCGGATCCCCTTCTTTCGATTTTGGTCTCCTATTTCAAATGCAATTCTCCACTGGTTCATCAATGTCTTATAGGCATACCAAACGCTGTTCTTGGGGTCATAGATATGCGTTGCTTCGGATGTGACCCCGTTGAGTTCGACAATTTTAAATGCGTTGCCTTTTTTCATCGCCTCAATGGATGGTGTGCGTAGATCAAAGCGGCCGAAATAAAATCCATCAAACCGTTTACTTATCCGATCAATCGTAGCTTCGAGGGCTGCACTATGTATGGCTTCTCCATCCAAAAAGATGGCTCCACGGCTATGTGTCCCTATATCTACCAGTTTAATGTGCTGCCCAGCATCGGGTACTTCGTGCAATATCCCTTGATTTGCTTTAAAGTAGTGTTTTGCCATCGCGACAGCGCGGCTATCATCGAGGATCAAACGACGTAGTGAGCGACGTCCATCCCCCATCACTGTTGGAAACTGTTTGTCCGTAATGGAGAAAATTTTCCCGGACGCCTCATTCGGGTATCTATAATAAAAAACACCAAATTCACTACCCGGTGCATATTCCTGCGCAATAATCAACCCTTTCTCCTCATTGATATACTCGATGGCCTCTTCATCAGAAGATACCCTTCGAACGCCTTTGCCACGCTCGCCCATATCTGGTTTAAGAATGACAGGGTACCGGATTGCCTCGGTTCTCATAAAGTGCTGGAGGCTTTTAAATCGCTCATTTACGTCATTAGCCGGCATAATCCCGTGAAACCTGGCAACAAACCCGTCCACATCATTCAGGCTGTTTAAAATGTCCAGCTTTGATTCGCCGACCAACCCGCCCATATCTATTCCAGGATTGGCGGCAGTAAAGAGGGTGAACGACCGATAACGAATACCCAGGTATATTACGTACAGTACAACAGGAGGATAAAAAAACCATAAAGGCCAAAACTCCCAGTGAATCTTGCGCTTAATGGACCCTACCAACCCACGGCGGCCCTGGTGGCTGAACATAGGAACAACGACTTTCATGATGCCCAGTATGAGCAAAATCGCTCCAACAAATACCCATATTGCATACCCTTCGTACACTTCCAGGAAGCGCATGAGCAACTGTTCGCCAAACAACACCGAGAACCCAACCAGCATAGGCGTCCACAACAACGAAGCAATCATGAAATAGAACAAGAACGTCAAAAAAGGAAGGCGAAGTGACCCTGCAGATACGTAGGTTGGCATACGGCTCCCTGGAATAAAACGGCTTGCAATGATAACAGCGGCTCCCCGCTCTTCAACCCATTTGGACGCATCCTCTAAGGCCTCTTTGCTTATAAACCATCGAAAAGGAGCCTTCTCGAGTAAGGGAGCACTGATAAAGCGGCCTAAAAAAAACAGCATGCAATCTCCTCCTACAATACCGATCAAACACGCCAACGTAGCTGGGATAAATGCGATAGTGCCTTGTGCTACCAACAAGCCCGCAGCAATACAGGTAGCGTCCTCACTTACCAGGGTGGCAAGTGCAATCAACAGCATATAGACAAGCAGTGTTAAGCCCTCTGCTTTAGGAATTGTTGATTCATCAAACGGTTCATTGGCTCTCTGAATGCGTTCTTGAGTCGCTGTTGCCAATAAAGGCGCCTCTCCTTCTTCTACATCGTTCACAAAACGAAGCAATGAGGTCAAGAATTCAACACTAGGGCCAAAAACCAACCCGTGCCCTCCTTCAAACAGGGCCAATGTACTCTGAGGCACCAATCGCTCATGCTCAATGGCGGCCGACAAGGGTACTTGAGGATCGGATTCCCCGTGCATAATAAGCATAGGGCCTTCATAGCGTTGTAATATACCTCTTAGAGGGCGTTGATTTGTATCGTAAAAATTCCGGGCGTACCTCGTGCTCAATAAGGCCCCATCCATGAAGCCCATATGAGGGAAGAACGTTTGAAGCCCCCACAGAAAGGCCAGTTGCACCCCGTGTACAGCATGGTTTAACTGGTAACTCCCTAACAACTCATGCTCCTGCACCCCGATTGCAGATAGCATCACAATGGATTTCACCTTTTCTGGCGCCTTATCATATTGATGCAGTACAACGCCTCCGCTCATGCTATAGCCCACCAGGTGCGCCTCCTCGATCCCAAGCGAATCCATTAACTGGTTGACATAAACGGCGCCGCTCTCGATAGAGTAATCGGGAATGTCCAACGTTGAGCGACCAAAACCTGGCAGATCAGGAATTACCTTTCTGAATGAATCAGGAAGTGCGGCTGCCAACCGGAGCATGGATCTAGAGGCCATAGGGCTGCCATGCAACAAGATTAGATTGGATGGGGCAGGATATTGGACCGAATCGGGCTCAAACAACGTGAAGGCAATAGAAACGGATTCATCAAGCACCTGCCCCCCATCAACCATCTTCACATCAAGGCTCGTCTGATCCTCGTGAGGGGGTCTGACCGGGTCGTTAACCAATCGGATGAGGTGAGAGATAAGGAGCAGGCATACATATGCACCAAAAATGTATCGCCACCTGTGCCGCTTTTCAACTCCGGCCTCTGAATCCCCTTCTACGCTCATGCAGCTTGCTTCTGACGCTTTCGATAGGTAAGTGTAGAAGGCGCCACGCCAAACTCATCTCCAGGTTCAAGACCTTGAAGCCTGACTATAATTGCTATCAATGCATAATGATGAATCGTATGTGCTTGCAGGTATTGAAGATCGCGCTCTACGGTTGAATCAACCCAGACCGCACCGTCCTCATCATCTAGCTTACAGTCCATCTTCACGCGCAATGCAGTTCCTGAACACGAGATACCCTTCAAAGCAGCAATAATCTCTTCCGTCACTTTTACAGCATGGCCACGTTCTGTAGAAATCAAAAGATCTCTTTTCCTGGCATCGTAATCGACACAACGCCCATCGATACCATTTAGAAAGCTGAGATAATGTTCTACACAATGCCGATAGTGATCGCCTATTCCACTTGCATACACAGGTGGGTCAGTGTGGGTATAAACATGGTCCTCTATCTCTTTTAACAGGCTAATTCCCTGCTCCAGGCACACAATGTTATTTTCAACGAGATACTTAAGGTGGTCCATTTTTTTAGGTCAAACAACTGGAACAAAGGTACTGGCAATCTTCTCCTCTAGCGTTCTGGCCATCTTTTTACGATCTGTAACCTCAACAGATTCATCACCAAAAACAACTAAAGCATCAAAGGTAGGAAGTTTCAGTACATTAAAAAAGTGATCAGCGAAGGTCATATCCCCCCACCAGCATACAGCAAGGTGAGCAGGGCGCTCCTTTTCCGGGGTTCGATAAGTTACTGACGCATAGGCTACGGGCTGCCCGATATTGATAACGGATCCCAATATGGCGGACTTAAAGGGCAAGATCCCATCTCCTTTACTGGATGTGCCTTCAGGAAAGATAATCACCCCTTCCCCATCCAGCAGAGACTGTTCGACCTCTGCATTTACCCGGACAACGTCGCTTCGCCTGCTCCGAACGATAAACCTCGTTCCGATGGCCCTTGCTAACCATCCAATAACTGGCCAGTTAGCCACTTCAGATTTTGCAACGAACACACAGGGCATCAAGCTTTGAAAAAGGATAATATCTAGATAGCTCAAGTGGTTGGACACAAGGCAAAACGGTGGAACAGGGGCCGTACCTTTCACACTCAGATTTACCCCCATAATGGGCAACGCCTTATTTGCCCAGAATTGAACCATCACACCTCTCCATCGAAGCCTACCCGTTTTACCAAGGAAAGGAATGCGTACAAGCCAAATGGTAGTAAGCACCCCCGTCAGTAGAAGAATGAGAAACAATCTGTATATCGCGCGGAGTGTCCGCATAATCCTTATCTGTTACCGGGAAGGCATAAAATACGCCTGGGCTTGCTCAGGAAGCTTTTCAGTATCGAAAATCGTCAGATAATCGATTGTTTTGAAATTACGATCCATCGCCGGTGGGCTGCATACTTTAGCTCCAAGGCTTAAGTATACGCGTAGGAGCCGAGGCACTTTAGCTTTTTTCGCATCCGATATCTCAATGCCTTCTGGCAGGTCACATCGATATGCGTCTAGTGGTGAAACGGATATTGACTCATGAACATGGCCCGTCTCTTTAAAGTATTCAAATACTCTATGCCCTTCCTCAGGATCCTGGCTTGTTAGCGAACTGCATCCGAATACATACCTCCGCTTATTATAGGTCAGATACACCCCTATGCCTCTCCATAGCAAATACAGTACACGCAAACTTCGGTGGTCCTTTGCAATACACGCTCGTCCCAACTCAACCCCTTGGTCCAACACGTCTTCAGAAAGCATCGAGAAGTCATATTCCGTTGCAGAATAAAAACCAAGCCCACCCTGCTCTGCCATCTCCCGAGTTTGCAGCCGATAAGTACCAATTACGCCGGCCTTTTTCTCAATAATCATCATGTGATGGCAAACATCATCGAAGGCATCTTCGTCTTTACCCGTTTTGTAGGAAACATCAAATCCTTCCTGCATTTCCAGGTTAAAAACAGTAAACCGTAATCGCTGAATGGCTTCGACTTCCTGTTTGGATCGGGCAAACCGCAACTCGTATTTGCCAGCTTGAACGATTTCTGAGGGGAGATAGTGAGAAAACTTTGGATAGCTGCCACTATCTAAAGGCGAAGCAGGTGATGAAGGCATATTGGGTCGATTAAGGATTTAAACGGCGATAGGTAGTTGGATCTGATTTTAATAGTAACACATCGCCTTGTTGAACAACCTGTCCAGTGATCTCCAGTGGCTCTGCAATTTTATCTAAGATTTGAGTGCGGACACTCTCTCCATTTTCTGACACCAACAATAAATAACTCACTTCTCCATCACCATTTTTCACAACAAACAAAGGAGGTATGCCCCCACTAATACAACGAGTGGCACACGCGCGATGCGTTTTATGATCACCCGGGTTCATGACACCAAGAAAGCATTTACTATCTACAACTTCACCGCTAAGGGTAAAAGGGCCTAATGATTTTTCGACGGTGGAACCACTCATTCCCCCTTGAAGCGTCTCTACCGTTCCTGGTTTTATTTCGATCATTACCTGATCATCCCGGTAAATCAGAGCCCCTTCAAGTTTAACTCGCTGACCATTTAGTGAAGCTACAGCCTCTTGCGCCCCTGCTTTTCCTTCGTTCACTAGATAAAAATGAGAGTATGAGGGCAACGCTCCTTGTCCATTTGGTTGCATTACACGAAGCATCGGATAGGGGTGTTCTTGAACTACACCCTCGAACGTCCGATAATTCAGGAATTCAAACGTGCTCGGATAAAATGATTTCTGCCCAATCACAAAGAGAACAGCAACAACAACTGAGATGGACAGAAAAAACCCCACAACCCGTTTCGTGTGCTTCGCTATTCCAACCGGCGCTTTCTCCAGATACCCGATATAAAATTCTTCGTTCTTCATCAGGTTACTCCTAGCTATTGATGAGGGCCGGCTCTACATGAGTGCCTGCGGGATTAGGTTTTGACGCCACCCAAATGCGCCCACTCTTCACCTTTACATTAAAGGTAGGTACCTTCTCAGTGAACGGTGGTGGGGACTGTCCATTATGCGGACAATATTGATACCCATGCCAGGGGCATGTTACAAACCCATCAATGATTTGCCCTTCTCCCAGCGGTCCATTTTGATGCTGGCATGCATTTGATATGGCAGAGACTTTTCCATCATATTTAAAGATTGCAACCCGATCGCCAGCGATAAGCACAATACGTGCTTTATTCTCTTCAATATCATCTACCCCACACACATCAACATATCCATCTTGTTCAGGCAGATTCTCTTTTTGATCCGCGTTCTTCTCCTTAAAGGCTGCTACCAGATGTAAACCAAGGACTGTCACAAGGCCAACACTCATAAGCACAACAAGCACAGGGCTCGTCTCTGCCTGTAGGATACCGAACGCGACATGAAATACGATCAGTCCATAGGCAATGTACACCATCATGTGCAATCCTTTCCATACAGGCGGCGTCAACGCACTCAGCCAATAATCGTGACTGGTTGCAGCCATCAAAAGCAGAATAAGCAGTGCAAAAAAGCCAAGAGGTTGAAAGGGGAAATTCGCTACGCTTCCAAAGTGCGTATTACTGGTAAAAAGGCTAACCAGTGGGTTCACGTCGCCTAGCGCATGGAATTGTACCATGCTGAATCCACCATGAGCAAGAGCCAACAAACACATGGAGACACCCATATGCCGCCTATTATATAACAGGGGCAAAAAGCGCTCGTCAATTCGGCACAGAGGGCCTATAATTAGAATAATGTGAAGCAATAAAAATGCAGCGGTAGCAAGCCCCCTAATCAATAGGGTCTCGATAGTAATACTTTGATTAAAGGCTGCCCCTAACCCTATGAAAAGCCCCAGGTAGAGTACAATCCCTCCCCACAAGGTTAAATCATAAATGCGTTTTTGACGGTTCCATCCAACCGCTTTATAGGAATGACCCACGGTGTCTATACAGGGTTAGTTTAAGGGGGTAGACGCTACAACCTCTTGCTGTGACAAACTATATAACAAGATTGCACCTGGTGCACTTTCTGGTAGTTCAAATGTACGCGTAAACGTTACAGGCCAAGTGCCTAGTAATACATGGTTATTAGATAGCGACTCAGCATTTGAGTTGGGACTCCAGTACACCAACAACTCAGGAATACGCAGGGGTTCTGATGCAGAAAGTTCAATCGCTCTTTTCTGCCCGTCCGACGTTTCGAGTATTCGATAGTTCATTGCCGGCTGCTCAGCGAACAGGCCAGCCTCACCTGTTTCCATCGTAAAGGTACTCGCTAACGATTCCACGACCGATGGGATATCAGCATTGGCTTCTGGAGACGTTGGACGCCCCAGAATGCTAACCACAAAAACAAGTGGGATAAGCAGGGAAAGAACACCTATCATAAACCTATGCCGGCTTCGAAGGGGATATATCATGCGTTCATCAATGTTCTTTTGCAGCCGTACGGTGGGGAGAAGTTTCTTCGGGGGGCATCCCAGCATCTGACATCCATCGGAGAAGCAATACTGGCCAAAGCATCACGACACCTGGAATGATGATCAAGCGAAACCCAATTGATGCACCCTGGACAGCCGGATCATTCTTACCTACCCCTTTCAGCACAAAGGGAATACTGAACAAAATCCCTACAACGAGATAAATCCCGAAGGCACTTACAAACCAGGTAGCAATTGACTCATTCATCCAATATCACAGGGTGGGTGTATATCGGCATGAAAGATACCAGTTTTGAGTGCAGAGTGCAAAGGGCAAAGGGCAAGGAAAAGATTTAAGAAAATCTACCCTGCACCCTGCACTCAAAACTGGTACCCCATTGTGAACCCAATCAAAAAGATCGCACCTTCTCCAACATCTTCTCCCCGCGTCAACACATTAATTTCAGCACCAAGAGACGCATTCACCTCGAATGCCAGGCGGCGATCAGGTGGAAAAAAAGAATAACCAACCTGTGCTGTAGGCTGAAGTACGGAGATTTCTGTCTCTCCTTCTTGGCCCGCATCCTGCTCCCAATCAATGGTTAGAAACCACATATCTGTCCGTATACCTGCATGAAATCCACTGACATCTTTTTCCTTGAAATAATACCGCCAGGCCAAACCAGCGCCGGCACCTCCTCCCTGCTCGTCATCATGCTCTCCCCAATCCCTCCGATTCGTCAAATTATACCCTAGATAAATACCCACCGTTTGATTGGGCTTATAGAAATAGGCAAAATGTCCGTTCAAGACAACACCTGCTGGATAAGCTTGAATGGCCAGCCCCCTCATAAAGTGGCGGTCAGGGGCCTGTGCCTGCACCGTTTGGGTACAAAGAAATCCTGCAATGCAAATACAAGCAAATACGATGCTGCGACGCGGTAATAGAGAGATCATGAATTTGATTTATAATGAAAGAATCATTCCTTCATGCGGGCGAAGTTGAATAACCTTATCGATGGACAGATCAGATTTATCAAGATACGTCGTTACCTTCAAAGTAGCTGGAGCGGGTAGTGTTACCTCCGCCGATTCATCAGAAAAATTTAATGCAACAAGTATGCGTTCACGATCTGTTTCTCTTTTGTACACATAACAAGAGGAAGGGACCTTGTCGAGAGGCACATACCGCCCCGTCTGTAAAGCCGTTGATTCACTTCGAAACGCCAGCAGGGTTCGGTACAGATTTAACGAAGAGGTTGGCTCCCCCAATTGCCCTGCTACATTTCGCGCTGCATAATCCGGCTGTACGGGCAGCCAGGTACTCCCGGCTGTAGAAAAACCGGCATGCACCTGATCATTCCATTGCATAGGCGTCCGGCACCCATCTCGACTAAGTCCTGGCACAGCGATTCCCCAAGGATCCTGAAGCAATTCGTCAGGAATTACAGACTCAGGCATCCCAAGCTCATCTCCATAATACAAGGTAGGCGTCCCTCGAAGGGTCAGTAATAACATGGCAGCTACCCGAGCCTGAAGCGCTCCGAGTCGAGTTACCATTCGCTGCTCATCGTGATTGCCTAAAACATAATTGGGCCAGGCCCCGTCTGGAATAGCCGCCTCCAGGTCATCAACTACGTTACGAATAGCCGATGCATCCCACGCCGCATCCAATAGCGAAAAATTAAACGGCATGTGGAGTTCATCCAGTTCTTTACCGTAGTATAAAGCCCACTTCTCGAAGTCATACTCATGAATCTCACCTACGGAATAACGAGGTTGTTTTTCGCTGTATGCATCTAGAATCTCACGGATCTCCTGAAATACACCGTGGATATCTTCATGTGTCACATCGTAAATATGAATCTGGGAGTCATACTCACCCATTGCTTTGTGACTGAACATCTTCCCTGACTCATTCATCGGGTTATCTCGCTCTAGCGGATCCTTCATAAGCCGCTGGGCAACATCGATCCGAAAGCCGTCCACTCCCCGATCCAACCAAAATCGAAAAACATCCAACATGGCTTCTTTAACAGCCGGGTTTCTCCAGTCCAAATCAGGTTGCTCCTTCAGAAAGGAATGGAGGTAATACTGCCCGGTATGCTCATCCCATTCCCAGGCAGGTCCACCAAAAACACTCAACCAGTTATTGGGGGGAGATCCATCCGGCTTTGCATCGCGCCAAACGTACCAGTCCCGCTTCGGGTTATCTCTTGAGGATCGGGACTCTACAAACCAGGGGTGCTGATCCGAAGAGTGATTAGGGACAATATCAATGATCACTTTTAATCCCCGCCTATGCGCTTCAGTTACCAGGCGGTCAAACATGTCCAGGTCTCCAAACAAGGGGTGGACGTCTACATAATTCGAAACGTCGTACCCAAAATCGGCCATGGGCGAGGGAAAAAATGGAGACAACCATAGGGCATCGACGCCCAATGTATTAGAAAGGTACTCTAACTTATTGATCACCCCTTGTAAATCTCCGACGCCGTTACCAGTCGAATCCCTATAACTCCTGGGGTAGATCTGGTAGATCACGCCTGTTTGCCACCACTGAAACGTATTTTGAAGAGAGTTCACCATTTGATATCATTGAGTACATTCGGTAGTTGGAAACCTCTCTTAACTCTTGATTGGTCTTGGGTTTCGCTATCACTTGAATAAAGACACAGAGCGCTTGTATGACGGAGTTTACCCTTGCCCCCCTAGACATAGTGATGGTTGCTATCTATGTCGTTTTTATCATCGCCATCGGCTTCTATTTTGCGCGAAGAACAAAGTCTGAAACGGATTATTTCCTTGCCGGCAGATCCCTCACATGGTGGCTCATCGGATTCTCCCTCCTTGCTTCCAACTTGTCCTCCAGCAGTTTAATGGGTATGGCGAGTGAAGCCTATTCACGGGGTATAGCCGTTTATAACTACGAGTGGATGGCAGGGATCATACTTGTCATCTTTGCCTTGTTCTTTCTTCCCTTTTACCTGAAAACACGCATCTTCACCATGCCGGAGTTTCTGGAGAGAAGGTTTGATGAGCGGTCAAGGTATTGGTTTTCAGGTATCACCATTTTAGGCAACATAATCATTGACGTTGCCGCAGCCCTATATGCCGGAGCACTCGTCATTGAAATCATATACCCCGGCACACCGATGTGGCTCTCGGTATCTGCACTCGCATTACTGGCAGGTCTATATACCGTGGCTGGAGGGCTCGCAGCGGTTGTGTATACTGATGCTATCCAGGCGGTTCTTTTACTTATCGGTTCTACGCTCATCAGTGTCATTGCCTTCACCAAGCTGGGTGGATTGGAAGCCGGAATGGGAGCCTGGGATATTGTCACTCGCGATACCCCTCCCGAGATGCTCAGTGTAATCCGTCCCATTGACGATCCCGTGATGCCCTGGCCCGGCCTATTGACGGGCGTCTTCCTCCTTGGCTTTTATTTCTGGACCAACAACCAGTTTATGGCTCAACGCGTCCTTGGAGCCAAGAGTGTCGATCATGGCCGATGGGGAGCCATCTTCGCGGGTTTCCTGAAGCTTCCGATCATTTTCATCATGGTTCTTCCTGGCACGTTCGCAAGAACGCTCTATCCAGGACTTGAAAACCCCGACCTCGCATTCCCCACCATGATGTTCGACCTGTTGCCCGTTGGGGTAAGAGGGTTAATCATGGTGGCCCTGGTAGCAGCCATTATGTCTAGCGTAGACTCAACCCTGAACTCCGCTTCGACGCTCGTAACGATGGACTTTGTTAAAAAACTGAGGCCCAACGCGGATAGGAAGACGTTGCTTTGGACGGGCCGGATCACGACGTTTATTTTTATGGTCTTCGCTGCTGCATGGGCGCCACAGGTTGTTAAATTCCCTTCGATCTGGCAATACTTGCAGCAGGTCCTTGCTTATCTCGCCCCTCCTGTTGTTGCCTGTTTTGTACTGGGTGTATTCTGGTGGCGTTCAAATCGGCATGGGGCTTTCTGGGGGCTCGTTGGCGGCCACCTGGTCGCCCTTGGCTCCTTCATTGCCAGCGAGTTAAACGGTGCATTTATTCTGCAATCGGGCCCCTTGAATGCAGAACAAATGGCCCTGGTCGCTGAAGGCACTCCCGTGCTTCACTTCCTGTACCTCCCGCCCATCCTGTTCTCTATCTCTGCACTCATAATCATTGTAGTCAGCCTTGCTACGGAGGCGCCAAAGGAGGAGCAGTATGGTGAGCTCACTATGAGTCGCAAGTTTTTGGCGGCCCAATCAAAAGAGCTTGAAGGGGTCGTCTGGTACAAGAATTACCGCATACTCTCCGCCATATTGTTAGTAGCTACCGCTGTGTTTGTGTTTATGTTCAGATAGGCTGTGTGTGGATTCATTCCCTAATTATTGATTAAGGGATTGGGAATTAACCATAATTCCCTTTCTTCCTTACCCCTTCCGTTTTGTAATTAGACAAATACCCCGAATAGCAATTAAAAGCGCATAAACTCGATGGCATTGTCTTTGCCATCCCTAACGTATTCCATCATCCATCAAGGCGGCTATATCCAGATACTCTTTGCTTACCATAACTAAGCCTGGCCGCTACTATGCCCTCTCACAACCCAATTGCATTTTTCTTGATAGTTGTAGTCCTTACGCTACTGCAAGGCTGTGACAGCCTTGTGAGCGACAGCATACAAGAAACTGAACCCACTAGCCTCGTTCCAAATGAAAAATTACGGCATGGGCACTTGCTAGATCGCGCCACACAAAGCGAGATTGCAGGCAAAACAGCATCCAGTAAGCTTAACCTCATTTTTTCAATCCATTCTCAGCGGATCCTGGATAGGTATAAAATACTCGACCGATTTAAAATCTTGGACCGATATAAGATTCTTGATCGCTTCGAGTACCAGGACGTCTTCAATGGTTTTGCGATCTCTGTAGAAGATCTTAGCGGGCAAAATGACTATAGTGAGTTTATAGAGCAGCTTAAAGCAGATCCTGATGTAATGTGGATTGAGCCTGACTTCGGCGTATCCACACCCATTGGCGAATCGATGTCATCTAATTCTGGTCAAATGATGCCTTGGAACGTAGCAGCAATCGGAGGTCAATCGAGTTGGACCCGCTCTGGAGATGGTACCGGAAAGGTAAACGTAGATGTATATATTCTAGATACAGGGGTCTCACAACCAGGTAATGGAGGGGACCTTCTTATCCATTCAAGCCAGGATTTCCGAGACGCTACGCAATCTGCCCCGGGAGATCTAGATGGTCATGGTACTCATATTGCAGGCACCATTGGGGCCATAGATGACAGCGACGGTATTGTTGGTGTTGCGCCCGGCGTTCGTATTCACAACTATAAAGTATTGAATGATGATGGCAAGACCGACGTTTCTGTAGTCATCGCAGCTGTTGAGAACATACTCCAACAAAAGTTGAGCAATCCGTCCGTACCGGTCGTCGTCAACCTAAGCCTTGGTGAGGACATTGGAAATGAATCCTACACCGCTCTTGATCAAGCTATTCAAGCCGCACATGAGGCAGGCGTTGTATTTGTCGCCGCTGCTGGCAATCAAGGAAAAAATGCCAAAAACATAACTCCTGCGCACGTCACTGAAATCATAACAGTTGGCTCATACAATAAAAACGCGCAGTTCAGTTCGTTCTCGAATTATGGCTCTCTCGTTGACATCATGGCTCCTGGGGAAGACATTCTATCTCTCGCTCCGGATGGCTCGATAACATCAATGAATGGTACCTCAATGGCAACGGCTCATGTTACTGGTGCTGCTGCACTATACCTTGCCAAAAACCCGAATGCTACTCCCGAAGAAGTTCAGGCTTCAATCCTTGAGAATGCGAAGAGTATCGTGCATGACGTTCCTGGTAATACGACCACAAAGGCTGTATGGGTTGGCGCTCCTGAAGACGTTATTGCCCATTGGACCTTTAATGAGGCGGCAGGAACTGTAGCAGCAGAAAACATCAGGGGGGCCAATGGCAGCCTTATTAATGGTCCAACATGGCAACCAGGCCTGTTGGAAGGAGCACTTTCCTTCGATGGAAACAACGATCGGGTTGACCTCGGCTCCATCGACTTTTCGGGCAATGCAATGTCTATCGCTTTTTACTTTAAAGCAGATGACTTTGGCACCCATGATGCACGCTTTATTTCAAAAGCTTCCAGTACAAACAGAAATGACCATTACTGGATGGTTAGCACCTATAAAGATAACAAACTGCGTTTTCGACTAAAGACAAGTGGATCCACCTCAGAGCTTCTCTCTTCGGCTTGGGTCATATCTCCAAATACATGGCATGCTATTGTAGCCCACTATGATGGTACACGCATGAGGCTTTATGTCGACGGAAATGAGGTAGGCAGTAAGTCAAAAACAGGTATGATTGATACCAACGCGGACATATTGGGGGCTATTGGCAATCAACCCGAAAACGCAGGAAACAGACCCTTTGATGGGTTCATTGATGACATGAAAGTCTATGATAGGGCATTGACTCTCGAAGAGATTCAAGAACTAGCCAGTGTAGTACCAGCTCCTATACTCCCTTCCAGTCAATCATACTACTGGCCTTTCAATGAGACGGGTGGTACTGTGGCCGCTGAGGTCATTAGTCAATCCAACGGAAACCTTGTGAATGGCCCCATCTGGCAGCCAGGCATAAAAAACGGAGCACTTGCTTTTGATGGAAGTAATGACCGCGTTGACCTGGGTGCCATTGATCTTGTTGGCGATGAAATGTCCATTGCCTTCTGGTTCAAAGCGGATGACTTTGGTACAGATGATGCGCGTTTCATCTCAAAAGCAACCAGTACAAACAGAGATCACCATTACTGGATGGTCAGTACCTATAACAACAACCGCCTCCGTTTCCGCCTCAAAACAAACGGCCTTACGACAGAGCTCTTCTCTGAATCTATGGTGATATCGCCTAATACCTGGTATGCAGTCGTAGCCCACTACGATGGTAGCTACATGCGGCTTTTTGTCGATGGCCAGGAAGTTGGCAGTATGCCAAAAACAGGCATGATTAACTTCAACTCAGACGTACTGGCTGCAATTGGTAATCAACCCCCCGATGCTGGCAGCCGACCTTTCGATGGGCTCATTGATGAAATGAGAATTTACGATAGAGCACTGACTCTCCAAGAAATCCAAGATTTGGCCAACTTCTAATTCTCTTCTATCAATTTTTTTAAGAGGTCTTGATACCCTTGTACGTCCGTTCACGACGTGCAAGGGTATCAAATTTTGGAGTTATGTTTTTCTTTGCTATACGTCTATATGTCCACTACACCTCGCGTAAGGCCTCAATCGATATTGGGAATATACCTCTTAATTGGTAATTTTTGAGAGAAATCCCTATTGGAAGTATTCTACTAGCTTCTTCGGAATTAAGGAATATTGGATCGCAGATCCTGTTCTAGAATCTATTAAGGTATACAGCCTCGTTAGTGGGAAATACAATCGGGTTGCTGAGCTAAGCAGAGAAAATAATGATTTGCTTTCCACATAGTCTTCCGGGATTCACGTGTTCATTAAAGGAGGTTTTTGGATAAAGGGCTATTTCCTCCACTGATTGGCGCGTTCATTTTTCTGCGCCATCTCAGCCGTCTGAAGAATGCGCTTTTCCCGAGTCGCACTTCGTTTCGCATTTAATATCCATTCCAAAATCCCTCGCTTCACGGACCGGGGAAAGGCGTCGAAATAGTCAGCAGCCGGTGGTCGATCAGCCAGTGCTTTTGCCAGGTCATCTGGAATCTCCAGATTTTCGATGGCATCCAGCTTACTCCAAGACCCATCAGCTTTTGCTTCCTCAATTTTCTTGAGGCCGGCGTCCATCATCTTCCCTTCTGCCAGCATTCTATCAATCCGCTGCTTATTTACCCTCGACCAGCCACTCCCTTTCTTTCTTGGCGCAAAGTACAGCATCGTTCGCTCCTCATCTAGCTTCCTGGGGAGGCTGTCTATCCAGCCAAAACATAGGGCTTCCTCCACGGCTTCATCAAAAGACACCACAGGCTTCCCTGCCGACTTTTTGTATCGAATAAACCAGATGTGATCGGCTTTCTGGTGATTTTCGATCAACCACTTCCGCCATGCATCCCGGGTTAAGGGATGGATGGCTTGCAGGTCTTTCTCATTGGTGCGCATGGTATGTAAGACAAGTTTGTTTTTTATACAACCTTCTTGTCATCTCGTTGGAGCGAAGCGATCGAGAGATCTACCCTAACGGCCTACTCGATCATTCTTGTGTGGTAATTCTTTACGGTAGATCCCTGGGCACGCTCGGGATGACAGAAAAACTAACATGTGCAATACGTTAGTTATTTCACGATAAATCGTAATACAAAATCATCTGCCCACTCCCAAACACACGCGTATCGGTAAGCTTTAACGGTGTCATATCTACCTTGCCTGAAAACAACGGAATGCCCGCACCAAAAACAACAGGATTCAGCTTGATGATAAGTTGATCGATAAGCCCTGCACGAAGCAGATCCCCCGCCAACTCCCCGCCACCACATAACCAGATGGCTTTCCCTTCCTCTTCCTTCAATCCTTGAACCAGCTCTTCCACCCCATCCTTCACAAGGGTTACCGCGGTATCAGGACTCTCCTCCATGGATCGAGAAAACACATATTGATCAAGGGTCGGATAGGGGCTCGTCACACCGGCCTGTAGGCCGAGGTCATACGTTTTTCGCCCCATCAAGACGGCATCGAACCATTTATTATCCTCTTTGGACGCTTCACCTCGCATGTGGACAGGAATGGTTTCCGGAAAAGAGTCTAGCAAGCCGGCAATGAATTCTTCATCCCACGAAAACCCATCAAACGAACCGTCTGGGTGGGCGATGTAGCCATCTAGAGTTGTAGCTATGTAATAGATTAGGGGTCGCATAATTTATAATACTGGTGCAAGTAAACGAGTAGTTTGCGTTGCAAGCCGGAATAAAAAAGAACGGTCTCTCAGTTCATCTTCTCCAATTTGCGTCGACGCAGCAAAATCATGAAGCAGCATCTTCTCCACGTTTGCGCAAAAAACTGCATCGTTTACGAGACACGTGATTTCAAAGTTGAGCAAAAAAGAGCGATTGTCAAAATTTGCTGTACCCACTGCAGCATAATCATTGTCTACAAGAAATACTTTTTGGTGCATAAAGCCTTCTTCATAGAGATGAATCTTAACACCAGCTTGCTCTACTTCTGGTAGAAAGGCATAAGGGACAAATTTAAACAGCACGTTATCGGTTAGCCGCGGCATAAGAATACGCACATCAACCCCACGTAAAGCGGCCAGTTGAAGCGCTCCCATGACACGGCCATCAGGAACGAAATAAGGAGACGCTATCCAGACCCGTTCTTCAGCACTCTCAATGGCGTGCGTAAAAAGTAGGGCACACGTTTCTAAAGGATCCGCAGGACCCGAGGCAAGAATGAGGACGTATTGGTCTGCTTTTTTCGACTGCACGTCCCACGAAATATCCAGTACCTCCTTCTGACCAAAAAACCAGTCCCGAACGAATGAATACTGGAGGCCTAACACAGAAGGCCCTTCAATAACAACATGGGTGTCTCGCCAGGGGCTCAGCCTGGGATGCTCACCAAGATATTCAACACCAACATTTAGTCCTCCCAGAAAGGCCTTTTTGCCATCAACAACGACGACTTTACGATGATTCCGAAAGTTCAGGCGAAAACGGCCAAGCCACCCTCGATGCCCTAGTGAGCCAGAGACATGGCCCCCCGCCTCTCGTAATTCTCTCAGGTATTGGCGAGACAAACCATGACTGCCAACTTCATCGTAGAGTAAATACACGTGTACTCCTCGGCCAATCGCTTCGATTAGCCTTGACTTTAACTGGCGCCCCACATCATCATCACGGATGATGTAAAATTGCACCAGTACAAAGCGCTCAGCCTCGTCGATCCCATCAAAAAGCGCCTTGAACGTTTCCGCCCCGTCTATAAGCAACTTGACCTCATTACCGTGTGTGAAGTGCAGGGTAGACAACCGTCGAAAACACTGCAATTCACCGCGAGTCCTGAGGTCATCTTCTTCTTGAAGATCAATAATCCATGCCTTCAACACTCCAGTTCGCAATGTTTGCAGATGAGTGTCCATCTCATCATTGAGTTTACGGAGTGTCTTGATATAGTCATCAAATTTAGCTCGGCCGAAGACCCAATACAAAGGCAAAGCAACAAAAGGAATGGTTACCAGGGCGAGCGCCCATGCAATGGCTCCCTGGGCAGTACGGGTTTCCATAATGGCATCAAGTGCACAATACACCCCATACGTATAGGTAAGCAGTACACCTATACCCCAAATCCAGCCAAGTAAACTTCCGTCACCCATCAGGTACATTCACCTTCGACACATCAACTTGCGAAAAAGCCTCGTTGAACGCAGTCACATCAGTATCAAATATCGTCTGCAATTCGCCCTTCAGCGATTGCCAGATAACATTAACGTCTTCGAAGCGTGCATAGGCCGCCGAAGTCGGGCGCCCCTCAGCTCCACCGGCGATATAGCCATCTGGACCTGTCACGTAGTTATAAATCTCGATATACTGATTATCCAACTGGGGAGCAAACCGGATAGGGTCCTGATTGCTCTTGTTCTTGGGCTGCCTGAACTTCGCTTCGATGCCATCCAGCTTACCAACCAATTGCTCCGACAGCGCTAGAATAGGACTCTGATCGTCAAGGTCTTTGACTCGCTCTGTGATCCACTCGACTTGTTCACGCACTTCGTTTACTCTCCGCAAGGCCGTCTGGACAGCATCCAGGCTATCCCGAACTTGAACCGCCAGCGCAAACTGAGCCTGATAGTCCTCTTGAGAAACCTCAGGAATGCGAGGATCGGGCAATACAGAGAAGGACTTCGTCTGAGTCACTCCATTCGCTGTTAATCGGGCCTGATACGTACCCGGAGGCGCTTTGATACCTCCCGTATATCCCCATGTGACAGCCTCTTCAATGATATCCGGCCCCGGATAGGTCATATCCCACACCACTCGACTCATACCTGCTTTCGTTTTGATGTGCGTCACCCCATGCTCCTCTGCCTTCGTTGAATCCGTTGAATAACTCGTGATGCGTTGCCCGCCAGCATCCAGGATTTCGAGAGAGACTTCGGTAGAGTCCGATATGTAATAATGCAGCAATACGCCATGGGGTTTTGCTTCAGGATTGTATTCTTGATTGCTTCCTCGATCGTTCACTCTGTAGGCGTCCCGCGGTTGGAAAAGATGGCCGTTTGACGCTGAAATTTGGTCATTGAGCTCATGTAAAGGCGTGATGTCATCCAGTATCCAAAACGACCGGCCCTGCGTAGATAGAATGAGGTCCTGGTGCTGAACACGCATATCGGTGATCGGAGTCACAGGAAGGTTTTGCTGCAGCGATTGCCACGTATCCCCGTCATCAAACGATACAAACAGACCGAATTCTGTACCCGCGTACAACAAGCCTTCACGATCAGGGTCTTCGCGCACTACCCGAACAGGGTAGTCATCAGGAATTCCGTTTGTACCATCGGTAAGCAAACGCCAACTACGTCCGTAGTTGTCTGACCGGAAGATGTACGGTGCAAAGTCATCCATTCGGTAACGCTGAACGGCTACATATACGGTCCCGGCGTCATGAGCAGACGCATCGATGCTGTTTACTGTACCAAGCGCTGGCATATTGTTCGGTGTTCGGTCCTGCCAGCTCTCACCATCATCCCGGGTAATATGGATGCGTCCATCGTCGGTACCAGCCCATATTACCCCAGATTCATGGGGAGAAGGCACGATAGAGAATACGGTATTGTAGATCTCAACTCCGGTGATATCATGGTTAATGGGCCCGCCCGCAAAGTCCTGGTGCATCGGGTTATTCGTTGTTAGATCAGGGCTTATAATTTCCCAATTCATCCCTTCATCTGTCGATCGATTCACGTATTGTGACCCGTGGTAGATGGTTGTAGGCTCATGGGGAGACACAGCCATCGGAGACACCCACTGGAAACGGTGCTTTAGGTTTTTCCCTGCCTCGCCCAGTTGCAATTGGGGATAACTCATGACATTCCGAACCTGCTGCGTTGATCGATCAAAGCGGTCCATCACACCACCATAGCATCCCGCATAAATGATATCTGGATAGTCAGGATGCATCGCAACCGGCCCTGTCTCACACCCCCCCACCGACATCCAATGCTCCTTCGCATACAACGTGTTGCTGGATGACCAGGAAGGGACAGAAATCGTGGTATTGTCCTGCTGTGCCCCATAAAGGCGATAAGGAAACCCGTTATCTACAGTAACGCCATATAACTCAGCCGTAGGTTGATTGTAATACGTGGACCAGCTCTCGCCTCCGTTTACAGACACCTGTGCCCCACCATCATTGGCAACAACCATCAAATCCGTGTTATTGGGATTAATCCATAGATCGTGGACGTCTCCGTGAGGAACAGTGATCACGTCGTATGTTTTCCCGCCGTCTACAGATCTGTACATACGGGTATTTAATACGTAGACCGTGTGTTCATCTTGAGGATCGGCTTCGATGTGGGTATAGTACCAGGCACGTTGCCGAAGTTTGTTTTCGCTATTTAGCCGAGTCCAGGTTTTGCCTGCATCGTCGGACCGGTAGACCCCCCCTTCAGGTTCTGCTTCCAGGATGGCCCATACGCGATCTGGATTGGCCGGCGACACGGTGACACCTACCTTGCCAACAACCCCTTCCGGCAGTCCTCCCGCTAGTTTATTCCAGGTATCGCCGCCATCCATCGTTTTGTACACACCCGCTTCGGTAGATCCACTATACAACGTCCAGGGCTTCCGCTCACCTCGCCACATACCCGCATAGATCTCACGCGGATTTTGGGGGTTCATTGAGAGCGAAACCGCACCCGTACTATCTGACAGGGCCAGAACATGCTCCCATGTTTCTCCGCCGTCTTTCGACCTAAAGACACCTCGTTCCTCATTTTTACCAAACGGATGTCCAAGTGCTGCTACATAAACCAGGTTTTCGTCTCTTGGATGGACAGCGACCTTACCAATCTGACCTGCTTCAGGCAATCCAATAAAGGACCAGGTTTTTCCTCCATCCTGCGATTTATATACACCGCGCCCTGTAGACGTATTACCGCGTATAGGGGCAGATCCCGTACCGACATAAATCGTACTTGGATCGGACAATGCGACCTCTACAGCTCCTATAGACGCAACATCAAAATATCCGTCCGTTATGTTATTCCAGAACGTACCGTTATCATTCGTATGCCAGACGCCACCCCCTGTCGTTCCCATCAAAAAATGGGCTGGCTTGTTCACAAAACCAACTACGGCTGTAGATCGGCCTCCCCGATAGGGGCCTACCATTCTGTATGTAAGGCCATCGAATAGATCGGTGGAGAAGGTTTCGTTGTTTGATGCCTCTTGGGCATGCAATGCACCTGGGATGAAGAGTGCAAATAAAAATAGTGTAATCCCGCAGAGTAGTGTCTTCATGAGTGGGGGCAATCGAAAGTTTCTTTCGATTGAGTTCAAAGTTCAACGTTCAAGGTTCGGGGTTATAATAGCATATTCGAAAGAAACGAGCTACTTCATGTGGTCAATCGACCCATAGAAAGCGTTTTCAGGTGGCCTTACTTATCTCAACGGCCTCACTAAACAACAACCAAAACATGTATAATTTAAGCTCTACCTTATTGGATGTGTATCCACCCTACATGCCTGCTGTGAGGAAAAACCCATACGGCAGATTAGCCAATAATCTCCTACTAACAGGCTCCAGGGCTTATACAAACCACCTCTCTTCTTTTATTTTACGCACTGCCCTCATCTGACCCATTTCTGTTCTTAGTCCAAGAAATTATTCTCTACAGATTGCTATGACAGCGATTTCTCAGCGGTTAGCCATGCTTTCCGCATGCCTGATCTATACATTCCTTTCTATTCCTCTTGTTACTGCGCAAACCTTTACAGACGTCACCTCCTCCGCAGGCGTACACGTCGTTCACGATGGAGCAAGTGTTTCAGACATGGGCATGGGTACCGGTGCAGCCTGGTTTGATTATGATAACGATGGTGACCAGGACCTGTACATGACGATGCGCACAGGCGCCAATATGCTTTTCCAAAACAACGGTGGAACGTTTACAGATGTAGCGCTCTCTGCGGGCGTTCAGGATACCAGCCATGACGGCTCTGGGGTTGCTGTGGCCGATTTTGACAATGATGGGGACAAGGATCTCTTCCTGGCAAACGGAGACGCCGATGTGCTTTTCCGAAACAATGGAGACGGCACCTTTACAGATATCACAGCCGGCTCTGGCCTTGATGCTTCCGAAGAACGGCGCGGTACCTCGGCTTCATGGGGCGATTATAACAACGACGGCTTTGTCGACCTCTACGTAGCCAATCACATGGCTGTTGGAGGCACCACGGTTACCGGTGCCACAGAGCAAATCAAAGCGCAGGACTACATCTTCCACAACAACGGAGATGGCACCTTCACCGACGTATCGGTCATGCTTCTCGGCACTGCACGCGAAGGCATGAGCTTCATCGGCGGCTGGACGGACTATGACTCGGATGGAGACCTTGATATTTTCGTCGTCAATGATTGCCCCTTCGACAGCACCGCTCCCGAACAAATGTACCGCAACGACGGAGGCACCAACGGCACTACCGACTGGACCTTCACGGAAGTCAGCGCGGTAACCAATACGGACTGGTGCCAAAACGGCATGGGCCTCGCTGTAGGCGACTACGACCGCGATGGCGATTTTGACTTTTTCTTCTCTGACAACGGGAGCAACGGCACCGTCCCTGTTGATCAGCAGAGCCGCCCTGGAACGATGCTGCTTCGCAACGACAACGGCATCTTCGCCGACGCAACGGTAATCGGCGGCGTTTCCTCGCTGGCATGGTCCTGGGGAGCCAACTTCTTTGACTATGACCTCGACGGCTATCAGGACCTCTACCTCGCCGCCGGCTCAATGAACACCTTTGATCCCCTTGCCTCCGTATTGTGGCAGAACAACGGAGATGGCAGTTTCACAGATGTATCTGCGTCAAGTGGCGGGCTCGATGACACTGAACGTACAAGAACGAGCGTTTATGGAGACTACGACGGAGATGGAGATCCTGACATGTTTCTGGTCAACTATGCAGGAAACACAAAGCTATTCCGGAATGACCAGAACACTGCCAACAACTGGGTGATCTTTGATCTTGAAGGAGTCACCAGCAACCGAGACGGCATCGGTGCAAAACTCGAACTGGTCACCCCAGATGGAACGCAATATTATGAAACCAGAAGTGGCTCCAGCCTGGGCGGCGGCGATGATCTAGGCGCTTATTTTGGTCTCGGATCGACAGCTACAATCACAACCGTTCATATCACCTGGCCAAGCGGCACCCAACAAACCGTCTTTGCTCCAGGCATCAACCAACGGCACCTCATCGTGGAAGAAGCGACACCTGAGGGCTCTGTGTTAGCCGTCTCACCTGTTGAAGCCGACTTCGGTCAAGTCAACGAGGGTGGTACTTCTGCTCCAACCACCTTTGCCCTTACCAACCAGGGCGATGACCCGCTGGATGTTACCGGCGTAACACTTGCAGGCGCTGATGCAGCCGACTTTACACATACGTTTGCGGGTCCCCTTACCTTAGCTGCAGGGGCTACGAGTACCTTCGATGTGGCCTTTTCTCCATTAGCAGAGCAAGCACCATCCATGCAGTTGCCTGAGGGTGTGCTGTACCGCATCAACGCAGGCGGTCCTCTTGTGTCGGATTGGGAAGAAGATTCA
>JAHQVL010000299.1 GCA_019634345.1 Rhodothermaceae bacterium
ATTCGGAAAGTCACCACTTAGGAATAGGTTGATCGCTTCAATGACTTCCGCGATTTTTCCGGGAGAGCACCGATCTAGATCGTCAACAAAAACCACGGCGGGTTCTTCAGGCTGAACGAGCAAGGCAAACACGCGGCGAATATCGTCTTCTACTTCTGAAAAGAATCCTCTTTTGCTTTCGTAATCCGGCTTATTTACATACTTGGCCAGGTCCCCTTCGAGCGGTTTATTCAACACCTTCCGTTTTTCCCAGGCCCATCTAAAGAGGCTCGCTAACAGGGGGCCAACAATTGCAATACCTCCTCCGATAAACCACGATGCGATAAAACCAGACAGGACCGATAGCACCCCCAGAGCTATGAGAATGGTGACAATGCCAACAAAAATCAAAGACGGTGTCAGAAAATGCTGAACCACGGAGACATGGATGTCTTCCCGAATCTTGTTAAAATCCAACCGCTTGGCCTGAAGCAATAGCCAGAATTTCTCCCGTTCCAGTGGACTTTCTATCTGAGATACCAGGTCGTCGATAATACAATGCGCCAGCCCCGCCCAGACTTGATCGCTGTTTTGGTATTTCCAGGCATTAAACCAGACCGTAGGATACGAAAGCTTCTTTAACTCAGGCACCTCAGGCTTGTCAAGCCAGTTGATCAACTGTTTGACGGTTGTAAGCGCTGTAGGTGAAACAGACTGTGCATCTGCTCCCTTCTTCTCCACACTCTTTTTATTGGCTAACTCTTTGAGCTTGAGTTCAATGAGCCGCATAAGCGTCGTCTTGCCCTGTCCCCAGGGTGCATAGATGCCGATCGTCAAAGGCGGAGAGGTGCTTTTATGATGGATAAATTCTCCGATAGCCTTCGCATAGAGGGAGTATCCAAGCCGATCGTCCAAGGTCCACATGTCTGAGTGGAGATGGGCAGAAACCAGTCGGGCCGACTCAGGCTCATTGGCTGCTAAATCCAAGTCTAATACCTGGGAGGGTGGTGCAGGAGATGGTGCAGAGGGTGCAGCACCAGTATCATCCGACTCGGCTGCCGGCGTTGGTGCTTCTTCGCGCTTTCGTTTTTTCGTCTTAGATTTCTGTATCTCCTTGGGTGGGTCAATAAATTCAAACGAAGAGCTTCCCCGTGTTTGCTCCTGAGCTGGACTGTCCCCTCTGAGCGCATTTAATCGATTGACGATATCGTAGGCGAGTGAATCAAGGGCATTGAAATAGGCTTCTCTTGTATCTCCTTCAAAACCAAACTCACGAACCCGTCCACTTTTATCTTCTTCATAAAATGGATACCCAAGAAGATTTCTGAGAACTTCTGGCTGTCCTTCATAGGAAACTGGGGTTTTAATCACCTTAATCATCCTATCAGAAGGCCCCTTTAGACTCACAAACTCCTCTAATTCTCGCGAGCCCCAAACAGATTGGATATAGCTCGGAGATACGATCGCTATAAAAAGAGCGGAGCGGCGGAGAGCCTCAAGAGTACGTTCACCCGGATGAGAATCAGGCAAAAACAGCTCTTCATCCCTCCATATTCTGATCTTTTGCCCACTCAATGCACTCACTCTCCGTTCCAACGCCCTATGAAAAGAGGACACCCACCCTTGATCCCCAGAAATAGCGACTTCGTCATCTATATGCGAATAACTAATAAATATATCATTCTCAAATCCTGGTGCAGTTGCCATGGATGCTCTGTGGTTACTTTACGCTCAACAAGAAAGATAGCTTAAGAGATGATACACATCTTATTATACCAGTCATCACAGTTCCAGGGAGATGATAGAATTCAGGCTCTGAAAATCAGAGATAAGGCCTGATGGTCTCTCCAATGGTTGGATCGTATGCTGGCCTATAAACAAAAAAAGCCGGCCTCAATTTGAAGCCGGCGTCGTGCCCAAAAGAGGACTCGAACCTCCACGGGGTTGCCCCCACTACACCCTGAATGTAGCGCGTCTACCAATTCCGCCATTTGGGCTCGGAATGGAGGGCGTATAACGCGCAATTCCTGATCGGGATTCATACGCTCAAAAGATTCTTTTGAGCGGTTTGTTGTTTCTCGTTTGTTGTTTCTCGTTACTCAATCACCCAATGGCACAGCCAAAAGGAACCACACGGACTACTCCCCCTTAAACCAACCACAAACACCAAACGACAAACGACAAACCTATTTGGCAATGAAACCCCTCCTCACCCTCGCCCTAACCCTCCTGCTCACCCTCCCCAGCTTCGCCCAAAACAGACCCATCCCCTACCCGGTCATCCCCTCGCCGCAGTACAACAATGCGATTGAACGCGGTACGCGAACTGCAACAGGGATGCCTGGCGAGAACTATTGGACGAACACGGCGGACTATACCATCTCCGCTACCCTCGATCCCAAATCAAAGAAGCTCACCGGAAGCCAGATCGTCACCTATACCAACAACTCACCCGACAACCTGGCCCTGCTCGTCATCCACCTACGGCAGAACCTGCACAAGGAAGGGGCTGTTCGCAACCGGCAGCAACAGGTGACGGGTGGAGTCTCGGTGTCGTATGTGAATGTAAATGACGTGGTTATTGAGGAAAAGGAGCGGATGAACGAAGCGGGGTATGTAATGGACGGCACGCTGATGTACATCCGGCTGCCGGAGACCCTCTTTTCCGGTCAAGAACTTACCCTCTCCATCGACTGGGAGTTTGAGGTTCCTGAGGCGGGTGCCCCGCGCATGGGGCAAGACGGGGAGGTGTTCTACCTGGCTTATTGGTATCCGCAAATTGCCGTGTACGACGACTTGTATGGATGGAAAGCGGATCAGTACATGGGCAACGGGGAATTCTACATGGGATATGCAGACTATGACGTAACCATCACTGTCCCCGACACCTGGCTGGTTGGTGCTACAGGGGTCCTTCAGAATGCCGGCAGTATACTTTCGCAGCAAACCCGCAATAGACTGAACCAAGCTTCTGACACCAAGGAGACCATTAACATTGTCACTGAAGCCGACCGGGACGCGGGTACTGCACTGGAAAGTAGCACTTCAGGGACCCACGGGTGGACCTTCGTCGCCGAAAACGTGCGCGACTTTGCCTTTGGCACTTCAGACAAATACATCTGGGACGCCACTTCTGCAAACGTGAACGACCTCGACGGCGATGGCTCGGACGACATGAGCATGATCCATGCTTTCTATCGCCCCGGAACGCGATCCTGGGAACGATCGGCTGAGTTCTCCCAATACTCCATCGAGTTTTTGTCCGACATGTTTCTCCCCTACCCGTACCCCCACATGACAGCCATGGAAGGCGTCATCGGCGGCGGCATGGAATACCCGATGATGACACTGATCGGTAGAGACCGGACGGAGCGCTCGTTGTTTGGAGTCACCTTCCATGAAATCTCCCACATGTGGTTTCCGATGATCGTCGGGCAAGATGAAAAGTCGTATGCCTGGATGGATGAGGGCCTGACATCGTTTAATACTACCGAAGCCAATCAAGCCTTTTGGAATGATTCTACGGTCTGGAATCCAGAGAAACACTCCTACTACCGCCTCGCCGGCTCCGGTTTTGAAGCCGAACCGATGCGGCATAGCGACCAATTCCCGCACGGCACCCCGGCACGAGGCACGGCCTCATACAATAAACCCTCCGTGGCCCTCAATGCACTCCGGGGCATCATTGGCCAGGAAGCGTTCATGGAAGCCTATCGAGAATATGCCCATCGTTGGCAATACATGCATCCCACACCCTACGACTTGTTCAATACCTTCAACGACGTCCTCGAGCAGGATCTCGACTGGTTCTGGACCACCATGTTCTTCGAAACCTGGACCCACGATCTCGCTATCGGCGAAGTCGAAGTCAACTCGGATGGAGTCTTTGTCACAATCGAAGACAAAGGCCTCTCTCCCATGCCCGCCACAGTGCGGGTCACCTATGAAGGCGGCACTATCAGCGACCAAACAATCCCCGTCTCTACCTGGCTAGAAGGCGCCACACAAACAACCCTAACCTTCGCCCCCGGCGCCCCAGCTACCATCGAAATAGACCCCAACGGCTACCTCCCCGACATCAACCGAGAAAACAACGTGAGGTAAGTCCGGCGGTACCCGCCGGACTGGTGCAAAGTGCAAGGTGTAAAGTGCAAAGACTGTTTCAGGACCAAACTGAAGAAAAACTTTGCACCTTGCACTTTGCACCTTGCACCCGGCAGTGATTAACTCCCATTAATCACTGCCGATACTCAAAGGGCTTCGACTCTGCGTCCCACTTAACGCAGGGTGAATACCCACTAAATACCCGGCGTCTATGGCTCGAGGTAGACCATCTGGTCATCTCCTTTGTTATCTATTTGCATGCTTTTTAGGTGTGTGCTGGACTGTAGAAGGATTTTCTCAGCCCTTATTGACCGTCCCCTACAGCCTGGAAGAGGGCCTTGTACAATCCCAGGTGACTGAGATTTATCAAGACCAACAAGGCTTTATGTGGTTTGGCACGCTGGGAGGCATCAGCCGATTTGATGGGCTCAATTTCACAAACTTCACGGTTGCAGAAGGCCTGGCTAGCAATCGAATCATGGGTATCGCTGAGGATCAAAATAATCATATCTGGATAGCGACACCCCATGGTATCAATGTGTTTGACGGTACGTCGTTTACACTCCTCACGACAAAAGATGGACTGCTAGACAACCACGTATACGACTTAAAAAGGCTTCCCTCGGGTGACATTTGGATCGCCTCTCGCAGTGGGCTCACTCTATACAACGGGCGCTCTTTTTCTCATATCACCGAAGTAGACGGGCTCGTCTCCCCGATCGTGCTTTCCCTTGAAATCGATGGAAACGGTATTCTGTGGGCAGGAACTACCCTGGGGGTTTGTATGGTCAAGGAGCATGAACCCACATGCTACACCGTCGATGAAGGCCTTCCTCATCCAGTAGTTCGAACCCTCTTGGCCGATAGGCGCGGACGTATTTGGGTTGGTACGTCCAGCGGTATTGCCCTGTTGCTTCCAGGAGAAGAGAACAGGCAATTCATCACGCTTGATTATCTTCCAAACCAGCCTACAGCAGCACTTTTAGAGGATAAAAATGGGGCTATTTGGATCTCTAATCGAAGCGGCTTCTACCGGATTGACCAACAAATGGACATCACGGATCGATGGACAAAGGGGGAATGGATTGGTTCTGTTCTTTATCAAGACCGCGAAGGTTCGGTTTGGGCAGGCACCTATGGTAGAGGCGCAATCCAGTTTCGCCCCACTGCCTTCACGAATGAAACCCATGGCCTTGGTTTGCCTGAAGATGTTTATTTATCCGTCTATGAAGATGCGAATGGTGTAATTTGGGCAGGCACTCTGCTGAAGGGTCTTTTTCGGATTAAAGACAATACCGTTGAGCAATTCGACCTGAATGAAAGACCGTATCTTAACCATATTCGATCGATACGTCATGGACCTGATGGGGCCTTGTGGTTAGCCTCAGCCAATGGCGTAATTCGATATGACGCATCTGGCTTCAGGCATTTCTCAAACAAGGACGGCTTTCGCTCTAGTTATACGTTCAGCGTTTTACCAGACTCAAACGGAGTAACCTGGGCGGGTACGCACGGAGGCCTCTATAAAATTGAAGAAGAAACAGTATCCAGGGTTGCGTTTTCTCAGGGAAACGCAACGATCCATACCCTAGACAGAATAGATGATCGGCTCTGGATAGGTACAGAAGGTGGGCTGATGTACATGGACCAGGATTCCTTTTTTGTCGAAGAAGCTTTCCCTCAAACACCTGTCCTTTCGATAGGCAGAGATCGCTCGGGCAAACTCTGGATCGGCACAATGGGGAGCGGCGTCTACCTCTATGACCCCATCAGCAAATCGCTTACAGATTCTATCTCTACAGAGGACGGACTCAATAGTAGTACGATCTATTTTACCAGGCTTGATGCCAACAATAATTTATGGGTGGGTACGAGCAAAGGGGTCAATCGGGTTAACTTGAACCTGTATCCAGATAGCAAGACGATGGGCATCAAGCAGTTCGGGCAAAAGGATGGCATCGTGGGGATCGAAACCAATAAGAACGCGGCCACTATAGATCATGAAGGGCGGCTCTGGTTCGGCACCCTGAAAGGACTCATGAAATACGATGTAGCCCACAAGCCGATCAATATCCATCCCCCACCAGTGTACCTCACAAATACGCAACTCTTTCTTGAAGACCTCCCCCAGGATGACACGCGGGGTCGCGCATCGATGGCCTTCAGCCACAACGAAAATCACTTGACCTTCCACTTTCTGGGCTTGAGCTTTATCTCACCCGAACATCTTCAGTATCAATACCAATTAAAAGGGTTCGACAAAGGGTGGTCCCCGTTAACGAAGAATCGATTTGCGACCTATTCAACCCTGGCCGCCGGAAACTACACCTTTGAAGTACGAGCCAGCAATAGCGACGGGGTGTGGTCCAGGCAACCTGCCTCGGTCAGTTTCACCATCACCCCTCCGTATTGGCAGACCAACTGGTTTAGAGGGATTTCAGCAGCAGGGTTCTTGTTGCTGATTATTGGAATCGTTCAGATTCGGACCTTTACCATCAAGAAACGAAGCAAGCAACTTCAAGTGATGGTAAAAGAGCGAACCAATGAACTGGAAACCACCCATCAAGCCTTACTGGAAGCACGTGAAGATGCCCTGCAAGCCGCACGAACCCGAAGCGCCTTTTTGTCAAACATGACGCATGAGCTGCGCACCCCTATGAATGGCATCATGGGCATGGCGGAGTTGCTCAAGTTCACCGAACTGGATGAGGAGCAAGCTGACTACTCGATCACCATTCTGGAGAGTAGCACAGCTATGCTCGATATGATCGAAAATCTTCTCACCTTTGCAGACCTTGCAGCGGGCAGGAGAACGATCAACGAAGAAGTATTTGAGATATCGCATCTCATTCAAGATGCAATCTCTTCGCTCAAAACCCAGATAGACACCAAAAAACTCGAGATATTTACCTATATCAGCCCCTCGCTCCCTTCTAAAATCAAGGCAGACCGTGAACACATCAGGCAGATAACAAAGCACTTGCTCTCAAACGCAGTCAAGTTCACCGAAGAAGGATTGATTTACATAGAAGTCGATAAACAAGCACAACGAGCCGACAACGAGGTAACCGAACAACTAGCGCTCTCGGTGCATGATAGTGGGATAGGGATTGAGCCGTCAAAGTTGAAGAAAATCTTCGACAGCTTCACTCAGTTAGACATGACAGCTACGCGAGCCTTTGAAGGCACCGGCATAGGGCTTACCCTGGCACGTCATATGAGTACCTTGCTTGGCGGCAATCTGTATGCGGAATCCAAGCCAGGAGTAGGGTCGTCATTTTATTTCAGTATACCATTGCACGAGATCCGCAATCAATTGGAGGAACCCCCAAAAAGGTCTTCAGTCCTTGTAGGCAAGAAAGTGATGATTGTCTTGCAATCCGAACGAGATCAACGCCGATTGGCCCTGCTCTGTAAGTCGCTGGGGATGGCCCCCGAGTTGGAGCAACCTTCTGCCTTGCTAAGCACAACCGAAGGGTTCGACCTGATCCTTTCAGAAATCAAAACAGAGAACGCCACCATCACGTGGAACGACCTGAGCCAGCTTGAAGATAAACCGCCTGAGTATTCCGACGAAAAAATACGAGGGCTTGTCATTGAGGCAAGCACAACAGGCAAAAAACTGGAATCAGCCATCCACAAAGTATTTACCGAAAGCACGCCTCGGCAAAGTTCCGATTTTCACAAGGACTTCGGAAACCCAATGGAAAATGGGTAGTTTACCGTCCTCTAAATACCATTCCTCGGTAGCTCAATGGTAGAGCATGCGGCTGTTAACCGCAGGGTTGTAGGTTCGAGTCCTACCCGGGGAGCCAGACTA
>JAHQVL010000300.1 GCA_019634345.1 Rhodothermaceae bacterium
CATTTCGTTTGTGTGTAGAAGGGGTCTTTTTTACGACTTGATGATCTGTTGTTTTAGATCACTTAATGCACCCATCGCACCATTTAGCCTATAAGCATTCGCTCTGTCTCCTCTTCGTTCGGCTTCCCGTTGACGATCATAATAGAAGTTGATCATGTCCTTGATGTGAGTTAGTAACTCTTCATCTCTCTCTTTCTTAGCCGCCGTAAATGCCTGAGGTTGTTGATCGAATGCCTGAGTTTGTTGATCTTGTCCGTAAATCATAATTGGCTGAGATGTGTGTGGTAGTTGACAATTTCTTCATCAATAAAAGAATAATATAAACTTCAATCAACCTTAACATTTCAACTTTTCGAAATTATTTTCATGACCTGCTAATATGGATAAATTTTAAAGGGTAGACGCTCGAAAAATATCACATTTTTTTTGTTTAACAACGATCCTCCCTTCTTACCCATTCGGTATATTGCCCTAAAAAACACCCCCTATGCAGATAGATTATAAGGCAAGCCTCACCACACTAATCGGAATCGTCGAACAGGCGCGAGCCCGGCTTCTCGCTATACCACGGGACGATATCCAGGCTGTGAAAAAATCAGACAACAGCTTTGTCACGCGGGCCGATAAAGAGACAGAAGCGTTTATTCGGGAGCAACTCTTACACCATTTTCCCAACCACAGCATCCTTGGAGAAGAATTTCCTTCTGTGGAAAAAGACTCGCCGTATTTATGGGTGATCGACCCCATCGATGGGACGCACAGTTTTAAGCATGGCATCCCGCTTTATGGAACGATGGTATGCCTTCTGGAGAACGGCAAACCGGTGATTAGTATCGTTGATTTGCCTGGCATTGATCGGTCGTACGCGGCAGCGAAGGGGGAGGGCACTACCTGTAATGGCACTCCGATACGGCTTCGGGATCTTGGTCCGGAAGAATCGATTGCCGATGAGGTTATCTCTATGGGAGAACGCCTCCAGTTTGTCAAGGGCGACCGTGTGGATGTATTTGATGCACTCATGCAAAACCACGACCATACCCGCACCTACTGCGACTGTTTTGGGCATATGCTTGCAGCAGAGGGCGCAGTCGGTGCAATGGTCGACTTTAACATCCGCGTATGGGACTGCATGGCCAGTGTCCTGCTTGTTGAAGAAGCAGGCGGCCAGGCAATCTGCGTAGGCAAACGGCCTGACGGCGACCAACTACGATACGATTGGGTGTACGGTAAGCCGGCTGTCGTTGCCTGGATATGTGAGCAGCAGCAGTTAGTCGAAATGTCTTATTGAGTGACGTACAGCATCTGGTTCGCATCCACGCCTTTATCCGTTACGATCCGATATACATAGACCCCGCTGGGCAAGTCTCCGGCCTCCCAACGAATGCTGTGACGTCCATCCTGGTACCAGCCGTTCGTAATTCGATCAACCTCCTGCCCCAACGCATTGTAGATGGTGACTTCTACATGACCTGGTGTATCAAGATCAAACAGGATGTCCGTTGATCGGGAAAACGGGTTGGGGAAATTTCCCTGTAGAATCTTGTCGCCTTCCCCAGGGAGCTCGTTTGGTTCGTGCTCAATAGATACCGGCCATACGTTGATCCCATCGGCTGCTTGAATCAAAGCATCTCGAATGGCAGCGTAGCTCAACCCCGATGCATCAGCGCGCTGATTAAACAGCACAGCGATGTTTACTCCACTCGGCCGCTGGATTACGTAGGTGTATGTCCCAGGCATGCTTCCATTAAACTGGTACGTCCCTCCGTTCCCGGACCGCGGCTCCCCACTTAGCCAGTAGCCATCCAGGAAATACGTCAGTGCCGGTGCAGAGGCAATGAGTCCGCCATGTGCTTCAAATGCTTCTACATGAAAGCCGCCGTCGGGATAGGGTACCGTCTGAGCCGGATTAAATACATCGCTCGTTGCGCCTGGATCGGAGTACCAGGGTTCACGAGGGTTTCGGTTAATCTCGTAGGATCGTGCCAGGCCAACTTCACTTACAGCAACCCCTTCAGGCATGAAGATCTGTTCCTGGGCATATTGCGTAAAATCCATCCCTGCAACAGCCTCCACGACCAGCCCCAGTACCAGGTACCCAAAGTTGGAGTATGCATCCCTGGAGCCCGGCGTAAAGTCAAGCGGACGGCCCAGCATATACTGCGTAATCTCTTCCTGGCTGGGCGGGCTTGCGATGCCCATAGTATTGGCAATGCCAATCGCGTTGAACATAGGATCGCCTGATATATTTCTATCCCATCCTCCCTCATGGTCGAGCAGGTGCTGAACGGTTATTTGCTCAACGTTTGCATCTGCCGTTCCAAATGGTTCAATATCCAGGATGCAGTTGGTCGTAGAAGTAATACAAAACACCTGATCACTTGCGCTCAACGATCCGCCGGCGATTAATTTTTTGATGGCCGCTGCAGTAATTGGTTTAGAGACACTGGCCAAACGAAACAGGGCGTCGCTTGGCAGCTCTGTGGTCATGGCCTCATCCATCCAGCCAAACCCTTTTTCGTATACGAGCGTCTGGTCAAGCATGATAGCAAGTGCACCAGCCTTGATATTGCGCGCTTTCATGAAGTCTTGCATGATAGCATCGAAACCCGAGAGGCCCGTCCCAGCACGGCCATTCATAGGTAAGTCTTCCACAACCACTTGCTCTTCCTGCGTCCAGATCCCTGAGTAAAAGTCTTGTCCTCCAATGCCATACCCACTTACCACATCCAGCCGATACCCATCGCCCAACAGCACATTAAACGTCTCCTGGTACTGAGCAGACGTGAGGCCAGAGCGAGACTGCCATGCACCATCAGAAACGAGCTCGAAGATGCCGGCGTGAAGGACCTCACCATTCACGGTGTAGGTACTCCGATTTACAAGGCGATACCCCTGGGCGACCAGGAGATCGAATTCGGTTTGAAATCCGGCCGTGGTAAATCCATGCCGTGCTGCCCAATCCGGCCCTGTGCGTTGCTCCCAGATGGCCGCATAATAGTCTTCCCCGTTCAACTCATACCCGCTTACGTCAACGAGGCGATATCCCTGGCGCAGGAAATCATCAAAAGCGGCCTGGTACTCGGAGAACGTCAACCGATGCCTGGCAGCCCACGCTACGTCGTTGCGCTGCTCCCATATCGCCGCATAATAATCGATGCCTCCTACGTTGTACCCACTTACATCTACCGGCCGGTATCCTTGAGCAACCAGTTCATCAAACGTTTGCTGATACTGGCTGGATGTGAGGCCATGCCGTGCCGCCCAATTTGGACCAGTACGCTGCTCCCAGATTGCCGCATAAAAATCGGATCCGTTCACTTCATACCCGCTTACCTGAACGAGGCGGTACCCTTGCCCAACGAGGTCATTAAATGCGCTTTGATACCCTGCATTGGATAATCCGTGCCGAGCGGCCCACTGCCCCGAGGCATTCATTGGAAATAACCAGGCACACAGAAAAAGGAGTGCTGCAACAAATAGTTTGCTTACCGTACCAACGGAAATGTTCATGATGAGTTGTCTTTAGAGTAACGTGTACGACTACTTGAATTGTTTAGAATCGCACCGAAGGGAAATGCTTACTGACAATATATCGTTATTAAGCAAATAGTCAAACGAGTCCTAGTAGACGAAAAGTACGGTTCAAAAGCCCATTGGCGCCAAATTCGTATTGCATGAGCCTTTTTCAAGCCCTTTATTGTGTATATGGTCAGATATAACACCTTCTTATTATAGATTTTATGGACCGTACACTCTGGGATGAACTGGCTCCGCTCTTTGAGCAAGCCATCGACTTAAAGGCTGCCGAACGGCGGGTCTTTTTGGATGAAATCAAATCCCGTGACATCAATTTATGGAGTGAACTATGCTCCCTCCTGGACAATTCAGATGCAGCCATTCCCTTTCTGGATGATGTGCGTAGAGTCGTTCAGCCTTCGCCAGATGCAATTACCAAAATTAACGTCATCGATCCGTACAGACTCGTCGGCACGCAGGTATCTCGATACAAAATAGACGCTGTATTGGGACGAGGAGGAATGGGTGTCGTTTATAAGGCACACGACGCTGAACTCCAACGAGACGTAGCCTTAAAATTTCTGCCGCCCATACATAGCGAGGATTCCCGCGCTCGAGAGCGATTTACGCAGGAGGCACGGGCCGCTTCGGGCCTGGATCATCCTAACGTATGCACCATTCATGAAATTGGGCGATCAGATAGAGGCCAGATCTTCATTGCCATGTCCTACTACCAAGGACACACGCTCTCGGCTATTGTCAAGAAAGGCCCTCAGCCGCTAGAAAAAGCGATTGATTTCTCCAGGCAAATCGCCAGTGGACTTCAAGCTGCACATGCTAACAATATCGTTCACCGGGACATCAAGCCGGGCAACATTATCGTTACCACAAACGATGTTGTAAAAATCCTTGATTTTGGGATTGCCAAGATGAACGACCAGAAGCTGACCCAAACTGGGGCGACCCTCGGGACAGTCGGTTACATGAGTCCTGAGCGGGTTCGCGGTAATGACAGCGGTCCGGCTGGCGACATCTGGGCATTGGGCGTGTTGATGTATCAACTGTTATCAGGGAAGGCACCCTTTGAAGGCCCCATACATGAAGCGGTCATGTATAGCATTATGTATGAGGAGCCAGATTACGAAGCGTTGCCGGCAGATACACCAGACTATGTAAAGGATATAATCCGTCGTTGCCTTGAGAAAGAAGTCGAGCAACGATACGCAAGCATGAGCGAAGTCCTGGAGGATATCGATGCCCCTGGACGAGCAGCCCGCCCTGCTATTCGCCGCAACTCCTCGCAGCTGTCCAAAGTGACGAATTGGAAGACCTATGCTACTGCAGGGGCTCTTCTTCTTGCGGCTCTTACCTGGATTCTGCAATCGCAGGTCATCAACCCGCAACCAAGTATCGCTGCTTCTGAGCAGCGGATTGCGCTGCTTCCGTTCACTTCCATGCCCGTCGAGAACGAAGAAACAGCTGCTCTTGCCTCGGGCTTGATGCATGTGCTTGCCGGCATGTTAACCCGGTTCGACTCACAAGAAAATCCCGTATGGGTTATTCCTGTTAGCCAGGTTAATCGGTACAACGTGGACTCCCCAGAAAAAGCAGCCGAAATGCTGGGTGCTAACGTTGCACTGGAAGGCATGCTGCAAGGCAAGAGTGGGGACCTGGACCTCACCCTTGATCTGGTTGACACAAACAACCCTCGGCTCCTGGGTTCTACCAAATTCAAGAGCGAAGAAGTCTCAGCATCCACTGATGCAACGATTCAAGACAAGCTGCTAGAAAAGCTGGCAAGCTTGCTGGGTGTTGAATACGATAGCGAGTTAATAGAAAAAGTGGGTGTACAGGTCCCTGATGATCCGGACGCTTTGGCCTTTTATCTTCAAGGCGTGGGGTATCTGCAGCGGTATGATAAAGAAGGCTATATAGATTTTGCTATCCAACAATTCACGCAGTCCATTAACGAAGACTCCCTGTACGCCCCTTCACATGCAGGCCTTTGTGAAGCCCGGTGGGAAAAATTCCGACGAACTAAAGACCCCTCCCTTGTTGACCTTGCTCTGCAAAGTTGCGACAAAGCCTTGGCTCTGGGGCAAGACAAAGCCACGGCGCTCATTCCACTAGCCAGTGTGTATTTGCGAACGGGGTCGACCGACCAGGCAGAGGCAGCACTCCGGACTGCGCTAGAGATTGAGCCAGACAATGCAGAGGCGTATCGTTGGCTGGGCCGTGTATTTGAAGAACGCGTCATGCTGGACAGCGCGCAGGCCAACTATCAGCGCGCCATCGACATGAAGCCCAACAACTGGGTGTATTACAACGAAATGGGGATGATGCACTCGGAGTACGGCAACCCTCAAGAAGCCATCAAAAACTTTGAGTTCGCAAAAAAACTCACACCGGATAATTACATTGCGTACAACTCGATAGCATTTAACTTAGTAACGCTCAATCAAACAGAAGAAGCTGAAGAGTCCTTCCAGCAGGCCCTGAGATTACGCCCTACTGCGATAGAACCCAGGCGCAATTTAGGTATTCTATACTTCAGGGAATTGAATATGGATTCGGCAATCGATATCCTTATACCTGCTGCCAATGAAGACGACCTTATGTCGTTGCTCTACCTAGGCCATGCCTATTACTGGTCGGATCAACACGATCTAGCCCAATCAACCTGGACAAAAACCGTTGACGTGTCAACCATTGTCCTTGAGGCAGACCCTACAAATTATGTCGCTCTCACAGTACTTGCAGACGCTCACGCTGCGTTAAACAATACAGCCCAGAGCCTCTCCATTTTGCAACAATTGCAAGGAAAAACTCAGATAGGCTGGATTTCTTATTTATCTGGCCGTGTCTACGAACGCGCTAACGATCGGGAAAACGCACTCCGTTCTCTTGAACAAGCGCTAGAACAAAACTTTGATATTTACCTCATCGACAAGGACCCCTGGTTAGAAGCCCTACACACGGACCCTGCTTACCAGGCACTTCGTGAGGCTTATGTCAATTAAACACTCTTACCACCACAGTACCAGACCCTGTTAATGCAATGAACGCCTCAACTACAAACCAAACCTACGAACGCGCGCAATTCACTATCCGAATTAGGGACTTTAAAGAAGGCCGCATGTTCGTCGAGGTGATAAATTCACCAGTTGGCCGCATGCGAAGGCCTGAACCTGTTGTTTTCAATACACTCATAGTGCCTTACATCAAGAAGCTTGCGAACCCTCTTAAGGAGGGCGAGATGACCCAAAGCGAGCTCGTTGAAATGGGTCAAATGTTGGGCGATATGCTTTTCCCCATGCAGGTTCGCCGGATGTTTATGAAGAGTTGGGAATTAGAGCAGGTTTATAATCCTGAAAGGAAGAAAGGGATTCGCATTGTACTCGAACTAGATGATGACAAGTTGTCGCTAATTCCCTGGGAATACGTCTACTTCATGGAGTACAAGCACATGCGTAATCTCAGGCCGGACAAAGAGGACGAGAAAGCGATAAAACGCCTCCAAACGGCCATCAAAACCAATGAAACACAACTACGGAAACTCGAAATAGAACAGCAGGACGCTGTTACGAAACTCGACAAGGTTGAATATGACCTTCAACAAGCCAAACTGCGAAAGGCAGCAAAGGAAGCGGCTTCACCGCAAAGCGCTGCCGCTCTGAATGGAGAGAGTCCACAAGCTCCCAGGAAAAAAGACAAGGTAGATCTCCTGGTGGATGAAGCAACAAACCTACGTAGTGAACTTGAAAAGATCTCTGATCGGATTGCCCTTGAGCAAAAAGATATCGCAGAGAAAACAACAGAAAGAAATCGACGGGTTGAAGATCTTGGTTTTCTTGGCCTGGATAAGAATCTATCCATCGTGCGCCATGAATCGTTCATTGGAGCCACAGACCATCCGCAACGCGGTGGAGACACGCTAAACATTCTTGTGGGCGTTTCAGAACCCAGTGACTTCAGTGATATCGATACAGAGCGGGAAGCAGACCTTATTCGAAAGATTGATCGCGTTGGTGCTCAGAGGGATTCAGTCGATCACATTTGTGAGTTTGACAAGAGCGCCAAACACAATATTGCAGTCGAAGTAGTTGACAATCTTTCGCGAGAAAAACTGGAGTACTACCTGGACTCCTCCCAAACCGACAGTTCGGGAAACCCCATTTCCCAGAAACATATCTTCCACTTTGCTGGACATGCCGGCTTCTTCAGAAAACGCGACGTATCTGAAGACCGAAGGCTCACCGCGGTTAAAGGGAAAAAATCACCCAAGCTCAAAGGACAAAACCTCTCCTTTGTACTGAACAAAAGCGCAGCGTTTAAGTCCGGCTACGGAATGAATGATCGCGGATTTCAAGGGGATCGTGGTTTCCAAGGAGATCGTGGGTTCCAGGGGGATCGTGGTTTCCAGGGAGATCGTGGATTCCAAGGGGATCGCGGATTTCAGGGGGATCGCGGATTTCAGGGGGATAGAGGATTCCAAGGAGACAGAGGATTCCAGGGAGATCGCGGATTTCAGGGGGACAGAGGGTTTCAAGGGGACAGAGGATTCCAGGGAGATAGAGGATTTCAGGGGGACAGAGGGTTTCAAGGAGACAGAGGATTCCAAGGAGACAGAGGATTCCAGGGAGATCGCGGATTTCAGGGGGATCGTGGATTCCAAGGGGATCGCGGATTCCAAGGGGACAGAGGATTCCAAGGGGATAGAGGATTCCAAGGAGACAGAGGATTCCAAGGAGACAGAGGA
>JAHQVL010000301.1 GCA_019634345.1 Rhodothermaceae bacterium
ACTCTGTTTAGAGAGGGCACTAATGGGTTTATCACCTTTGTCGGGCGGACCAGCACTCGGTTCTACCAGGCTGAATGGGACTATGACTATCCTTCTGATCAGCTAATACCCGTTGCTTACGATGAAGTAGGGACTGAGCACCATGCAAAGCCCTGGTTTGATATTGCCCAGATGCGTGCAGAAGGCGTTCCTGCACGGGAAGCCAAAAAGCGATTGCGAAAACGTTTTGAGGATGGGACCTATACTACTCCGGGTAAGGGCGGAATCTCCTATATGTTGGCACCTATCCATAGGGCGTACGGAGCACCCGAGGTTTCTGATGATATGATCACAGTGAGTTTTCCACACTATATGCCTTACGCACCCCATGTTACGGGTAAACAGCTCGGGAATTTTGATCCTACTGCAGGGCCTTTTGCGTTGAATCACGGCCAGCATGATACAGGGCCGCATGGGTACCTGGTGTTTATGTTGCCAGAAGAGCAGATCGCAACGATTCGCGCCGAGCAAGAGAAGTTGCTTTCTGAATTATGTGCTATTCACGAAAACTGGTGCCTGGAGGATTAAAATATGAAGAGGGAGAATTTAAATTATGCGAGAGAGATCTCAGTATCTGTTGATCCTGGGGTCGTGTACCTGGCCTTGACGAAGGAGATTGGAACGTGGTGGGCTCCTAAAAGTGATGTCATTAACAAAGTAGGAGATATTGCTACCTTTCAGTTTCCACCAACATTTTGGACAATGAAAGCAACCCAACTCATTCCCGATACGTTGATTGAGCTTGAATGCATCGAGGCGTACCATATTGACGAAAGTATACCACATTCTGCTCGTGAAGAATGGCTTGGAACGAAGCTGGTATGGAATCTCAGTACCTGTGCTTCAGGAACGACAATTCAATTCGTTCATGAAGGACTCACGCCTCAGCTTGTTTGTTATGACGTCTGCGAAGCTGGTTGGGATCACTTTTTTGTCAGGGAGTTGTACGCGTATCTCGTATCTAAGATACCCGCATAGAGCAACTCATGAGAACCTGGTTTACTGTTTCACTCCATCTGGGGAATGGGTGATGATATCCAACAGGGGGTGGCAAGGTCGGAACTGTTAAAATCGGTCAAGGATTTTTCGTCCTTCAGTTAACCAATCGAGAAGAAAATCAAACATAGTATCACCTGTATCGGGTTGTTTATCAGAATTCAGTGATGCCTCTGCTCGCTTCTGGGCAGGTAAGGATGCATGTCCAGATGGGGTAATGGGATCATTGCGTACCTGATATATATCTACGCAAGGTATGTGCCAGAGTGATAATCAGGTATTAGTGCTGCTTTTCGAGTAGCAAAGGAAAAACGAGAGGTACAAAAAGTACTAGAGAGGTGGAAAGGTGACGAGTGCAAATAAGGGATACCTATGGAAAGGGGTACCTATGGAGATGTAAAGCTCTCATCAACCTGATGCCTACGCCCCCCCTCTACGTCGATTATTTTACTCATTCCGCCCGTCGGCCACTCGACAACCACACTGTCAGCCTGTGCATGAGTACCTAGCCCGATTAGCAACTCGGTGTGATCCGACTGGGTGAGGTACGACGAGCCGGTTCGAACCATTCGGGTTTGTGATTCACCGGCAGTCCAAACAGTTACTTGAGCACCAATTGCGTGTAGATTTGGTGATAGACCCTTCAGTTGGACGGCGATCCAATTGACATCTTCGAGCTGAGAGTCATTGCGAAGTAGCCGGGGTGGGCCATCATTGACTGTCAGAAGCACGTCAAGGTCTCCGTCTTGATCGATGTCAGCGGTCGCAATGCCCCTCGCTACAAGAGGAGTAGTGAAGGGGGCTCCGGCCTGGTCGCTTACTTCGACAAACCGGCCCTCCAGGTTTCTGAAGATCTGGGGGGGTTGCTCGAAGGTGATGTCTTGCTGAACGACGTTGATTTCAGGCTCAATGTGCCCGTTTGCGGCAATCAGGTCCTGGTAGCCGTCGAGGTCCAGATCGGCGAAGAGGACGCCGAAGGTGAGCATCAGGAGGGAAGGGCGCGTTAACCGCGCCGCGCCGGCGCGATCCTGAAAGAGTTCGCCTGTGCCGATCTGTGTGTAGAGCGAGGTGGGCTCCTTGGAGAAGTTGCCGATGGCAACGGCAAGTTTGCCGTCGTTGGCGACGTCCACTACATCAATGCCCATTCCTGCTCGGGCGCGTCCGTTTTCGTCGTATCCAATGCCCGCTGGGATGGCCGTGTCCTGAAAGGTGCCATCTCCGTTGTTGATGTATAAGAAGTTCGGCTGTGTATCATTGGAAACGGCGATGTCTGGCCATCCATCGGCATTAAAATCTGCTATAGCGACACCCAACGATTTACCTTCCTCGTTTTCGAGCCCGGCCTGACTGGTAATGTCCTCAAATCCACGTCCATTCAGGTTTTTATAGAGCCTTGACGATTCTCCTTTGTATCCTTCAGGTGTGGCATACGACTTGGTTTTGCCATCGCGGGTGACGTAGATATCCGTTTCAGGGGTCCACTTGACATAATTGGCGACGAAGAGGTCCAACCAGCCATCGCGATCAACATCCACCCAGGCTGCGCTCGTGGACCACGCCGGCGTATCCGAAGCAGGATCGTTCCCGCTTACGTTCATCGCATTCGTTACATCCGTAAATGTGCCGTTGTCGTTTCGGAGCAGCTTGTTATCCCCAACTGCGGTCAGGTAGATATCCGTATCGCCGTCGGCATCGTAGTCAGCAAAGGCAACTCCCATTCCATACATGGAGAAATCCAGGTTGGCTTGTTGGGTAGCAGACGTGAACGAGCCATCGCCCTGGTTTACATACAGTTCAGTTGTCGGGAGGGGATCCCCGGATTCATGGCCTTGCCATTCGGTGCTGTTAACAAGGAGGAGGTCTGGATACGCGTCATCATTGTAATGGAAAAAGCCGCCGCCACTTCCGATGGTCTCAGGCATCCATTTTTGTCCAAATGCACCGTTCTTATGGATAAAATCGATGCCGGCTTCGTCCGTAATGTCTGAAAATCGAATGGCTGACTCTACGTCCGATGATCGATCCCCGGTAAAACTGGGCCGCTCTTGCGTAAAGGTTGGCTGCTCTTCAGCCTCTTTCTCACCACTACACGCTGTCAGGAGCGCGAGCAAACAAACTAAAGTTTTTTTCATGCAATCAAACGGAGTTTGATTGGTTTGTTGTTTGTTGTTTGGTGTTGGTTGCGAGTTTTCTAGATCAAAACCCCAAACCAACGCCAAACACCAAACCCGAAACAACAAACCGCATCACCGATCCGTCGGTGATGCTAAGTTAAGTCTATGTATACGTATACCCTGGGCCATCAGGTTGGCGCCGGGGTTGGTTAGGCGGTAGGTTCTGGACAATTCAAAGGCAGCTTCATCAATCTGATAGAATTCGAAAGCTGCTTCGGCAACAGCCGCCTTTTCTACTTCACCTAGTGCACGATAGTTCAACATAAGGTGGTAGTGCGCTTCTCGATCTTCAGGATCGATAACGAGCGCCTTGCTATACGCCTCAATGGATTCGTTGTGTTGCTGGTCCAGGTAATAGGTGCGTCCCAGTTGCCGCCATGCGGCGCGGTCGTTCGGGAAAGACTCTAGTACATACTGATACGCGGCGATCGCATCTTCGTAAAGCCCGTCTTCCTGGCGAACGCGGGCCCATACCCAGGCGACACGCGGGTCACCAACTTCAATGTCCTCGCACTGCCGAAGGTATTCATAGGCCCGTTCGAGATTGCCATCTTGCAGGGCGGTCTTAGCAAGATTCAATGGGCCGTCAACGCGATTGGGAGCCAGCCTGGCTACTTCTGCGAATGCTCTGCTGGCACCACGTGTGTCATTCTCAAGAAGCAGCCCGATTCCATAATCGTTGTATCTGATCCAGTCCGAATCATTATCTGTGCTCGAAGCAGGGTAAACAGGAGTAGCGGAAGCGGCCTGTGTTTGATCGTGAACCGGCAAGGTGATAGAGTGGGATGCAATCTCGGTAATAGGCAAATCGGGGACGTCATCGAATTGCTTGAATCCTTCTGGGCTCTTATGGTACGCAAACTCGGTAAATGGACGGTCGAATTTACGCCAGAGAAGCCGGGCCTCTAACGTCAGGTTTTGACCGGCCAATGCTTCGGGGATTTCGAATTCGTAGTGAGCGATATCCGCTGTGCCGGGGCCAATCACATTGGCGAATACGGTAGTTCTGATGTCCTGGGCATTCCTGGCCTGGATCGGCATCCCTTCTTTATCCACCATGACGGCTTTGAAGACGTGCGCCATGGGGTCCAGGTGGCCAGAATCTTCAATAAATCCACTGATTGCGAGTACGGTGCCGTCCTCTCCGGTAACGGTGAACTCCAGCCAGCCTTCATTTGAGTCGTTGGTGCCTCCCGGGAAGGTATGACCAACTCCCAGGTTACGAACAACGACATCAGCCATCACTGTTTCGCCCGCAGGGAGTGGTGGTAATTGGTCAACAAGAGATAACGTAGACGCTGATTCAGACTCGGTAGATAACGCGAAGATTTCAACGCGCATTTTTCCTCTTTGTAAATCCTCTTCAATCATACGGATTGAGGTCGTGTCCCCGCGGAGAAACGGGAGCGCTGTATTTACGGAGAGGAAGCGATGGGATTTAACATAGCCATTCTTTGCCGCTACATCATTAAGCACTGCTGGTTCTGGCGGCATGTGACAATCCTGGCAGGTAAGAGCTCCCGAAGGTAAGTAAAACGTCCTTGATGCATTGAGGGCAACGCCGCTGTCGTGCCAGCTATCGTATTCATTCTGCCCTCTAAGCCATCGGTAGTTGTTGACCGGTTCTCGAAGGCTGACCTTATGACAGGAAGCACAGAATTCACTGGTTCGGAAGAAGGGTTTCAGCATTTGGCGCTTATGGACCGTCGGCTTGGCTTTTAGCGCTGCATCATGCAGGAAAGCACCTACGGAACCCGATGGGGCGTTGGCGAAGAGGTAAGGGTCCTCCTGTTCGTCCGCGATATTGTAGTTTCCATTTCCGGTAACGTCGTGGATTTTGTCGATCGAGTGGCATGCGAGGCACGTGAGGCCGGCTTGAGACTCTGCCCATTCTCTATCGATAGGCAGATTCATCTTACCAGCCAACATGAGCGCTGGATCGTGACAGCCGCTGCACCATTTACTTTTTGCCCGTCCGATCCCATCATCCCCAATATCCGGATAGGAAGCAATGTGTTGTTCAACCCAGGGATTCATCCTGGTTGTATCTTCTCGAAGGGCTACAATACTGGCTTCATAAAATGGATTGTTGAAAGAGGAGAAGCGATGGACTGAGGACGCCCACTGTTCTACGATATCAGCATGGCATCGCTGGCAGGTAGAAGCGCCGATGCGGGTGTTTTTTACAAATCCATACGAGTCGATCTCCTCCTTAAGTACTTCCTCGACGCCCAGGTCATTGCGTGTGATGATGCGAGAGGGTAAATAATCGCCAGAGGTGGTGGTCGTGGCTGCTGGGAAAAAGGGGCTTTGTGGAGGTACAAAGCCGGCAGGAATAAACAGGCTGTCCGAAAAGTCGCTTGGATTTCGGTCTCGCCCTCCAGGTCCGGTATTCAATCCTTCTTCTAAGGCGAGCCGAGCTTCCTCTGTGAGGACGATGTCCGTATTGGTAAAGCTGTGCCAGACAACCAGAAGCACCAATACCGATGCTACTGAAAGGGAAAATGCACGTTGCAGGCGTGTCTTGGGTTTATTGCTTCGGCTTTTTAGCCGGTGAAGTACATACAGAACTGGAGCTGCTGCCGCGCAAATGACATGAATCCACCAGGCCCAATTATTATCCCGGCTTGCGGAAGCGGTAAGGATGAACAAACCGGTTACGGCCAGTATCAAGCCAATCACCATGTATGCGATGCCGGTCATTCCACTCGGGCGCTTGTATCTTTTCCACACTTTTGGAAGATGACCAAACCCAAATACAAACATTAAAATAACAACGAGCAGCCCCACACCAGTGTGAGAAAGGACCATGGCCTGGAAGAGCTGGGGCAGAGATGTTTCACCGGTTGCGAAAAACGTCCAGTCCAGGGCGTCAGCTAACCTGTTGAGAAGTAAATAGAGCGTGTTGGCCAGCATAAATACAGCACAGGCCATAGCAATACGCAGCACAATTCTCAAACGCTTCGATACAAACCAGCGATCCTTACGCTTCATGTCTATATAATCAACTTGATTTTGCGTTTACTGTCTTGAATCCAGAGGAGTTCAGGATTGCATTTCATGGTGGGTATGATAATATAGCGTGCACAAAGTAATATGACAGAGGTTCCTAATTGCACAAAACCTTCAACCGTTAGTGCTCATGAATGGGTCAATCGTGCCCAGCAATAAAACCGTTCAATTAATTCCATTTGAACGCTACCGATAATGACAGAGTACTCGAATCTCTTCCTTTCTAGATAAGGATCATCTAATCCGTACAGATTCATAAGTAAAAAATGAGGCCCAGCCGTGTTTAATCTCCCTATTCGAAGCCAGATTCTGATTGGAATGCTGGCTGTATTTCTAACAACCATCGTTGTTGGCGTTGTGGCCTATCAGACAGTGAGCAGCATGGCTAATACGTCATCGTCCATCTATAATTCGGTAGCAGCCCCTCTGATGGATTATGACGCGTCCGGAGGCACTGCGAATGTAGAAGAGGTACTAAATAAGGTCGATTTATCCAATGCCGAAGCATTGCTTGAGTCGAATAAATCAAAAGCTGATCAAGCATTCATTATAATAGGAGTCATTACAGGGGCGGGACTGATTCTTTCGGTTTTGATAGCCTTCATGATTTCTGGTGCCATACGAAGGCCGATCCTGGCGTTGACCGATGCCGCTGAGAAGAGCAGTAAAGAACAGACGCCTGTTGAGGTTGCTTTTTCCGGGGAGAATGAATTGAGCGACATGGCAAAGGCGTTTAATAAACTGGTCTATGAGATTAAGGAGAGCCCGGTTGATTCTCATTCGCCTGGCAGTGAAGCTTCCGAAGCAACTGAACGTGAATCTCGGTTGATGCGGGAGGTCGAAGAGGAAAAACGCCAATTGGAGTCTCGCCTGAATCAAGTAGTTACGGCACTCCAAAGGCTGTCCGATGGTGACCTGACGGTGCGGTTGGATTCTGTAGACGATGCCTCTCTATCCGGATTGTTTACGGGCTTCAACCAGGTGGTTGCTAAGATGAACAATACAATCGTCGACATTCAACGGGCGGTTGATGGGACGTCGAGCATGGTGGAAGCCATAAGAATGAAGTCAAACGGATTGGGGCATTCATCGAGCCAGGTTTCAGGACAAACCACCGATGTGGCAGCTGCTACTGAGGAGATGGCGATGTCAATTGTTGATAATGCGCGCAATGCCAGTGCGACGGCAGAGGTCTCAGAAAACATTGGTGAAGTTGCAAAGAAAGGAAAAGGCGTTGTTGAGCAAACCATTACGAAGATCAATGAAATTGCCTCTGCTGTTGAAGAGTCTTCCAAGGTGGTACAACACCTCAGCAAGTCCAGCGAGCAGATTGGTGATATTGTGTTAGTCATTGATGAGATCGCTGATCAAACCAACTTGCTGGCCTTAAATGCTGCGATCGAGGCAGCTCGCGCCGGAGAATTGGGTAAAGGGTTCGCTGTGGTGGCGGACGAAGTCCGGAAGCTTGCAGAACGAACCAGTGTGGCTACCCATGAGATTTCTGAGAAAATTAAACGGGTACAATCCGATACATTAAACGCTGTAGAAGCGATGAATACAGGTACTGAAAAAGTGAAGGAAGGTATCGGCCTTGCACAAGAAGCAGGGGGCGCGCTCGACGAGGTCGTCAAAAGCGCTGCAAACGGAGCAGAAATGGTTCTTCAAATTGCAGCAGCCGTCGAAGAACAGTCAGCGACCAGCGCATCCATCTCACAAAGCATCGAGTTGGTCTCCGAAGCTGTAGACCAATCAGGCCTAAACATCGAAGCAATCAATAGTGAAGTTGAGAACCTGGTTCAATCTACCACAGGCATATCCAGGCTTCTCGGTGGATTTAACGTGTCTGCCCCGAGAGCGAGTGCTGAGGCGAAGGTGCTTGTTGAGGTTTAGAGGGGTGTTCAATGTTCAATGTTCAATGTTCAATGTTTAATGTTCGGGGTTTCAGGTTGAACTAAGTATAGGGATGAGGCGAGAGTTATGAGCGACATTAAACGTTAAACATTAAACATTAAACGTTAAACATTAAACGTCCCGAAGGGGGAATTTGGAGATTAGGCAGGGGAGTTTTATTCTCCTATTGCACCCCAACCTAAATCCCTATTTTATTGGAGCAGGAGATTTTAAAGCGCCTCAAGGAAAACGATGAAGAGGCTGTACGGTGGCTCTTTTCGACCTATTTCTCCCCCATGGCCGGGGTTGCGCATCGCATTGTGCGCGACCAGGACGCGGCGAAAGATATTGTGCAAGATGTTTTTGTGCGGCTCTGGACCCATCGAAATACGCTACAAATCTCCACCTCCCTTCACAGTTATCTGAGAAGAAGTGTCGTTAACGCAGCGATCGATCATAAAAGACGCTTCTATGAGAAAAATAAAGAAGCGCTTTCTGATCAAAAAGAGTGGGAGGATGAAATACCCCCAGTAGACGCGGCACTCCGCGAAGAAGATACCAGGCTGCAGATAAATCAAGCGATTAGTACCTTACCAGAACGATGCCGGCTCATTTTTGTACTCAGCCGATTCGAAGAACTAACCTACGCCCAAATTGCAAAAAAACTAGATATTTCCATTAAAACCGTCGAAAACCAGATGACGAAGGCGCTCAAAATACTTAGACAAGCGCTTAGATAGCGCTTGTCTGTTTCTGGTTTCTGGTTTCTCGTTTCTTGTTCAAAAGCACAGCTTTGGAGTGAAAAAGAACCAGAAACCAGAAACCAGAAACCAAATTTTTTACACAAAAAAATTTGAAGAATAGGGGTCCCCCCTATTCGCCTCCGTCTTACTAGCAAAACCAATAAGGTTTATGTATTCCGATTATTACGAAACGCTAATACACAAACGTCTTTCAGGCGAGCTCACTCATGAGGAGGAGAGCGTACTGAATGAATGGCTCGAGGAGTCGCCCCAGCATAGGGCGCATCTCGAGGAAGCGGAGCGTATCTGGAAACTGACAGGTGATGCCGGGATGGATATGGAGCCAGACATGGATATTGATCTAGAAAACGAAATGGCACGGTTTAACGAACGCATACAAGCTGATTCTCCTGCGCCAGTGAAGCCGATCAAACGGCTTCGATTGGTGTGGCGATATGCAGCAGCGGCGGTCGTATTAATGAGCTCGGTTCTTTTCTTGATGCAGTCCGAACTGGTAGGCGATGATTTCATGCTAGTAGAAACGGGCGAAGGAGAGACGCGTGAGGTAACACTGCCGGACAAGAGTACGGTGTTATTAAACGAAAACAGCCGGGTGTCCTTTTCGAAAAAGTTCTCTGAGCGCGAAATTCAAATGAACGGAGAAGTCTATTTCGATGTCGAGCGTGATGAATCTCGTCCATTTCGTGTTCACAGTGGAAAGGGCATGGTTGAGGTACTGGGTACCTCATTCGTCGTTCGGTACCGGGCTGACGAATCCGACATTCAGGTGACGGTCTCCACGGGCCGTGTCGCTATCAGTATACCAGAAGCAAATCAGCGTGAAGTACTAGAGCCCGGGTATAAGGGAAGGCTTGTTCGTGCAACTAATGAGATTTTTGTTGCCCCGAATGATAATCCCGACTACCAGTTGTGGCGCAATCGTGTACTTTCGTTTGATATAACTCCCTTATCCGACGTAATCCAAGAGATGCGAACCCATTTTGGGATTGTAATCGAAGACCCCAGTGAGGCATTAACGTCCTGTACGCTCACAGCAGTCTTCACATCGCCGAGATTGGACGATGTATTGCAATCGCTCTCGTTTACGTTTGACGTTGACGTCTCTATTCAGAACGGTGTATATGAGTTTTCGGGAATCGGATGTACAGAGTAAGCAATGACATCTGATTAAAATACACTCATGAATAATAAAACGGTATTCTATTTCATTACCGCTCTTCTCCTTTGTGTGACCGAGACCGGTATTGCGGCATCTACAGTATATCAGCAACTTTCACCCACGCAGACGGTGCGAGGCAGGGTTGTTGATCAAGATTCGCAATTGCCTCTCATCGGAGTCAACGTAATCGTGTTAGAGACGTCTCCTCTTTTAGGGGCCAGTACAGATGAAAACGGCCGATTTGAAATTTCGCGCGTTCCTGTTGGCCGTTCCACATTCCAGGTCTCCTACATAGGATACGAACCGCTGGTATTGTCGGATGTGTTGGTTACCTCCGGGAAAGAGCTGGTTCTGGATCTGGAGCTAGTGGAATCCGTGATCGAAACGGAAGAGGTGGTGGTAGTGGCCGAGGACTTGGACGGTGTAGCTCTGAACGAAATGGCTGTAGTAAGTGCCCGATCGTTTTCGGTGGAAAATACACAACGGTATGCGGCGAGTTTTTCAGATCCAGCTCGCATGGCACTGACCTTTGCAGGTGTATCGGGGGGAGGAGACGACTTGTTGAATGATATTGTCGTTCGGGGGAATTCTCCTAAGGGGATTCTCTGGCGCTTAGAGGGCATGGAAATTCCGAATCCCAATCACTTTGGTGAGGAAGGATCCTCAGGAGGCGGCGTAAGCATGTTGAGTTCCAGCACAATGAGCCGGTCAGACTTCTTCACCGGTGCCTTCCCGGCTGAATACGGCAATGCGATGTCTGGGGTATTTGATCTCTATCTACGAAATGGAAACCTGTCTCGCCGCGAGCATACGTTGCAAGTGGGTGTGTTGGGGGTTGAAGCGTCTGTAGAAGGGCCCTTTAGCTCGTCGTACAATGGGTCGTATCTAATCAACTACCGCTACTCAACACTGGGCATTCTGAATAACTTCAATGTCTTGCCCGAGGAATCGATTCAATATCAGGACCTCTCGTTTAAATTCGCGTTCCCCACAAAAAAAGCAGGCCATTTTACCCTGTTTGGCCTTGGAGGGGATGCACAGGATGTGTACGGCACAGCGATAGCCGATTCTTCTCAGTGGACGAGCTTCGATGATGCGTTTGATGGCGAATTTGCTCCCCGAATGGGTGTCGTTGGTGCTTCAAACCTGTTGCTTCTGGGAGACAAGACCTACCTGAAGACGATTGTTGCTGCGATGGGAGAACGTCGAACGGATGATGAATTGGTCTTACTACCTGGCAATAACTATCAACCGAACTCGATCTTCGAGCAAGACACCAGAAATTGGGCGTTTCGAGGTTCGATACAGCTAAATCATAAGTTTAATGCCCGGCAGACGCTCCGAGTTGGCCTAACGGGCAGCCGGCTAGGATTTAATCTCGTAAACCGGGAGCGAGGATTTAATTTTACAACGGGAAGGGTTGGCCTCTGGGATACACTGCTCGATCAAAAAGGCACGACTGAGGTGCTTCAAGGGCAGATCCAATACAAGTATCGGCCTACTGCTGCTTTGACGCTGATTCCTGGCGTGCACTACACCTATTTTGGATTGACGGGTAAACAGTCGATTGAGCCGAGGTTCGGCCTGACCTGGAAGCCGTCGGAAGCAGGGACGGTCTCTTTAGGCGTAGGGTTGCATTCCCGGCATGAACCCATCGCGATATATGGCCTGAATCGGAACTTCCAGGGCCAGGTGGTGCAGCCTCACATGAATCTAGACCTGATGAAAGCATGGCACTATGTGGTAGGGTACGATCATTATTTCCCGTCAAAAACGCGGCTGAAGATCGAAGCCTATTACCAGTACTTGACCGATGTGCCCGTATCAAATCAGCCGGCCATCCCGGTGTATTCGACGATTAATGCAGAAAGTATCTGGCCCTTGGTCGATAATGACTTGATCCTTGTAAATGGAGGGAGTGGGGAGAACTACGGCGTCGAACTCACCCTAGAAAAGTATCTTGATGAAGGCTTTTATTACGTGTTCACCGGTTCTCTCTATGATGCCCGGTACACCCCCTTGAATGGCCAATCCTATCATTCCCGCTATGCAGGTAACTACATTGCGAATCTGGTAGGAGGTAAAGAGTTTAAACTCAAAAACTCTCGGCTGTTTGGGGTGGATACCCGCTTCATACTTGCCGGCGGCAACCGATACACGCCACTAGACCGGGAGCGATCCATTGAAGTGGGTTTTCCTCTTGAAGATTTGAACCAGCCTTTTGCGAAACAAATCGATGCTTATTTTCGAATAGATCTTGGGGTAAGTTACACCATCAACAAGGCGGCGCTTACTCATATGATTCGATTCGATATTCAAAATATTACGAGCCGGGAAAATGTGCAGGGATTCGACTACAACCAGAATCTAGAGCGTGTTGCCTTCTTCCATTCCGGCTTGATTCCTGTACTCAGCTACAGGGTGACCTTTTAATATATGACACCTCGTATACTCCTTCTCATAGCACTCTTTTTGTTTTCTGCTGCGGGCTACGCACAGGACGCAGATGTATTGCTGGAGAAGGAGTATACGATGGAGATTGCAGCGGCTCCTCTGGTTGAAGTGCTAGGGATGATTCGATCGAACACAGGGGTTCGGTTTGTATATAGCCCGAGCAATCTGCCTGTCGATCAGTTGGTTATGGTTAGTGCTCAAGATCGAACGCTGCGCGAGATCCTAGATGCTACCTTTGTGCCGGTGCATATTAATTATGAAGTGATTGGCGGCCAGATAGCATTGCGATGGAATCCCCCTGAAAAGCGGATTGAGTATACCCAGACGATTCGTGGGCAAATTGTCGATCAGGATACCCAGACTCCGTTGGTTGGTGCTCATGTAATCGTAAGCTCTTTGGAGCCTCTGCAAGGAGCGAGCACGGATGTCGATGGACACTTCGAAATCTCGGGATTGCCCGTTGGGCGCCATTCATTGATCGTCCAATACATCGGCTTCTCTTCATTGAAGATCCCTGAGTTACTGTTGACTGCTGGGAAGGAATTGGTGATGAACATCGAACTGGAGGCCCTTCCTCTGACCTTGGGTAACATCGAGGTAGCCGGTACGGTGGATCCTTTAGAACCCTTGAATGAAGTGGCAACCGTGAGCGCCCGCTCCTTTTCAGTGGAGCATACACAGCGATATGCTGCAAGCTTGTCTGATCCAGCAAGGATGGCCCAGGCGTTTGCCGGGGTGTCCCGCAGTGAAGATGATTTGCTCAACGATGTATCTGTAAGAGGGCAATCGCCCAAGTATACAATTTGGATGCTGGAGGGGATCGAGATACCCAATCCGAATCATTTTGGCGAGGAGGGCTACAGCAGTGGGGGCGTGAATATGCTCAGCGCGAATATGTTGACCTATTCGGATTTCTTGACGGGCGCTTTTCCGGCCTCCTATGGGAATGCACTCGCAGGTGTTTTTGACGTGAATCTCCGAAAAGGCAACAATGTGCGTCCAGAGCATACTCTGCATATCGGGGTACTGGGCCTTGAAGGGTCCACCGAAGGCCCTTTCTCAAAGAAGTACTCTGGCTCCTACGTGGTGAACTATCGGTATTCAACAGCCGGTTTATTGACCAGGACAAAGATACTGGAGGAAGATGTCATTGGGTATGAGGACGTATCCTTTAAAATCCATCTTCCAACCCGTAATGCCGGTCAGTTTAGCTTGTTTGGCGTCGGGGGAATTTCAACTAACGAAGATTTTGCCGCCAGAGACTCAGCAGCCTGGGGAGGGGACCCGTTTGGTGTTGATGACGGCGTGTATGAGCGGCGCGGGATAGTCGGGATGGGGCACACGTATGTGTTGTCCGATAACGCGTATTTGAAATCGACGATTGCTGGATTTATGGAGAAGGAACGCGAAGAATACTTTGCGCTGGATCCAGCTACAAATTATGAACAAGTATCGATCGATCTTGAAGAGAGTGTAGAAGGTGGGGTTCGCGGTGTGTCCTCTCTGAACTGGAAGCGGTCTGCACAGAACGTCTTTCAGTTTGGCGTGGGAGCCAGTTACCTCCGTTTCCGGTATTTGTTTAGAGAAAAACGGCAAAGCATCAACGCGCCGTGGTTCTATACCATCAATACACAAAGCAGAGCCGTGACCTGGCGGAGTTACGCTCAATGGATGCATAGGCCGAGTACCGCGTTGCAGCTACATGCCGGCGTTCATGTTTCTGGCTTCAGCGTAAACAAGGAAACTACAGTAGAGCCCCGCTTTGGCCTTCGTTGGCAGTTGAAAGATGATCAGTACGTTTCACTGGGAACGGGATTATACAGCCAGATTGAGCCCTATGGGACGTACATCGTAGAATCAGAAGTGGATGGAGCCGTCTTCCAGCCGAACAGAACACTGCGTAAATCGAAGTCATGGCATAGTGTGCTGGGGTATGAGTATCAGTTTAGTCCGATCGCTCGGTTAAAGGCAGAGATGTATTACAACCTGGGGTACGACATGCCCGTCGGAAACCGGCCTGGTAACTCTTTTTCTGTCGTCAATAGCTATTATCTCTACGATATCGTTATACGAACATCCGGGCTTTCGAATGATGGGAAAACGGCCAACTATGGCATCGACCTTACCCTCGAGCGATTCTTTTCAGATGGATACTATGCCATGCTCACGGGTTCGGTGTTCGATTCAAAATATACGACTATAGACGGGTCACGATTTTCGAGCCGGTATGATACCGGCTATATGGTCAACTTGCTGGGCGGTATTGAGCGGCCTTTCAGTAAGCAAAAGAAAAATCTCGTCAGTGTTAATGGCCGCATTGTATGGGGAGGGGGGAATAAGTATACCCCGATCAATATAGAGGCCTCGCAAGAAGCAGGGTTTGGGATTATTCAAGATGGGGCCCGCTTTGCTGCACAGTTAGAACCCTATTTTAGAGTCGATTTTGGGTTCAACTTCACCTTCAATAAGCCGTTCTTAACCCACACGCTCTATTTTGACGCTCAAAATATCTTCAACCAGAAAAACCTGGCCGATCCCTTCTACAATCGAGTTCGCAATGAAATAGAGATCAACAAGCAGACCGGGATTATCCCTGTGTTAGGGTACAGGCTTTCCTTTTAGCAATCAAAAGAATTCATTCTTTTGATTGGTTCAAGGTTCAATGTTCAAGGTTCAATGTTTGTTGAGGGTTCATCCTCTTGTTTTTTCAACATGAAACATGAAACATGAAACATGAAACATGAAACTTGGAACATGAAACTTGGAACATGAAACATGAAACTTGGAACATGAAACCACCGAAGGATTCATCCTTCGAGCGCTGGTCTGGAGAACTTGAAGAATGAGAGGCGTTCCTTTAGGTCCGGGTATTTCTTTACGGCTTTTGAAATCAGCCATATCAATGTTAATGTCAACATGCGCAAGCAGGTGTAAACATGGTAAAACAGAGGGGATGCTCTGGGTATCGGCAGAGGGGCCGAAGACTGAATTGATTGAATATTAATACTAAATGAATGTGGTATAGGTGTCTCAAAGTTGCGATCTTTCGGTTATAACTGCACCCCAAAGAATCTGAGGATTCTATGGGGTGGTTTCGGGTTGCGCGTTTCGGGTTTGTTGCGTGTTATGATCAGAACCCGGAATGAACACGGAACTTGAAGCGTGTAGTACATGAAAGAATGCAGACAGGTATGGGTTACTAGAGCTGGTGGGCCTGAGGTGTTGGAGGTGAGGGGATCTGAGATTCCACGCCCTGGAAAAGGGGACGTATTGATACAGGTGGAAGCGGCTGGGATCAACTTTGCGGACATTATGGCTCGGCGGGGGCAGTATCAGGATGCGCCGGATTTGCCGGCGGTGTTGGGGCTGGAGGTGGCTGGGGTTGTGCAGGCCGTTGGTGAGGGCGTTACCTCGGTAGTGCCAGGTGATCCTGTTGTTGCGCCGACGCGGTTTGGTGGGTACAGTTCGCATATCTGTGTTCCAGAGGGGTTTGTGATCAAGCGGCCTTTAGGGATGCCTGCATTAGAGGGAGGCGCACTACTGGTGACCTATTTAACGGCTTTCCAGGCGATGATCGTGATGGGCGGGCTTAGAACGCCTGACGAATTGGGCCGGCCGCATCGCGTGCTTATTGTGAATGCTTCTGGCGGAGTCGGTACAGCAGCGGCCGACTTAGGGCGCATTTATGGCGCCGAGCTCTATGGGGCTTCATCTCCCGGAAAACACGCGTTCATCAAAGAGAAGGGGTACAACCACGCGATCAACTACCGAGAAGAGGGCTGGCATCAGCATGCGATGGACCTAACCGGTGGCAAAGGATTTGATATCATCCTGGATCCCGTGGGTGGTGCAAATTGGGGGCATAGTTTTGATCTGCTCACCTCAACGGGCCGGCTCGTCATGTACGGAGTGTCTACGATCGTTGCACCGGGTAAGAAAAACAAGACCCTGGCCCTTATGAAGATGTTAAGTGACATCCCCTGGCGGCGGTATTCCCCCTTATCATTGATTAACAAAAACCAGGGCGTAATGGGCGTAAACCTGGCCCGGATGTGGGGGCAATTTGGAGAGGCACGCTATTGGATCCAAAAACTCATGACCTACTACGAAGAAGGAAAGGTAAACCCGCAAGTAGACCGGTCCTTTTCCTTTGATGAAGCGGGTGAGGCGCATGCGTACATTGAAGGGAGGCAGAACAGGGGGAAGGTGTTGTTAGTGCCTTGAGGGATACTATTTATAAGTGATCAGATGGTCTGCTCGATTATGATATTGCTGCTTTTCTACTATTCACC
>JAHQVL010000302.1 GCA_019634345.1 Rhodothermaceae bacterium
GGAAACGAGGTCACTGTGATGGGTGCAATCTACCACGCTGTTGAGCATTTCTCTACCCATACAGGGCAAATCATATACATTACCAAGCTCATGAAAGGGCAGGACATGGTGTTTTACAACGTGACGGATGACGGGATTGCGACGAAGAACTGGTAATCAATATGGTTTCTAGTTTCTCGTTCCTGGTTTCTTGTTGCAAAGCAAGATCGAAGGGAACCGATAACAACAAGAAACCAGAAACAGCTCAAATAAAAATTATTTGAGCTTAATGAAGCTATCCGTTCGCGGTGTGCTTGTGGGGGGAATTGCCTACGAAATATTACAGGAATTGCCCGATTGTTTGGTTTGGTATGTTTCCAGAAATTAGTGGTGCACGCAGGTACAGGTAGAACTGGCGCAATCAAGTTGCCATTTTCTCCTGGAATAAAATACCCACCTCATTTTTGGGGTGGGCATTTTATTTATATCAATTTTTTTGCCCTAAGCCCCAAAAGAACTTCCCGCCCCACTTTTCTGGACAGATTATATTCCTTTGTAGTACATTACAGGACGAGTGATGTAAATTCATTGGTTATATAATTGAGGTACAGTTCATGAAAGATCTTGGAAATCGGCGGCAATTTCTGAAAACCACTGCACTTGCTGGTATGGGGGTTGGGTTGACTGGAGGAAAATTATCAGCAATCAGCGGTTTAAATGCGCCGAGCAATAAAGTTGTTGTTGCGGTAATGGGGGTTGCAGGAAGAGGGCGCGCACTGGCTGAATCGTTTGCTCGTCAGGATGGGTCAGAAGTAGCAATTATTTGCGATGTAGACGAAAGAGCAATTGAGAGAGTGAGTAAAAGTGCAGCAAATCACCAGGATAAGATGCCGATGGGGGAGAAGGATATTCGAAAAGTGCTGGAACGTGATGATATCGATGCACTCGTAATTGCCGCACCCGATCACTGGCATGCTCCAGCATCTGTTATGGCCATGCAAGCCGGCAAACATGTATATGTAGAAAAGCCTTGCGGTCATAACCCTCGTGAAGGTGAGATCCTTATCGAAGCTCAACAGAAGTACGGTAAGGTTATTCAAATGGGGACGCAACAGCGCTCGGACCACCGCTCAATCGAAGTAATCCAGATGATCAAAGAAGGGATCATTGGGGAGCCTTATTACGGGAAGGCATGGTATGCGAACACGCGTGGCTCAATCGGCAAAGGAAAAGTAGCCGAGATCCCATCCTGGCTGGATTATGATCTGTGGCAAGGTCCTGCACCTCGCGTTGATTATACAGACAACATTATCCATTATAATTGGCACTGGTTCTGGAATTGGGGCACAGGAGAATCATGTAACAACGGTACCCATGAAGTGGATGTATGCCGATGGGCGCTTGGGGTGGATTATCCTACACGAGTTACGTCTAGTGGTGGCCGTTTCCATTACGATGATGATTGGGAGTTCTACGATACGCAAGTCATGTCTTTTGACTTTGAAGGTGGTAAGAATATCACCTGGGAAGGCCGTAGTTGTAATGGATTGCAATTCTATAACAGAGGCCGAGGTGCTACCATTCATGGCACTGAAGGTACTGTGCTCATGGATCGTGATGGCTATATCGTGTATGACCACGACAGCAATGAGATCAAACGCAATATGAAAGACGAGCAGTCTGATCAACTGAATACAGTTGGCGGGGGCGGCATGACGGATGTTCATATTCGAAATTTCCTTGGCGCTATCCGTGACGGGGAATCGTTGAATACGCCAATCGACGAAGGGCATAAGAGTGTGCTCCTTTGCCACCTTGGAAACATCGCTCAGTATTCAGGCAAAACGCTGGAGTGTGATCCGTCAAATGGTCACATTAAAGATGCTGCACTCATGAAGAAGATGTGGGGCCGTAAGTACGAAAAAGGTTGGGAGTTGAAAGCGTGAGCATGAACGACAAGCAGGAAACCTACGACGAAGTGTTTTCTCGAATTAAAGGCTTAATTGGAGAAGAGGATATACTTGACTGGGTCGGCATCATGGCTACTGTAGCCTGTGAATTGCACACTGCTTTCTCGTATTATCACTGGACAGGATTTTACAGGGTTGTGCAGGACGATGTGCTGTTGGTTGGTCCGTATCAGGGTAGCCACGGGTGCCTGTCTATTCCGTTCAGCCGAGGGGTGTGTGGGGCTGCCGCCCGTACCCGATCTACTCAACTCGTACGAGATGTAAACGCGATCGAAGATCATATTGCTTGTTCATCAACGACGCAGTCTGAAATAGTCGTACCTATTATAACACCCGAGGACCGCTTAATAGCGGTCCTCGACGTGGATTCGGATGATCTAGCAGCATTCGATGCTGTTGATCAGCAGTATCTTGAGGCGTTATGTAAGAAGCTTGGCCAGCTTTATGCAAGCCGCCACCCTTCATCAGATCCCGTTATGCCGTAGCATTTTCTGGTTCGATCACACCCAGTTGCGTAGCTGCGTCTGTCACAAGTCCTCTTGCCCCTTCAGGGGTGTCCGCTTCTGAGTATACACGCAGTACGGGCTCCGTACCCGATGGACGCACCAACAGCCATCCATTGGTGGTCATATGCTTGAATCCGTCCAGCGTATCTACTTCGACTACATCTCGGCCAAAGATTGATTTTAATCCACCTTCTGAAAGTGTTTTAAGCACGTTTTCTTTTTTCTCAGGTGTAGTATGTACGTCAATGCGATACGTGCTATGCGGGCCAAACTGGTCGTACAATTCTTGAACGAGTTCAGATAGTTTCTTGCCTCGTTTAACCATCATCTCTACAACGAGAAGCCCGATATAAATACCATCTCGCTCGGGAATATGCCCTTTAACTGCCATCCCGCCAGACTCTTCGCCTCCTACAATGACATCTCCATCTACAATAATTGGCCCTATGTGCTTAAATCCAATCGGTGTAGTATGAACCTTGAGGCCATAGGTCTCACCCATTTTTGCCAGCATAGACGTTGTTGAGAACGTTTTAACGATGTCCCCAGAAAGTCCTTGAACTTCATGCAGGTATTTTACGAGTAAACACAAGAGTTGATGAGAGTCGACGAACGTGCCGTTTTCATCATACATCCCAATGCGATCCGCATCTCCGTCGTTAGCCAGGCCTGCTGCACATCCTTCACGAACGACGGCTTCAGACAGTTCTTTGAGGTTCTTCTCGATCGGTTCTGGAGCCTGGCCATGAAAGCCTGGATTTAAATCGTGATGCAGAGCAATTACCTTGTCTTCGCCGAGTAGAGCTTGAATAGCGCCTTGGCCGGCTCCGTACATGGCGTCGTGCGCTACTTTGATTCCTGACGATTTGATCGCCTGGATATCTAGTTTTTCACGGAGCAGATCGAGGTACTCAGTAGCAACGTCGCGCATTACGATTACGCCTTCGTCAACCAATGTGCTGAACGATTTGAAGGTGTACTCTTCAAGGTCCGTCATTTCATCTTCAACAGCTTTAATCATGGCGGGAGAAGCAGGTCCTCCAAAATGCGCCTTGATTTTGAATCCATTGTAGGACGGAGGGTTGTGGCTGGCTGTAATCACGATTCCTGCATTGCAACCGAACGCTTTAGCGCCCCAACTGATTGAGGGCGTTGTTGTAAAGGTTTCAGCAAAGATGACCTTAATACCCTGGGATGCCATCACGGCTGCGGCATGTTCAGAAAATGCGCGTCCCTGAAATCGAGTATCATGCCCTATTACTATTTTTAGATCGTTTCCATACGTTTTGCGCAACCATTGTGCTGTAGCGCGGGAGACAATTTCGAGGTTATCGAACGTATATTGGGCGCCTATCACTGCTCGCCAGCCGTCCGTTCCAAATTTAATCGTAGGTTTGGCCATATCGGTATACTTGGGATAAATGTAGTTTATTCAAACAGCCAGGGTAAATACAACAATTATAGGCCTCAGGCTGCCTAAAGTTAAGATGCAGGTTAATATCGATAGTATACGCATCCTGTCAATTAATTTGATCTGTTTCGCGTTTCGGGTTTCGCGTTAGATTCTTCCGCTTTGAGTTAATTAACTCGAAATCCGGAACCAAACAGCTAAATCAAAAAAAGATGCAGTTGTTTGTATCTCAGTCTGCGCAATACAATATGTACGATGCCCATTCTTTGGGGAAGTGTATATGACTTTGAATGGATATGCTATGTTCGTTACAAGGAACACAGGTAGAAGATAGGAAGCGCTTTTTTGCCAAAAATTGTTTAAGGCTTTACCTGCGGTAGGGGGAATTCACTACGAAATATCTTCTTCTGACCCTATCAACTCCTGCGCGCTTTTCATCGCAGCATCGGTTACTTCGTCGCCACTTATTAAGGTAGCGACTTGACGGGCATGCTCTTGATTAGAAAGCCGTTGAACCTGTGTCCTTGTTCTCCCTTCGTCTACTTGTTTACTTACCCTGAAATGTATATCGCCAAGTGAGGCGATCTGGGGTAAATGAGTGATGGCCACTATCTGGTGGTATCTGGCCAGGTCCTTCATATTTTCACCTACTTTCCGCGCGATGGGGCCTGAGATTCCCGTATCGATTTCATCGAACACAAGGATAGGAAGGCGTTCGCTTTTTGCCAGCGTCGTTTTGAGAGCAAGCATAATGCGGCTAATTTCACCGCCTGAGGCGACTGCTGCGAGTGGCTTTAACGATTCTCCTGGGTTGGTAGAGATATAAAATTCAACGAGATCTATGCCATTTCCTAGTGCGTCAATACGAGCATCCGGGTTATCTGGATCAATCACCCACCCCGACTCAGAGGCTTTTTGCTGAATGCGGGCCTTAAACTGACTGGCTCCCATACCCAGTTTTGACAACTCAGAGACAATGGCGCCTTCAATGCGTTTGGCTACGGCTTGACGCTTTGCAGAGAGTTGAAAGGCTAGGGTCGACAGGTTTTTTTGCTCATCCAGGATTTGCTCGTTGAGGGTAGCAATAGCGCCTTCAAAATCTCGCGCGAGATCGTACTTAACTCCAATGTCCTTCCGGTATGCAATCACGGCACTCAGGGTACCACCGTATTTACGTTTGAGGTTCTCGATCTCCCCAAGCCGGCTTCGAATGCTTTCTAGCCGTTCTGAGTTGAACTCAATTCGTGCGTTGTAATCTTGCAAGAACTTAGCCAGCTCAGTAACCATGATTTGGGCTGATTCTGCTTCTTGCGCACTATGCTCTAATTCAGGGTCGATGCGAGAAAGGTCCTGAAGTTCGTTTCGGACTCGCACAAGTTGATCTCCAACAGCATCGTCGTTTTCGTAGAGTATCTGGTACAGTGTGCTCGTTACCTCAAATAAACGCTCCGCGTGTTCAAGTACCTGGAGCTCTACCTCAAGCTTGCTCTCCTCGTCCTCTTCCGGAGCTACTTCATCAATTTCTTGTACCTGGAACTGAAAAAGTTCTTTCTGCTGCTGGAGGTCTTTCTCCTTTGCAATCAGGGCATCGCGTTCCCTGGTAAGCGTTCCGACCTGGCTGTATTGTTTCTTGTATCTCGACAACAGCCCTTCGAGCCCACCAAAATTATCGAGCAATTCGATGTGTGTGTCAGTACGTAAGAGCAACTGGTGCTCGTGCTGCCCGTGAAGATCGATGAGGTGAGAAGCCACCTCACGGACAATACTCAGGTTTGCAGGGGTGTCATTGATGAAGGCTCTGCTTTGAGAAGCTGTAATTTCTCTTCGAAGGATGATCTCCTGCGATGGATCAAATTCATACTCGGCCAGGAGTTTCTGCACCCTCGGCGATCCGGTATTATCAAAGATACCTTCAATAATCGCCTTTTTGGCCCCCGTGCGTATTGAGTCTGCTGAGGCCCGCTCCCCGAGAATTAGCTTGAGCGCCCCAATGAGAATCGACTTACCGGCCCCTGTTTCTCCGGTAATGATATTGAGTCCACTGTCGAATTCTACATCCAATTCTTCGATCAGCGCATAATCCCTGATATAGAGCGACCGTAGCATGGTTTACCGGTTTGGGGTTTATCGTTTGGGGTTCGGAGTTGATTCTTCTAATAGAAATATAGCTTGCCAACCAGAATGTACTAAGAAATTAGGTAATGTAAAATATATGTGTACGTCAATTTTACATTAATCCATCATAAACACTCTTAGGGCATGCCAACCGGAAACCTGCAACTCGCAACCCGAAACGCCTAAAAGGTGTCCCTTTTAGGCTCTGCCATGACAATGCTTGTACTTCTTGCCGCTACCGCAAGGGCAGGGGTCGTTTCGTTTTGTTCGTTCGTTGATCACGACAGTTTGTTGGCCACCTGAACTCGGGTCTTTGTCTCGAGCGCTTTGTTGGCTCCCTGATCCAACTCCGTAAGACGGTGTTGCAGATTCGTGGGTTGTGCGGGCTCTGTTGGGGTCCAATCGCTTGCGATCCAATCGTTTGTTGCTACCAGCCTGCCGGCTTTTCTGCCGGTCGTTGACTAAAGGACCTGCACGGAAAACGAAGGAGACCACGTCGTGGTGAATGGTTTCCATCATCTCCTTAAAGAGCTTGAAGGCTTCCATTTTGTATTCCACGAGAGGGTCTCGTTGGCCGAAAGCGCGAAGGCCAATACCTTCTTTTACTTCATCGAGACCACGAAGGTGTTCGGTCCAGCGTTCGTCGATGAAGGACAGCATCGCAACGCGTTCAAGAGCGTTGTTGATTGCCATGCCATTGGATTCAAGAATCTCCTCAATTTTTAAGGTGATTCGGAGGAGACGCCGGCCGTCGGTGAAGTCGACAAAGACTTTCTCAGGTTTATTTTCCTGGTCGCTTTGGGCAATCTTCTGGATAGAGTTCAGAAATGGAGCCGCGAGGGCTTCACGTTTTCTGTTGTAGAAGTTTTCCGCCGTTTGCATAATGCGGTCAGCCACACCGTCTTCGCCAAGGCGAGCGAATGATTCGCGGTCGATATCAAAATCAAGAGCCAGAACACGAAGCAGTTCTTCTTTCATGCCCTCGATGTTTCCATCGCCGTAATGAGCATCCACAATGTTTTGGACGAGTTTGTGAAGCATGTCCATCAACTCACCACGGAGGCGGTCTCCGTGTAGGGCTGCGGTTCGGCGGTCATAGATAACCTGCCGTTGTGCATTCAAGACGTCATCGTATTCGAGCTGTCTTTTTCGAATAGAAAAGTTGTTCTGCTCGACTTTTTTCTGTGCACGCTCGATACTTTTGTTTACCCAGGGGTGCGTAATTACGGCTCCTTCCTCCAGGTTGAGGCGGTCCATTACTTTGGCAACGCGATCAGACTTAAACAGGCTCATCAGGTTGTCTTCAAGCGAAATGTAGAACTGGCTTTCTCCAGGGTCTCCCTGGCGGCCAGAACGGCCTCTTAACTGGAGGTCAATACGTCGGCTATCGTGGCGCTCAGTACCGATAATTGCCAGCCCACCTCGATCCAGGACACCCTCTTTCAGCTTAATGTCAGTACCGCGGCCCGCCATGTTGGTAGCGATGGTTACAGCACCGATTTCACCGGCTTCAGCCACAATATGAGCCTCTTGTTGGGCACGGTCTCGCTTGGCGTTCAAGACGTTATGCTTGATTTTCGCCCTTTTGAGCATCCGGCTGAGGGTTTCAGATACTTCTACTGAGGTTGTACCAACCAGGACCGGTTGTCCCTTTTTATTGTACTCACGGATCTTGTCGATAACCGCACTGAACTTCTCACGTTTTGTTCTAAACACGAGGTCATCAAGGTCCAGCCGGGCAATAGGTCTGTTCGTAGGTATGACTACAACGTCGGTGCCGTAAATTTTGAAAAACTCTTCGGCCTCGGTTTCCGCTGTACCCGTCATTCCTGAGAGTTTATCGTACATACGGAAGTAATTCTGCAGCGTAATCGTGGCGTACGTTTGTGTAGCTGCTTGAACCTTTACTTTTTCCTTGGCTTCGATCGCCTGATGTAGACCGTCAGAATAACGCCGGCCTTCGAGGACACGCCCGGTATGCTTATCGACAATGCTTACTTTGTCATCCTGGATGATGTAGTCAATGTCCTTTTCAAAGAGTGTATAGGCTTTTAATAACTGCTCGATTGCATGGAGGCGTTCAGCACGTTCAGAGTAGGTATTGTATAGATTTCGCTTCTGTTCTTCGAGTTCATTATTGAGAACGCGTTCGTCGTTAACACGTTTGTTTTCTCGCTTTTCCTCGGACAGCGTTGTGTTCTCATCGAGCTCCTTTTTCATGGCACCGAGTTTTCCTTCGTGCTCCTTCTCCATCCTTGCAATCTCTTCACCGATGTCTGGCAAGACGAACAGACTGATTTCCTCTCCTGCCGCGTTAGCTGTGAACTCACGGCCCATTTCAGTCATTTCGATAGAATGTTGCTTCTCATCGAGCGCATAGTACAGGGCTTCATCCACGATATGCATGTGTTTTGCATTATCCTGGAGGTAGAAAAACTCGGTCTGTTGTTTGAGCCGTTCAATCCCCGGCTCTGCCATTAGCTTTTGAAGTTTATTGTTTTTCCGGAAGCCACGGTGCGCTCTGAAGAGCGCAAGCCCGGCTTCTGTTTCGAATTCGTTGGCTTTTTTATTGTCGCCTGCTTCAATCGCCTCGTCGCGAGCCTTGAGTGCCCGTTCTGCTTCACCAACAAATTGAGCAACAATCTTTTTTTGTGCGGCAACCAGTCTATCAACTGGAGGCCTCAACTCTTCGAATCGTGAATCGTTGGCTTGAGGAACTGGTCCAGATATGATGAGTGGCGTTCTGGCTTCGTCAATAAGAACCGAATCAACCTCATCCACAATCGTGAAATAGTGCGCACGTTGTACCAGGTGTGCAGGGTCATTTACAAAGGAATGGTCCCTCAAGTAATCGAAACCGAATTCGTTGTTTGTGCCATAGGTAATATCAGCACGATAGGCAGCACGACGTCCTTCGGAGTGGGCATCGTATTTATCGATAACATCCACGGTGAGGCCCAGGAAATTATACAAGGGACCCATCCATTCAGAGTCACGTTGCGCCAGGTAAGGGTTTACGGTAATTACGTGTACACCCCGGCCTGCAAGCGCATTGAGATAAACTGGAGCAACTCCAACAAGTGTTTTACCTTCACCCGTTTTCATTTCAGCGATGCGGCCCTGGTGAATAACAACACCACCCAGTAGCTGCACATCATAGGGGACCATGTTCCAGGTAACATCAGCACCCCCTGCTTCCCAACTCTTGCCAAGCATGCGTTCACAGGCAAGCTTAACTACCGCAAACGCTTCGGGGAGAATATCGTCCAGGACGTCCTCGACGATATCTTTCCAGTCTTCTTGTAATTTGTCTAACTCATCAGAAAGTCCCTGCCATTGGTCCAAGGTGAGCTCATTTGCATCCGCAGCCTGGCCGTCGCCGCCAATGGGGACTTCAGAAATCTCCTTTTCAAGCTCTATGCGAATTTCCTCCTGACGCGCTTCGTTATCAGCAACCGCATCGGTTATTCGCTTCTTAAATTCAGGGGTTTTGGCCTGTAACTCTTCGTCAGAGATATGCTTGATCGATTCATACTCTGCATTAATCTCCTCAACAAGTGGCCATAGCTTCTTGACTTCTCGGTCGTTCGAGTCGCCACCAAAGAGATTTTGAATTAGTTTTATCATGATTAGGCTGCCAACAAAAGATGCCAACTTGACAGGATTGAGTAATTTAACATGAGATCCTGTCAGGAATATCCAGTGGGTTGTCTGCTATTTATTGTTTAATAATGCCGATGTACGCAGATTCAACGTTGATTGAATCAGGCCATGGATTTGTCAAAAAGTGAACCAATCTTTCTACAACATAGGCCGGATCATCTCACGCCACCCCTTTCGTTCCGTTCCCTCAACGGGTACAGTGGATCTTTGAGGGAGCATACTTACCCAATTCTTTAAAACAAGAAAGGCAAATGGCACTCGCCATTTGCCTTTACTCAAATAACTCTAAAGCTTTATTCGAGTCCTTTCATGTTTCTGGTTTCTGGTTAAAAAGCAAGGTTAAAGCTTTAAACCAACCAGAAACGCATTCGTTACGCTTGCTCGTCGAGCTCTAGCTCAAGAATGATGCGTACATCTTCGCCAACTACGAGTCCACCTGCTTCAGTGAGTTTGTCCCACTTCAGGTTGTAGTCAAAGCGATTGATCGTAGTAGATGCTTCAATACCTACCTTCATGCCGTTCTGGCCCATGCCTGTACCGAGCATTTCGCCTTTGAGGACGACTTCTTTGGTGATATCGCGGATTGTAAGGTTACCGTGCAGCTTAAATGCGCCGTCTTCGCCCACCATTACTTTGGTGCTCTTGAAGGTCATTTTAGGGTACTCTTCCGCGTTGAAGAAGTCGTCAGACTTAAGGTGTCCATTGCGACGATCATTGCCTGTTTCAATGCTTCCAACCATAAATGTGGCTTCTGCTTTCAAAGTGCTCAGGTCTTCTGGGTCAACCATTACGGTTGCTTCATATTCGTTGAATGCACCGTTTACATTTGAAATACCCAGGTGACGTACTTTGAAGCCTACGTTTGAATGCAGATAGTCTACGGTAAAGGTTTTTACGTTAGACTCTTTCGTTTCGTCTACAGGGTCTGTGGGTAAGGAGGCTCCTGTAAGAACGGTAAAGGAAAGAAATACGATTGTTAGAAGTTGACTGATGGTTTTCACCGATATTACCTCTTTCGTTGTTTTTCGATAAGTACAACCCGTATGTAAGGGGTTGTTGAGCTTTAGTGCGGGTTGCTTAATATGTGTTACAACATATTTTATGTTCAGTGAATACCCAGGTTCCGAATTTAGATGATAAATAGGGGAAAGGACCAATTGTTGATGTTAAGTTAACGGGATCTCTACCATAAAGAAGAGGTAGAAATCGCAAAACCCTTCGAGTTTCTGAGTTGTAGTTCTTTTGGTTGATACCAACCCGAAACCCGACACGCAGACGGGTACGCCCGTCTAACTGATCGCGAAGCGATAAACCCGCAACACGAAACCAATCAAATGACTAACTACAGCAGTAGAGTACAATATAGACTGGGGGGAATTGCACTATTTCTTCTGCTTCTCACGAGTGCGTATCCTCAATCTGTTCTTGCTCAACCTGGTGAATTGACGGGGTTTTCCTTTCTGCGCATCGAGCCCTCTGCGCGCGCCGCTGCTCTGGGTGGATCGTTTTCGGCGATGTATGGAGACGATGCGAATGCGATGTTTTACAATCCCGCATTGTTAAACGACCAGATGCATAGAGCACTGTCGGTTTCTTTTGTGAACCATGTAAGTGATTTACGCGCCAGTTTTATTGCTTTTGGTCTGCATGATGACCGTATTGGTAGTCTAGGAGTCGGGCTGCGGTTTCTAAGCTGGGGGAAATTGACGGAGACCGATGAACTGGGGAATGAACTGGGAAGCTTTTCTTCAAATGATCTCGCGCTTACCCTGGGTGCTTCGCGTGTCTATGCGGACCGGGTCCGGTTTGGAGTGAATCTGCATTCCATCTTAACTTCGGTATCATCATTCAGGTCTTCGGCTCTCGCCATTGATTTGGGCATGTTATACCACTCTGTTGAAGGCGACTTTACATTCAGCGCATCGGTGAACAACCTGGGCATTGTTCTCAACTCGTTGGGGACCCTCGATGATGAGCTTCCGATGGATTTTAGGCTGAGTGTGACAAAGAAGCTCCAGCACTTACCTCTGTTATTATCTTTAACCGGATATAATTTGCACGATTACTCCACGGTCACTGAGGACGCTACGCCGCTGGAGCAAATTATGGAGCATATCTCTCTCGGAGGGGAATTTCAGTTTAGTGAGGGATTTAATCTCCGATTTGGGTACAACCACCGAAGGCACGAGACGTTAAAAACTAAATCCCGGCTCGATTTCGCCGGCTTTGGTTTTGGTGTCGGCCTCAAAATATCCAGCATCCGATTCGATTATGCGTACAACTCATGGTCCGAGGTAGGAGGAATGAGTCAGTTTACGGTGCGTACCGTTCTGTAAGCCGTGCTAAATTTTTGGCAAAAGGTAGGCATTAATGGGTGGGGCGTTGTAATATAGGGGTGAGACGCAAACTTGTAGGTTTTTACGAAGCATCCCATCCATGAAAAAAATTACGAAGGATATATTTGGCTGCCTTGCGGTGCTTGTCTTGGGGGGGCTATTAGCTGCAGCGATGTGGTTTTTGGCCCAGGCGTAGTCTTCTTCTTCGTAGGCGTTTCCTTTTGTAATAGCCTATTACAAATAGTACCTGCTTATTTAGCTCTTTCTTGAGCCAATACGCCCTGATCACCTGAACCTACAGAGTGCACTTCGATCCGCATCTACCCTCAAAACAAGGAATGTATTCGGTATTCGTTTAAAAAGCTTGATCCGTAGCGGAGTATAGCTTGTGCTTAAATTTACCTGCTTCCTGTAGGCAATAGATTATATTTTTTTTGAAGACGTTGGGCACTTTGGAGGGAAAGTTGCGCATTGCTATTTGAAACATGCCCCACATGATTACCCAGGACCTTATTTCGAAAAATCGAAATGCTCTACACAGATGACGATAAGACGCAAAAATTTTACAACCGCGTCGCTCAAAAAAAAGCAGACTTTATAGATGCTGCTCCCGCTTTTCTAAAGAACAAGCCGTCTGTCCAACTTGCGCCATCCGGCAATGGCACGGCTAAACCATTACAGATTCAGGCGGGGTTAGAACCCTATGATGGAGCTCTATCCAGGATACAAGCTGCTCACCTATTACGAAGAACCGGATTTGGTGCCTCTGCACTACAGATAAATGCGTTAACAGGTGCCAATGCATCTGATGTCGTAGATAACATTGTAGATGCGGCACTTGATACTGAAACCACTCCTGTACCTCCTGAACCTGTATGGGCAAATGAGTTCGTTCCAATTAATGGGACGCAGGAGGAAGTAGACGCGTTCATTCAAAACAACCTCATGTGGCTGAATGAATTGCAAGATGAGTGGTTGTCTACCATGATAAGCGTGGGGTTCAGGGAGCGAATGACCCTCTTCTGGCAGAACCACTTCGTCACCCAATACGATGACTACTTCATCGCGATGCATTCCTACCGGTACCTGAGGCTATTGCGTGAGCATGCATTGGGGAATCTAAAGGACTTTGTTCATGCGATTGGGACAGACCCCGCCATGCTAAAATATCTCGACGGGGATGTGAATAGAAACCTGGAGCCTAACGAGAATTACGGAAGAGAGCTTTTAGAACTCTTTACCATGAGCCCGAAAGATAAAGATGGCAATGACAATTATAGTCAGGCTGATATCGAAGAGATTGCCAGGGCGCTAACGGGTTGGGTCATCGATTACTTAAATCATACGACTGTGTTTGTCCCCAGTCGGTTTGATGATGGAGAAAAGACGTTCTTTGGACGAACGGGTTCATTCGGATATGATGATGTCATTGATATCATTTTCGAGGAGCGAGGTGCTCAAACGGCGTATTTTGTATGCGAAAAGCTATACCGTGAATTTGTGTATGCCGTCCCTGATCCTGACATTGTTGAGCAACTGGCAACGGAACTGATAGCAAACAATTATGAAATTGCTTCAGTTGTTCGGATCCTTCTCAAAAGTGCACACTTCTTCGATGCCCAACTGGCGGGATCACACATTAAGAGCCCGATTGATTTGCTTGCCGGCATGCCGAATGAAGTGATGGTGTTACCAAACCTTGAGACTGTCGGTTTTTTGAAAGCTGTAGCCTCGTTCCTTGAGCAAAACCTGCTCAATCCTCCAAACGTAGCTGGCTGGCCCGGATACAGAAGCTGGGTATCTACGACATCTTTACCCATCCGATGGCTGGTTACAGACTTTCTTTTATTTGGTGACAACGGAGGAAATATAGTAGACCTGGTACCAGTTGCTAAAGAGCTGCCCGAGCATGATGATCCGCTTGCGGCGTTCAAGCTCCCGGTCGCGTTGGCAGAATACTTTATGGCCGTCCCCGTAGAAAATCTAGACATCGGGAATGTTTCGGAAGATTTTGGTGGGGACCTGATCAATTTCCCGATTCCTGAAGAGATTACTAACGGACCGGCGTATGCCGAGAATCTGGCAAAGATCTTTTTGGCGGGGGTGCCCTGGTATGAGTGGGATATCGAAAGTGAACAGGCGCCTATTCTCCTGGCTCTTTTTGCGAGATTCTTGACACAGATGCCTGAGTTTCATCTCAGTTAGCCAGTTTATCGATCATTTTTCTGCTCCCTTATCTGCACACCCATACTTTAACATAGAGAACTATCATGTGTACGCATTCATCCAAGCCCAAACGGCGCCCCCGCCATGGATATCGATTAGAACATGGTAAAGCGCATTCTCGTGACCACGCAAAATGGTCGCGAAGGGACTTCCTGGCCGGCCTTGGCCTTTCTGTGGCCGGTGCAGTCACGTTGGGCGGTACACCCGTACGTGCATTCGCCGGCTCATCGCTGATGAGTCAGCTTAATTCAATCGAATCAGATCGTGTGTTGGTGCTCGTTCAATTGAGCGGGGGTAACGATGGGTTGAATACCATTATTCCGTATGAAAATGACATTTATTATCAACGGAGACCGAATATTGCAATTGCGAAGCAGGAAGCTCAACTCCATCCTATCGGACAAGATTTAGGGGTACACCCCTCTATGGAGATCTTGGAGCCCTATTTTGGAGATGGAGATATGGCGATACTCCAAAATGTAGGTTACCCAGATCCTGATCTATCCCATTTCAGATCTACGGATATATGGCTTTCAGGCAGCGATAGCGATAGCCTCATCCAGACGGGCTGGGTTGGAAGACACTTGAATGTTGAATACCCTGATTTTGAAGATAATAGGCCATCGTATCCGTTGGCCGTTCAAATTGGTGGAGTATCTTCATTGATGTTGCAAGGGCCGGCAACCAACATGGGGATGTCCCTGGTCAGCGAGGAGTTCTTCGAACGGCTTGCAGAAGACGGAACGCTCTATAATTTAAATGGACTGCCATCAACGGCATTCGGCGATGAAATGAACTATGTGCGATCAGTCGCCAATGATTCGTTCATCTACGCGGCTGCTGTCCAGGAAGCTTCCCAGCAGGGAGCCAATGCAGTTGAATATCCGGGGGGCAATCCGTTAGCAAATAGCCTGGGTATTGTTGCTCGCCTTATAAAAGGGCAACTTGGTGCAAAGATTTATCACGTGACGCTGGGCGGCTTCGATACGCATGCCAACCAGGCCGGCGTTCATGCAAACTTGCTGAACAATTTGTCGCAAGGAATTAATGCCTTTCTGCAAGATATTACTGAGGGCGGAATGCAAGAGAATGTCATTGTAATGACCTTCTCCGAGTTTGGCCGGCGCGTCGGACAAAACGGATCGTTTGGGACGGATCACGGTACGGCTGCACCTCTGTTTTTGGTCGGGAAGGGGATTAACGGTGGGCTCATGGGCTCTGCGCCGGACTTGGAAGATCTAGACAATACCGGGAATATGAAGCATGAGATCGACTTCAGAACGGTATACGCCTCTATTCTCCAAAACTGGTTTGGCATAGAGCAGCCTGTAGTAGAGGACGTCCTTCTCGGGCACAGCTATACGGCCCTAGATATCATCGAAAGTCCTGCTGAACCTGTATCGATTGATACACCTGAAGAAATCGGTTCATTTACGCTGCAACAGAACTACCCCAATCCGTTTTCGGAGTCTACAACCCTTCAATTTACGCTGGATAAGACGAGCAAAGTGCGCCTCCAAGTATTCGACATCACGGGCCGCGAAGTACAATCGCTCATGAATCGCACCCTGGCTGCCGGTACCCACACCGTTGAATTCCATGGCAGTGATTTACCAAGCGGCATTTATATAACACGGCTCATCACTCCTAATGGGGTGATGTCTAAGAAGATGATGAAGGTCAAATAGATCTTGATCTATTTGACTGTTTCGCGTTTCGCGTTCCGGGTTTCGAGTTGGTTTCGGGTTTTTAGCTGAGGCGCGAAAATAACGCGAAACCCGCAACCCGAAACGTGAAACCACAGCCAAGAGGATCCTCAGATTCTTTTGGCTGCTATCGTTTTTTTACCCGCTTTTTTGTAGTGTATAGTTAGATACACATTCTACTATTCTATGTACTATGAAATTCATTGCTCTTTTTCTGCTTCTCCCTGTATTTAGTGTGTTTGTATTTAGTGGGTTTCAGCCTGCTTCAGTACCTGTAAATGACGAAATAAATATTCAAGAATGGAAAGTGCCTTGGGATGACACGCGTCCACGCGACCCCTACGTGGACCAACAAGGAAGGGTCTGGTTTTGTGGCCAAAAAGGGAACTACATCGCCTATCTTGAACCTAAAACGGGTGAGTTTAAACGATACGATATCCTGGACAACACCCATCCCCATAATTTGATTGTTGATGATAAGGGGATGGTCTGGTATGCAGGAAATAAGAACGCCCATATCGGTACGCTAAATCCCGATACCGGTGAGATCAAACAATATCCCATGCCTGAGGAAGCGGCGCGTGATCCTCACACGTTGGTCTTTGATCAAAACGGGGATATCTGGTTTACGGTACAAGGCGGTAATTACATCGGGAAACTGATGACTAAAACGGGGGACGTCAACCTGGTAAAAGTACCCACCTCTCGTGCACGGCCGTATGGCATCAAGGTAGATTCAAATAATCGCCCTTGGGTCGTTCTGTTCGGCACCAACAAAATCGCGACAGTGGATCCAGAAACCATGGAATTGGAGGAGATTGAGCTACCCCGGCCAGAAACGCGCCCTCGCCGTATGGAAATCACCAGCGATAATACCGTGTGGTACGTAGACTATGCGCAGGGGTACCTGGGAAGCCTGAACACGGAAACCCGTGAGATCAAAGAATGGGCTCTTCCTAGCGGAAGCGGGGCCCGGCCTTATGGAACTGCGAAAGACGATAAGGACCGTATCTGGCTTGTAGAGACCGGTCCAAAACCCAATAAATTCGTCTTGTTTGACACTAAAACCGAAACGTTTACGGACTCCAAAGTAGTCCCAAGTGGCGGCGGCACCATTCGGTACATGTACTTCCATCCCTCTACAAAAGAAATCTGGTTTGGAGCAGATTCAAATACGGTAGGGCGTGCGAAGATGCAGAGCGGGGTGTCGTTGTTATAAGATAACATATTACGCCCCTTCAGGGCTTTTAGATAGGTTAATGTATGACGCCCCTTCAGGGCTTTTAGATAGGTTAATGTATGACGCCCCTTCAGGGCTTTTTTGATAGGTTAATGTATGACGCCCCTTCAGGGCTTTTTTGATAGGTTGGCTTGATAAAGATAGTTGTTGTTGTTTTTGTTGCGGCTTTGATTTTTGTGTATCCTGAAAATCCGCCGGTGGCTCATACGGGTGGGTTTGGTGAGCCTACGTGCCATGCCTGTCATTTTGATGGTGAATTGAATGATGGTGGTGCTGATCTTTCGTTGCTGGGTATTGAATCTAATTATGCATTGAAAGAGCGGTATATACTGCATATTGTATTGACACGTGCAGATATGGAGGAAGCAGGTTTTCAGCTTGCCATACGAGATAGCAGTGGGCGCCAGGCTGGGGCCCTGTATTCGTCAGATGACCGGGTTGCTATCGATGAGTCCGATGGAATTCAGTATGCACGCCATTCTTCAGAAGGGACCAGTATAAATAAAACCGACACCTCTATGTGGACGCTGAACTGGATGGCCCCGGATACTGTTCAGAAGGTCTTTATCCATCTATCAGCAAACGCAGCGAATGGAGATGATTCAGAGTTTGGTGACGCCATCTATCACATCGAGCACATACTTGAACCGCACAAAACCCGAAACCCGCAACCCGAAACGCGAAACAAATTCAAATGACCCATTTGAATCCTAATCCCCCCCAATACCCTGATTTGAAAGACCAATGTGTACTCATTACCGGAGGTGCTACCGGTATCGGTGAAGCGTTGGTTCGAGCCTTTGCAGAGCAAGGAGCCAAAGTGTTTTTTTGTGATATCGAGGAAGAAGCCGGCCAGCAATTGGCCGACGAAGTAGGCGGCCCCGTGCATTTTACACGGGTTGACTTAACAGAAGAGGATGAGGTTGTATCCTGGATACAGGGTATCGCGAAGCAGGAAGGGACGATCCGGGTCCTACTCAACAACGCGGCTCAAGATACACGGGTCCCATTACAGGAAACGACCATGGAGCGCTGGGATCAACTCACAAAAGTGAACCTTCGAGCAGCCTATCTCTGCATCCAGCAGGCCGCGCCCTATATGAAGAACAACAATGCGTCCATTATCAACTTTGGGTCGGTTACTTTTCAGCTAGGGGAGGCAGGGCTTTCTGCATACGTAACAGCAAAAGGGGCTATTGTGGCGATGAGCCGGTCCTTGGCCCGTGAGTTAGGACCGGATCACATCCGAGTGAATACCCTGTCGCCAGGGTGGGTGATGACTGAGAAGCAACTGCGATTATACGTAAATGATGAGGTGAAGGAGCGCATTTTCAAGGCTCAGTGTATTCCCACGCTTATCGAATCCAATGAAATAGCCCTTGTGGCTCTCTTTTTGGCCTCCAACACAAGCCGAGCCATAACAGGCCAAAACATCGCCGTGAACCGGGGCTGGACCCA
>JAHQVL010000303.1 GCA_019634345.1 Rhodothermaceae bacterium
CCATATCAATAAAGGAGAAAGGGTAAGTAGTTGGTAAACTAAGTCTATTCTCATTGCTTGGCAGCAACCAATCATCCTGTCATCCTGAGCCTGCCGAAGGATCTATGCCATATGCGAGTTCAGGTTCTCATAGTGGGCATAGATTCCTCGGCAGGCTCGGAATGACAAGGCATGGGGGCTTACTGCAGGTCATCAAAAACTTACTTTACACTGTAGCACTACATAAATATAAAAAGATGGTAACCATGAAACGAGGCAGAAGAGGATACCTTCCAGAGGTTTATCGTACCACCACCATCTTCCTCGTTTCCTGAGAGTGGCCGGTTGTTAACCGATACATATACGTACCTGCGGGAAGCTGGTCTGTAGAGAAGATAACGGAATGGGTGCCGGCCGGTTGCGTACCAGAGGCTAATTCCCTGACCATGCGTCCTTGCATATCAAACACGCGCAATACCGCTGGGCCGGGTTGATCCAACTCATATGTGATGGTTGTTTGACCCCTGAAAGGGTTAGGGAAATTCTGCGATAGAGAGAAAGAGCGTGCAGGTTGCTCGGGAGTTGTACTGGTAACGATAGGGTTTGCAATGAAATTGAGACTCTGGTAGTCCTCACCGATCACGTCCGCAGTGCGCCCCGGAGAGAAGCCGAACCAGTCCTGAAGCACTGTGTGGTATACATTTCGGAAATTGAACTGGTGTTTGAGATTGTCAAATGCGTCGAGGTCGGTCAGGCTAGGGGTAGATCCGTAGGTGCCTCCAATGACGCCCGGTCCAAATAAAAAGAGGGGCGCGGAGGTGCCGTGATCGGTGCCGCGCGAGCCGTTTTCTTCAACACGGCGGCCAAACTCGGAAAACGTCATGATCAGCACATCCTGGTCTCTACCTGCCGCAGCCAGGTCCTGGGTAAAGGAGTCCACTGATTCTGCGAGTATGCGGAGGAGCAAACTGTGGAAATCAAATTGTGAAGCATGCGTGTCGAACCCGCCGAGTACGACGTGATAAATCTTCGCGCCCAGGTTGCCTTTAATGAGCCGGGCGACAATCGACAGGTTTTCTCCTAGTCCGCGACCATATTCATAGTTGACGCTATTCTCACCGGCTTGTGCTGCATCCTGGATAGCACCCGCATACCGAAACGCGTCGTTTGCGACGGACCGAGTGAACGCTAATTCGGCTCCAAGTGGGCTTTCAGGGACGTTCTCTGAATCGTAGAGTTTGCCTGAACCAGCCAGCCGGCGAAATTGAGCCGGGTTATTGATCGACATGCCTGTGCCCCGCTGATCTCCTCTCAACAGGAGCGGAGAGGCAAATCCTAGCTGAACAGCAAGCGGGTAGTTGAGCTCTCCTGTCCGGTCAAGGACGGATTCCATCGATCGCCCCACCCATCCCGAATTCAGGTAGTCCTCGGTTTTTGACCCCGTGAGCCAGATATCTGTGGATCGGAAATGAGAAAGGTCCGGTTCGGGATATCCTACGCCGTGAAGAATACCCATCCGTCCTTCTTCATAGAAGGGAGCTATTGCAGAGAGAGATTTATGAAAGCCCAGGTTGTCATGGAAAGGAATGGTGTCGAATTTAGGGATGGATAAGTTCGGGCGGACGCGGTAGTATTCATCGTCCTCGAACGGGATGAGGGTGTTGACCCCGTCGTTGCCTCCAAATAACTGGATAAGCACCAGGATTCGGTTCGACTGCTCTTGTTGCAGATGCGCCATGAGGGGCGTCGGCTGAAACGCTTGAACGGGGGTACCGCCCAGCATCATGGCTCCGCCGGCAGCAAGGCCCAGTGAACCCATAAAACTGCGCCGCGTCCACCGGTCGTGCGAGGCCTGGTGGGCTTCACCGTGCTCCAGCTTGGTTCCGAGGAGGGCGTTGTCTGTTTTGAGGGTGCACATTGTATTGTAGGGCTATCGGATATTTTAGGACGACTGGATTTTTAGGGGTATCGGCAGCGTTTAGGTTAGTTGATACTCAGGTAACTCGACGAGAAACTGCACATAGTCGAGCAGCAGAAAAATGATACCTGGTGTATTCAGCCTCCATTCATACCAGGGTTTGCCGGCCAGGAAGATTTTCGCGAGATCGCGAACGTAAGCCGGCCCGTTCATAACGTCTTCAGGGATGGGGTACGTAACCAGGTCCCCATTAAAGTCTACCGTAGGCGCTTCGAAGCCAAGATTATCGACCGGCACAGCCATAAAGTGCTGTGCTATGGCTACAGGCAATTTGAATACGTGGTGCGGGTCCTCTGTATCAATGAGGGCCCTGGCAATAGGGACGATACTCGTGATGTATCCTGTGAGGTCGCCCTGGAGGAGTTGTTCGATCAGTTCCCAGCGGGAGGGGAGGGTGGCGGTCGTGATCCAATTGCGATACCCTTTCCAGCCGGCGACGTTGGGCGGTTGGAATAAGCGCTGCCCGAGGTCAGACGATTTCCAGTACAGGGCCTCGTAGGGCTCAGGGGTCTCCAATTCGAAGTTGATCTGGTGAAGCATGTTTACCAGCATAGCAACGGGGCTCTTGATGCGCGCACCCCGTAGGGCCCCGTCAAAAAAACGCTCGCTTTTTAAAAGCGCACGCATGACAGGGGCGATTTCAAAGTCGTTATTGATAAAGACCTGGGCAAGCTCCTGGATGAAGGCCTCATCGGGGACGTTGTGAACAAACTCGACGTATAATTTGCGGCAGATAAACGCGGCGACTTGTTCAGCGCGCGTTTCAAAAATGTGATTGATCGCCTTTTGCGTGTTAAACTGGCCCGTTTCTCCAAATAAGACCTTCTGACCGCCGTCATACCGATTCTGCCCCCATTGGGTACTGAAGTCCCTATAGTCAACGTAGTACCCGGTGAGTGCACGGGAGAATTCGATGATGTCAAACTGCGTGTAGTTCGCATTGCCCTGGGCATCGTATTGCCCCATCGTGAACAATTCGAGCAACTCCCTCGCGTAATTCTCATTCGGCTCCTGGCGGACATTCTGGTTGCCGTTCAGGTACACCAGCATTGCGGGGTTTAGGGTGATAGCCAGCACAAAGTCCTTAAAGTTGCCCAGAGCCCGAGAACGCAGAAGGGTCGCGTACTGATACATCATCGGCGCGAAAAAATACGTTTCCCGCTCGGTTACAAAATGGTCATGCCAGAACAGGGCCATGCGTTCGCGCAGGCCGTCGAAATAGATGGCCTTAAACCAGTCTGTCGCGTACTGATTCCCCCATTGGTTGTTGTTGCGAAAGTAGGCGTCAAAGACTTCTTCAGATTGCCCGTCTTCAGGCAGGTAAGCATTGTGCCAGTGGGGAGGCTCCGGTAACGGAGCAGAAAGGGCTGCATCTATCAGCTCATCCACCAGGTCCGACGCCGTCTTGCCCACATGCAACTGAGCCCGATCTACGGTACTTCCGAATTGCGCACGCCGCAAGAGGTGTTGGGTATCCTCAAACGTAAGGGCCGGCTCATAGGGAGCTAGCCCACTTGTTAGCTGAACCGTAGGCGACGTCTTCCATGCGGAGGAGTTCACCGGTTCAGGTTTTTCTCCACGAGGTTTGAAATAGCTATCAAATTGTTTGGGCCACCAGCGTTTATCAGTGTCCATACTACACAATTTTAGGGGTGCGTTGAGGAATTATGACAATTTACAAAAAAGAGACCTCACAAAAACTCAAATTCTCAAAAAGTGAGTAAGCCTTTTTTTTGTGTTTTTCTGTGTAGAATAGGGACACGAATAATTAACCCACCCTTTTAGCATCAAGGAGAAAAAGTATGCCCCTACTCACCTGGAATATGCAAGGAGCCACGGCTTCTGGCGAAAACGTTTGGTTTGACCTCTGGAGGCTCATCGAGACGATGAACCTGGATGTTGTTTGTTTACAAGAAAGCGGGGAGGTGCCCCAAGGAACCACTGAAGAAGAATTTAGCCTGAGTAATGGGGTTACTGTTTTTCGTTGGTTTCGGCAGCGCAACCCTGAACGAGCAAGAGGAAAGATCAAGGAGCTTTACATTACACAATACCCCTGGGACAATAAGGCCCATCGCGTACACATGGCCGTAGTGACCAGGCGAAAGCCAGCCAAAGCGAGTATACGACTTCTTCCTGAACACCCTTCCCAAACCAAACCAAGGCGGCCATTGCTAGGCGTGAACGTTCGCGATGCCGTGAACCCTCGCTGGTATTTTACGGCCCATACTCCTGGGAATCGCCGGAGCGGAAACCCTGAGCTCGACCAGGTTATGCTGCTTCGCATGGTGAAAACCGAATATGCGGATCAGCAATGGGTTGTTGCTGGCGACTATAACAAAGACCCCAATGATCTGCAGCGAGCCATCTCTTCATTAGCGCCCAAAGTTGCATTCAGTGGGATCAATATCTGCCCACCTGATCACTTCACGCAAAAAAGTGGAAATCGCCTGGACTACGCCGTCGTTCCCGGGCCTGAAGGGCGTACTGTTGTCCATAATGATTGTACCGGACACGTGCTGAAAGTAGGCCTCGATTTCGCAAATTCCGATCATGCCCCTGTGTACTTCAAGGACCTGTAGGAACGCCACCATTGAATTGATTGAAGATTTTAAATTACCCACTACCTTAGTGAAGCCATGACTATTAATGAATTAGAACAAACGATTAGAGGACAACTCACTGGAGGCACCACCTTTGATTTTGGAGCCGATGAGTTTGGCGAGGAATCGCCAGTTGAAGTACTTGTAAATGATTACTTTTCGAGCGGCAGGATGGAAATTCGAGGTGCCGGCATTTCTCGTTCCGGACAATCTATAGTTGTAAGCGGAGAGTCGTCTTTAAGAAAAATCCCCCTTACGAATCAACAGATTGAGGCCGCATTTCATCTCGTTGAGGGAAATCCAGCCTTGCGGTTTTCCATGGAAACGGGTGCCTCGGAAAGCAATACGTGGAAATTTACCGATACCTTTCCTGAGGCTGCCGATACGTTATTCAGTGAGCTGGAATTTAGTGAAGCCCGCTTTCTGGTTGATTCCCACGCAGGTGAGAATGGGAGCACCCTGGAGCCAGGAATAAACTTCGAAGGCACCCTACACAATTGGGAGCCATGGCCGGCCTTGCAACTCCTTGCCGTCGTCCTTGGTGAGTTAAAAGTGACAGGCACGGTCAAAATAGTCAGAGGCCTTCCTGAGATTCACTTGTCTATGCCGCTTGGCAATGGGCAAAGCTTCTCTTTTGTAAATGTTCTGATTGAGCCTGAATTCATCGCGGAAGTGATGGCGATGAACAGTGACGACCTCGATGAACCCAGCGTCTTCCCAAATCCGCACGTGGTGAGTTATTCGCGCCTGCGTACGGTCCTACAATATCCCAGGCAGATGGATGCCCGGGGGCGCCCTATCGAGTTTCCCGCGTGGATTTCTCTAGACTCTGCCCAGGATAAAGTAATTACGATTGCAGCTGACCTGACAGATTTTGATGTCGTGAACATGCGGGATCTGAATAACTTGATTCCGAATTTTCCACTGGGTGATATTTTACCGCCGGCGCTTCAAGAATCGTTTGCTTTCAAACTGAATACCTTGAGTGTGACGGTTAATGGGGACCGAAGGCAAATCGAAGATGTGTCGTTTGGTTTGGATTGCAACGTTGGTTTGCGGGAGATCGCCGAGCACTATTTGCCTGAAGGACAGTCGCTTCCTGAGGGTACTCCTGAAGTAGCGCTTACTTCGTTAAGTATATCCGCTTCACCGTCAACAAAAGCGTTCTCCGTTGCCGTTGGAGCACGAGGCGCGTTTGAGTTTCCGTTTACGAATACACAAGCTGAACTGGATACGATCCTGTTTACAGTGTCTCGGGGGCCAAGCAGGCGCGTTATCGATTCCATTGAGCCGGGGCCGATGTCCTACAGCCTCTTTGTGGGCGGTACGACGTCATTAGAAATTACCGATGGGTTGACGATGAACCACATCGAAGTCTTCTTTAACCTCAGTGACGAGGAAGAAGGCGAAAGCAGTTGGGCGTTGGAGGGTAAAGTAGGGGTGCGTGTGATCGATCATGATTTTGAGTTGAGTGTAGATGTTGCGGCGAGCGAAGGGGAGACCCAAGTTGGACTGGAGTGGAGCGACCCCGATGGCGTCGAAGTGCTCTCTCTGGAAGACTTCGGTTCATTAACCCTTTCACGGATCCACTTGTTGTTCAGTCCGGGTCAGCGAAGCGGTGATGCACGCAATACATCCGAATGGGTGTTGACCGGCGAGGGGACACTCGAGATGACCGATGTGTTTACCGCCACAGGTGCCTTGCAACTGCTGCACACCAATACCAAGAAAGGATTGGTAATGGATTTTCAGGATGCAAAGGGTAGTTTTGATATTCCGCTTGCTCCTGGGCAAAGTACTGAGAAACTTACCTTCGGGTTTGGACCGGATTCCATCGAAATCGTTCAGGAGGATGGCATCGGGTGGCAGTTTGCTGCGAATGCCAGCTTCTCTGTTGATGGGTTGATGAAAGAGTTGGACGATGTGTTGCCCGATGAAGTGCAAGGGTTCTTCAAGGCCAGTAAGGCCTCTGTCTCCTTCGGTATCGATTCCTTATTGGATGCCGCTGAGATTGAAATTCCGGCTATTGATTCAGGGAGCTCAACATTGGATCTTGGGTCCTTCTTTGTGGACATCGGCGAGATCGCCGTCGTTCTTGAGAAAACAACGAAGTCCTTGTCAGCCGTAGCCCGGCTCGGGTTGCCGTCGAAATTGAACGACGTATTCGGCAAAGAAGAGAACGGAGCACTCCGGGCGGACATCTTCGAAACCTTCGATCCCAACGACAAAGAGAACACGACCATCAAATTTGCTTTCACAGCCGGGACGGGCGGTGCGATGTCGCTTCAATGGGAAGAAGGGTCGATCTTCAAAGCCGTGAAAGTAGAAGACGGCAAGCTTAAATGCGATATGGGCGAGTTTGGTGCGATCGATATTGATATGCCAAGGTTCACCTACTTTGCAAATAAGAACAGCTTTGAAGCAGCCGGCGGGTTCAAGATTATCAGGCAATTGCAGTTGCCGCTCACCCCGATTAAGGCCTTGCTGGAAGAAGCCGGTCTGACTGTCGTTGCGGATCAGTTACCGGATGGCATCCCGATTGAAGGGGTTGACTTCTTTGATTCGAATGGAGATTTCAATGCTCCTCAGTTTATCTCTTCAATGGAGTCGAGTACGGGTGTTGATTTACCCCAGTGGATCAAAGACGGATTGGGTCGAGCCGGAAATGCTCTGGAGAGACTTCCGATAGGATTCAAAGAATATCTCCAGGTCGAGATTCCCGATGAACTGCATTTCGATATCAGCGTGGTGCGCGGCGGCAATATGTCGTTCGGCATCAACACGTATGAGTACGATCCTTCGTCAGGTAAGTCTAGAGCTGAGCAGAAAGAAGGGGCCGAGCCACTTCGCATGGCATTCTTCGGCATTGTACCCGGATTGCTTCCGCTGCCTGGATTCAATTGCATGCAATTACGTCGCATCGCGTTTGGTCCATTAGTAGGGGGCTCGCTCTTCCAGATGGAAGTTGATGCTATCTGGGATCAGTTTGATATCGCGACGCTGGCCGCTTCCTTGTTGTTACCAAGGGATCCAGGCTTCCCGTTGCCTACCTCCGATGAAATCAAGCGCAGGATGATCTTTGAGGACCTGTTCATGATCATTATTTATCAGACGGGTATTCCGATTCCTGTACCCATCTTCTATGACAAAGCCGGGTTGAGCTACAAAGGTGTTGAAGGCATTGGGTTGCAGGGGCACCTGGAATTAAAACAACCGGATATCGGGATCAGTGCGATTGCCGAGTTCTTGAAGGATATCAAGCCATTCTTTACAGATCCGGATGCAGAGCTGGATCCTGCAAACCCACCGGGAGGCGTCAACCTGGTGCTGGAGATGAAAGATACCCACTTCGAATTGCCTGAGTACCTGGGCAGCAAGAAGTTGATCGATGAGGATACGGTTTTCACGTTTGATGCCTGGGAAAACGTAGCTCCGCTATTGAACTGGGCGAAGAAGCCCACCGTGAACGCACTGATTACAGGCATTCCTTTATCGGACCGGTTTGGTTCTGGTGATGGTTCGTTCTTCTTCCTGGACTACGAGTATGATTACGTATTGAGTACGCCCAAAGAGTTTGGCGAGGTGGCTTTCAGGGAACTTAAGGCAGCTAGCGACAGCAGGGGAGACGATGATTTTGTGCAGGACTTCATGTCTGTGTTGCCAGTAATCACTGATGATGGAACGGTAGATACCCAGGAAACCGGAGTGGTCGCCTTTTTACGCGGTAGTCTCGATGTAGCCGATGCACTTAAATTGGAGGCTGTACTTGGAGTCGGCGCATCGGGCACGGATGGATTTATGGCCGGCTTCCAGTTTAGGGGATCTGTTTTGGACGATCTGGTGGTTATGCAACTTGGTGGTACGGTTGGGATGAGTCTGCCCGGTGGTGGCAGTCCGTTGCCCGATTTCCTATTGGCCGGCCGGGGACATTTTGACGTCCTTGGGCAGCGCGTATTGGAAGCCTCTATGGTGCGGCAACGAGATCGATTCTTGCTTTCCGGAAGGTTTGATTTGTCTCCGGTAGATGAAATCATTCTAAACGGAAATGTCGATTGTCTCTTTATTCAAAAATCGGCCATACTACCTACTGAAACTGAGTTCAGCATCAAGGGTGGAGTCAACTTTGGCCTGTTTGGCTTCACGTTGGCTAAGGCAAACCTCCTGGTTACCCAAGACGTTTTTGAAGTAACTGGAGAGTTCTTCGATAAAGCGCTCACGACGGCTGTTAAGCTATCGAAGCAAAACAATGCGTTGCGCTTTGATTTCGATCTTGTCTTCGAAGAAACCATAAACTTTGGCGTCGTAACGGATGCCCTCGGAATTGACCTGGGGTCGTGGGATGAGGTGCATATTAAAATAACGGCGGGTGTTGGTTTTGGGCTCTCTACAGAGGCGGCCATGGCTAGCCTGCGGCTGAACCTGAGCATAAACGGCAAGACCCTTCTCCCGATAAACATTGAAATCGCGATCGATTTTGGTGACCTGCTGAATACGATCCTTGAAGCGATTAAAAAAGCTGCCCTCGATCTGTTCAATGGTGTGTTCGAAACGGCCGCAGAATGGGCGAAAGCAATCGGTGATGGCCTCGTTGAGTTTGCAGAAGGCGTAGAAGATGCTGCTAAGCTGCTCGACCAGAAATTCACTGAAGGAGCTGAAGAGGCCGTTAAGTTGCTAGACGAGATGGGCTTTGATCCTGAGGATATCGCGAAGTCATTGGCTACGGTCTATGAGAAAACAGAGGAAGAGATCAAGAAGATTGGAGAAGACCTGGGTGAAGGGTTTGAGGATCTAGGTGAAGGTATCGTGGGTGCCGTTGAGGGGTTAGGAGAGTTCTTGGAGGACGGTACCAAAGAGGTTGGTGACTTCTTTGATGACCTTTTTTAAATGAATTTGGTCATTCTTTAGGAGTGAAACAACAAAATACGCCAAGCGGAATTTAAGGGCACAAGGTACGGGCATGATCAGCCTGTATCTTGTGCCTCCGTTTATTTAATTCTGCCCAATTGCATGAGTGCTTCTACCATGTCGATGAGGAGTCCAGGTCTATTGCTGGGGTCCATGTTGTTGCTTTTGTTTGGTTCTCTCTGGTTTGTCTACCAAACCCCTGCGGACGAACGCGTTGTTCGCGTCGATCCCTCTACGTACAACGGATTAGCCTTTGAATTCGAAGACGCAACCAAGGATCTGTTGCGTACCTGGTACCCCCGGGTAGTGGACGAAGAATACGGAGGATACTTGACGGATTTTGATGCAGATTGGCAACTGGTTGGCCAGCAACGGAAAATGATTGTGACGCAAGCGCGGCACGTATGGACCGCATCCCAGGCCGCTATGCGGTATCCGGATGAACCGATGTTTCTGGAGGTTGCTAAACACGGGGTGGAGTATCTACGTGATACGATGTGGGATGAGACGAACGGCGGATTTTATACGCTCGTAACCCAGAGCGGCGAGCCGATTCTAGAAGGGAGCAATGCACTTAAAACAGCCTATGGCAATGCGTTTGGTATTTACGGGTTGGCTGCCTATGCAAAAGCGTCTGCCGATCCTGAGGCGTTGGAATTTGCCAAATGGGCGTTTCAATGGCTTGACGAGCATAGCCACGACCCCGAACTGGGCGGCTACTTCCAGCATCTAAGGCAGGATGGATCTGTTATGGATCCGTATCGCGTTCCTCCCAAGGATCAAAACAGTTCGATTCATTTGCTCGAAGCATTCACCGCCCTGTATGAGGTGTGGCCGGACGATACGGTGCGAAGCCGGCTGGAAGAGATGCTATTGCTTGTACGAGATACCATGGTGCAGGACGAAAAGTATCTCCAACTGTACTTCGAGTCCGATTGGACGCCGGTGTCTTATCAGGATTCACTACCAGCTGTACGCGAAGCCAATTACTGGGTGGATCACGTTTCCGTTGGGCACGACGTGGAGACGGCTTTCCTTATGCTTGAAGCCGCTCACGCCCTGGGTATCGATGATGCTCGCACGCTGGAGGTAGGCAAGTCGATGGTGGACCATGCGTTGGATGTTGGTTGGGACGAAGAGGCCGGCGGGTTTTATGATATTGTTTATTACCTCCCTGGTGATAGCGCTGCTTCGGTCATTGAAGACACCAAAACATGGTGGGCGCAGGCAGAAGGGTTGAACAGTCTGCTCTTGATGCACACGCTATATCCCAAAGAAACGCCTGCATATTTTTCTCGCTTCGAAAAACTATGGGACTACACCAAAACAAATCTGGTTGATGAAGAACGAGGCGGGTGGTTTAGCGGAGGCCTTGATAAAGAGCCAGAGCGGATTGACGGGGCGAAATCACACATCTGGAAAGGCAGTTACCACACGGTGCGGTCGTTGATGCATTGTGCAGACATGTTGCATGATATGGCTGAATTGTGAGTGCAGAGTGCAACGTGCAAGGTGCAGGGTGATTTTGGTTTTTGGTGCACTTGAGGGGGGAATTTTATAGATTGAATCGTTGGGTTTTTATGAAACATAACGATCGCGTTTGTGATGCTGCTGCGTGTTAAACTCTTTGTCTTCCTGTGTTTGTGTCTGATCGGTTGCCGTTCTGACTTGCCCCGCGATGTCGCTCAAGCATACAAGGACTTGCCGGCTGAGGTTGACTTTAATTTCGACGTGCGCCCTGTCCTTTCAGATCGTTGTTATGCCTGTCACGGGCCGGATGCCAACGCACGTGAAGCCGATTTACGCCTTGATACAGAAGAAGGGGCGAAGCAGGGTGAATTAGAGGATGGTGGATTTGCTGTGGTCGCTAGGGATTTGACGCAGAGTGCCCTCATTGAACGCATCTTGCATTCCGATCCGGATGAAATCATGCCCCCGCCTGAGTCGAACCTGGTGTTGGATGCACGAGAGAAAGCCATCTTGACAAAGTGGGTTGAGCAAGGAGCAGAGTGGAAAGACCATTGGGCATTTATCGCTCCGGAAAAGCCAGAACGGCCTTCGGTCCGCAATACAAAATGGGTAGTGAACGACATTGATGCCTTTATTCTTGCACGGCTGGAGCAAGAAAACCTCAAACCCTCCTCAGAAGCCGACAAGGCTACGCTTCTTCGTAGGGTATCGTTGGATCTCACCGGCTTGCCTCCAACCATCGAAGAGCTGGATGCTTTTCTGGAAGATGACTCTGAAGGTGCTTACGAGAAGGTAGTCGATCGCTTTTTGGCTTCTTCGGCATACGGAGAACGATGGGCATGGGAATGGCTCGATGCAGCGCGGTATGCAGATACAAATGGATTTCAAGGCGACCCTACCCGCACCATGTGGCCCTGGCGGGATTGGGTGATCGAATCGATCAACGCGAATATGCCCTATGATCAGTTCTCCGTTGAGCAGTTAGCAGGGGATCTCCTTCCTGAAGCCACAACCGAGCAAATCCTGGCTACGGCGTTTAATCGCAACCACATGTATAATGGGGAAGGGGGGCGGATACCTGAAGAGACCCGGGTAGAAAATGTCTTTGATCGCGTAGAGACCGTCGGGACAATCTGGATGGGCCTTACCTATAACTGCAGCCGGTGCCACGATCATAAGTTTGATCCGTTAACCCAGAAGGAATACTTCCAGATGTTTGACTATTTCAATCAGACATCTGAAGAAGGGGGGCAGGCAAGTGGGCGGATCAAGCCCTTGCTAGATCTGAGCCCGGATGATTTCCAGGAGCAATACGAGGAAAAAGAAAAGGATTTAAAGCGCGTGGCTGATGAGGTATATCGATTTGAGGAGGTGTTTTTCCCAAGGCCTGAAGGCCTGCCGGCGTCCGAGTCCCCAAGGGCCACCGGGATCATTGGGGAAAACGTAGATGCATTGAAACAGCACCCGTCAGATAGATCCATGTATTATCTGAGGCGCTTGTTGGATACATTTGAAGAAAGCGATCCAGACTATGCACGGATGATCCGACGGTTACAACGGGTGAAAGCTGCTTTTAATATACAGGGCAGTAAAAATCGGATGGTCATGGTGATGGATGAACGGGAGGAGCCGCGGGAGACGTTCGTGCTAACGCGGGGTACCTACGATAAACCCGAAGGCGAGGTTATCGTTCGTGAGACCCCCGCTTTTCTGCCTCCCCGACCAGAAACAGCCTCTAATGACCGGCTTGCCCTTGCTCAGTGGCTCGTAGATGAAGAGAATCCATTGACTGCTCGCGTGACGGTAAACCGGGTGTGGCAAACGTTCTTTGGTACCGGGTTAGTCAGAACAGCCGAGGACTTCGGGGTGCAAGGCGAAAAGCCATCGCATCCGCGTCTGCTAGATTGGTTGGCTGTTGAGCTTCAAGAAAGTGGATGGGACATGAAGGCCCTGCACAAACGCATTGTTATGAGTGCTACGTATCGGCAGGCGTCAAAGGTACCGCCGTCGTTGTTAGAGAAAGACCCGGATAACCGGTTGTTGGCTCGTGGATCTCGC
>JAHQVL010000304.1 GCA_019634345.1 Rhodothermaceae bacterium
CAGTTTAACGATGCAACGGACATCGTATTTGGCATGCCGGAAGCTGGCTTCGTAAAGATGGAAATCTACAACGCAACAGGGCAGTTGATTCAGGTACTGATCGACGGAGAACTATCCCAGGGATACCAAAGAGTCCGTTGGAAAGGGAATGACAGCAGAGGAGTCCCAGTAGCCTCTGGTGTATACTTGATCCGATATGAAGCAGGCGGCACCATGCAGACCAGAAAGATCGTCCTCGTTAGATAAAAACCTGGAATCTGAAACCTGGAATCTGAAACCTGAAACCTGAAACCTGGAACCTGGAACCAACCAAGATTACCAGGTTGCACTAACGAATAAGCAGCAGGGATCGAGTAAAGATTCCTCCCTCTGTATCAAGACGATAGAAGTACGTGCCGCTAGGGAGATCGAGGGCTGGGAACTGAATGTCATGTATACCTGCTGCACGTATCTCATCCACTAACACACGCACTTCGCGTCCCAATAAGTCGTACACGGCGAGCCGAACCATACCATGCGCAGGTATACTATACCGCAAGGTCGTTGACGATACAACGGGATTGGGAAAATGAGGATATAACGCGTACTGCACGGCTGTAGGAGATTCCTCGTTCTTTACCCCACTCACCAGAATAAGTGTAGCAACCGTTTGAGTGGTATCAATTCCATCTGAAACGAGGGTATTGATAACATAATCGTCAAGGATAAGCGATGATGGATTGAACGTGAAGGTCCCCCCAGAATCTAGCATCGCGCCTTCAGGTGGATCTTGAATAAAGAAGGTCAGGCTATCACCGTCAGCGTCTGTTGCTTCGTAGGTAAACACAAAGGGAATCGAGGCACTGGTGATTTCTTGATCCTCTAGCACAGTAACAAATTCTGGTGGCGTATTCTGTTCACGAAGCACCCTAACCGTACCGTTCACCAGCTGGGTAGTAACCAGCATTCCGGACGGGTCTTCGATTTCCGTTCCCAGGGAGTCGATAACCAGGTCTGTTTCGCCCTCGGTTTCCAGTGAAGCTACCAGAGTAACCAATGTCCCCTCTGAGCTGATATAATCGCTTCCTATCGCAAATCCGCCTACTATTACCCGTCCATCCTCCATCGGATTGATATTAACCGACCAGGCTTCGGAAAGGGTGCCTGTTGAACGTAGACTATTTTCGTCAAACTGCAACACCTCAGGCTGATAATCCAGGGTAATTTTAAACGTCGCTATGCCGCTATCAGGCAAGTTCGTAATGGTGAACTCAATCGGTAGCGTAGAACCGACGATTCCGTTAATCCCGGAGGGAGCAGTCAGGACTGCCTGAGCGGAGGCGAGTTCTGTACTCCCGAGTGACAAAAAGAGGAAGAATCCTACGAAAAGCTTGATGTTAACAAAACGTCTGGACATGGTGTCTTTTTTTCTTCGTTGGAGTATCCCTTATTTGACGAGCAACATGACTCTCGTTTCTTCGAAACTACCTGCGACTAGCCGCAAGAAATAGGTACCACTTGAAACCCCTTCCCCATTCTGCTGCGCTGTATCCCAGACTACTTTATAATTGCCTGCTTTCTGTGCTGCATTCACGAGGGTGTGAATCCGCTGCCCGAGGATGTTATAAACCTCAAGCCGGACGTCCGCTTCCTCAGCCAACTGGTAGGCGATGGTTGTTGTCGGGTTGAAAGGATTGGGGTAGTTCTGATGCAATACAAATTCGGTAGGGACATCAGCTACATCGACGCGCTGAAGTTCTACAGAGGCGCTTTCATTCACAAGCGCAACTGCATCCATACTGAACCGACTGGCCTCTTCGGTAAAGGTCAGGCTTAGCCGGCCCAACTCGCCATTGGTAAGCGGCGTTGTACCCATCATCGCGATCTTTAATAGTCCGCCTTCTGTTGCACGATACTCCATGCGCCAGGTGTCTGGCAATGAAGCTTCAACCTTATCGATTGCTGCTCGTTCAGGGTCTACCTCTCCTTCAAGTTGCAGTGCATAAACGGGCCCAGTGGCATATTCTAACAACAACGGCAACTGCATGCTGCCATTATCGTGCTCAATACTGCCCCAAGCCAGCGACGCTGTAGTTTCTGTTTCAGATTTTGTCGCTGCTTCACAGCCTTCTTCAACAGGGAAACAATCGATCGACCCGATGGCATGAAGCGCGATCAAATTTGCATCGAAAGCGGTCAGGGTTTGATTCCCTGACACCTCGGCTTGAAACTCCCCAACTTCGGTGATCTCTACGAGATCTACGACGGCCTGCAAGGTATAGTGGGCATCAAACAGACTCAATCGAGAATCAACATTTGCATCGCCAAACAGGGGCACAATTTCTACAGTGCCGATATCAGGAAAAATAGCGAGCTCCCCTTCATCGAAGAAAAACTCTTCGAGTGCAATCGCGGCATCGCCATACGCTTGCGCGGCACGGAAGGCAAACCGAATTAAGGTAACATCACCCTCAATCCGCTGAGGCTGGGATTCACCATCCGCCCTAAAATCGGACACAGCCGCAATATCGATGCGTCCAGGAACCGTTGTATTTGTCTGTAGCGTCAAATCCTCGCTGACCGTTCCGGTCGTAACCGGCTGTAGCAGTTGAACCTTTTCAGGATCGTAGGTCAATGTCAACTGATAGGTAGACAGATCGAGTTCGTCGATATTGCCAATGTCCAGATCAAGAAGAAAATCCTGCGATGGATTCACTAACCGATCTGCAATAGACACCGTAAAGGGACTTAGATTCAGTTCTACCGGGACTTCAATAACCTTTGTATTCGGCAGACCTACATCCGACACCATGGGAGGGCGTCTCGACGGAATTGCAGTTGATGAAGAATCCACCGGGACATTCGTCTGAATATTCAGATTGCTAACGAAGGTACCAGGTAGATCACTTGTCGATTCGTCGAGGCTCAGCACAACTTCCACCGAATCCCCAGCGGTAACCGTCCCTGATATAGGATTAACAAGCAAGAGAGGTGGCCTGAGAACCTGCCCTACCACATTCATCACGATCTGCATATCAGTAAATCCGAGCTCTCCCAGGTCGGTTGGATTTGGTATACCGCATGCAATCGCTGCCAGATAAGACGGCGCTGTTTGCCCGAAAGGATTAGATCCTATAAATAAGAGTGCGTCCGTCTCCACCTGTTCTGGTGTAAAGAGTTCCACTACAATCTCAGAGCCTTCAGGCACCGTGGCAGACACAGGAACGCTGACAATGGTTAATTCTTGATCTTCCACAACGAGCGCTGTCGAATCAACCAACACTAAATCGCCTGTTGGGAAAGGCCCATCGGAAAGATAGACGTATACCTCAACCCGTTGCGAACCGTCTGTCGCCTCCGCGGTTTGGACCCCAAACTGAATTTCACTCAGTGTAAATTGCGTCTCGATCCCAAAATCATTCAGGTTGAACGAGCGGAAATAGCTATTGTCTACGTGCCCTTCTTCTGATGTACAAGCCAACGAATTAAACTGCACAATCTCCTGGCTCTGCGAGTGGGTCAGGAACGTTACGTCATTTGTGGCTTGCAGCGTTGAATCGTTTACTGCCTCATCAAATTCGCTCGCATCGATCAAAAACTCAAGTTCACTCCCTGGGGCGCCGGTATTTGTAATGGTTAGACTTTCCGAGTCGGTTGAACTCACGTAGGCCACAAGTTGAACTTCTGGCGGTGCCACTTGAATGGCCGGCGTAGGAAGCCCTACTCCATTGACTGTCACTGCCACTTCGCTTTCATCGGGATCATCGCTTCGGATCGTTATTTCTGCAAAGCGCTCCCCTGCTTCCATCGGAGTAAACACTACCGAGAGCATCCGACTATCTCCGGGTTCGAGTGGATCAAAGGGATCGATATCTGGATCTTGGGAGATTAACTCCGCTGTATAATCAGAAGGCAACGAATTCGCCAGCTCACTGATCGTGAGAGGCAACACACCTGTATTCTGAACAAGAACGACTGCTTCACGATCCAGGCCCACAATCACGCTATCAAATACTAGCGAATCTGGGGCAACGAGGATATCCGGGGCCTCCGTAACCTCCAGAGACACGGTTATATTGGCAACAGGAGTTGATGGATCATTGGATTCCACAGCAATGTTTGCTTCAAACTCGGTATCGCCTAGCCCTTGTGTAGTAAAGTTCAGTGCCACATCAGCCTGTTCACCCGCCGCAATGGATCCCGTGTCCGGCTCGATGATCAGCCAGTCTTCAGTGGAAACGGCTTGCGATTTAGCGTTGCCGTCATATGTCAGATACACACCCCGCTTCGTCCCAAAGGGTACAAGCTGCCGCTGTAGTTGTCCTTCTATTCGTGAAGAATCTGAATCAAGGTCAGACGTCTCTCCCTCAAGAGACAACACATAATCGAGGATGCTATTTTCTTGGCCGACGTTGCTGATTACAAGCGTTTGGGTCTCATTGCCCCCTGTGAATAGCGAAGCGCTAAATAAGGTATCGCTCAATGCAATAGTAGGAGCAGGCACTCCTTCACCGGTCACATCAATGGTTAGCTCAGGTTCATCCGCATCGTTGCTAAAAATGGTAAGAACAGTCGGGTTTGCTGCAATAGACGCCGGCGTATAGGTCACAGTTACTTCTAGAGAATCACTGCTCCCTAGAGCAATCGGTACCTCATCCGATGGTTGGGGTGTCACCAGGTAATTTGGGGCACCTGCACCGTCGAGTGCAATTTCTGATATACTGAGCGCTGGGTTTTCAGAACCACTGTTCGTGATGTAAAATGTTTTTGTTCGGGTACTGCCAATTTCAACCTGACCAAAGTCCAGTGAGGACTGGGAAATTTCAATATCTGGCACCCCAATGATATTGTAGGAAAAGGGGATGTTGATAACCGGATTCAGCGGATCATTGCTCATCAGATCAACGGTGCCGGAATAGAACCGACCTGTTTCATTTACAGCACTATAAATCACCTGGAGCTCCTGTGCGCCATTGCCCTCTACCACAACGTTTTCTAGATCAACGCTTACTGGAGGTAATACAGGTTCATAATCCACGTTGATATCGTCCAGCAAAACACCATCACCATCTTGACCGATGTACCGAAACGCCAGGCTTGTAATCGTACTTGAAGGCAGGCCAAGTGAATCAATACTCATAACGGACTGGCTATAGACGAACTCGCCGGACCAATCGTCATCGGCAATCCCAAGAAAGAAATCATCGTCCCCACCGGGAGCCCCTTGCAATAGCCAGACTTCGAGGTCACAATTGTCAAAAGCATCCCGACAAAAAACCGGGCTGCCTGAAGAAAAGAAGCTCAAGGTCCCAGAATAAAAACCTTCTGGTCCGATAATCCATTCATCTTGTAGAGCCAGAGAAGGGTCAAATCGCACGAAAGCACTGTAGTCGCCCGAATAAGGGAAGAACACAACCGACTCCCAGGTAAGGTTCGGATTATTTTGCAGCAACGTCCAGTCGGTTGGGGGCATGATCCCTTCTTCAAACCCTTGCGTAACAGGCGCAGCAGGCTGGGAGGCCAACGGTGTGAACGTCCGGCTTGCACGTGCCCCGAGTGGAGTCCCCTGGGAGCGTTCTCGTTTGAAGAACGGGGTTTCAGTGGTTCCAATACCAGCAGGCCTGTCAGGATCATCAAACGATACGCGTGCGGCCACTTCGAGTGGCGTTGGACTGTCGTTCGAAACAGTCAACACCCGCGTTTCAAGGATTTCGGTAAACTCATTGATCTCCACAAGATCAAGCGAGTCAGGCTCGACCGCAATTACCGGAGGCTCTATGCCTTGCCCTAAGAGGGGTACTCCCAACGGACTCCCAGGATCATTGCTGATCAACACCAGCACCGACTCATCGTCTTCTATTTCCTGGGGTGCAAACGTAACCGATAAAGTAGCCTCGTCGCCGTTGGGCCCAAGGGCAACCGACTGCTCGTCTATGGTGTAGTCTGAATTATTAAACAGCACATCAGACACAATCAGCGAATCAGTCCCGTCATTGATAACGGTCAAATCAAGGGTACTGGTCAACCCAACAACGACATCCCCGTATTCGAGCGCTTCCGGCTCCATTCTCTGGGCAACAAACCCCTCCACGCCAAGGGCGACTGTGACGATGGCTTCACCGGCTATTCCATTATGCAACACCTGAAGTCCATCTGTATAAATGCCAGAGGGCCGATCTCCGGAGGATCCTGTGATGGTTACTTCAATAGACTCACCCGTATCAAGCGTTCCAAAAGCAGGTTCAACACTCGATATAAAAGATTCTTCAAGTGACAGAGGAGGCACAAACAGAACGGCTTTGCCTGTCTCTATGTAATCAGTATACGAAGCCACTTGGAGTCCGTCTGTCCCATCCTGATTCATGATGCCTACGGACTCCGTAGCTCGCGATTCTACGAATCCGTATTGTGTCAGAAAACGGCCATCGCCATACAAAAGAAGCTGAAAGTTATTGGACTCCTGTCCATTAAAAAACGGCGTATGGGTCCATTGTATGATGAATGCATCAGCGGCTTCATCAAAGTGATAGTGTACCGATGCTTGTGGCGACTGATCGGTACCAAGATCATCCCAAAAAACAGCGATCAATCCATCGAGCGAACGCTCGCCCGGCGAGAACTGATTCACCCAGGAATCCTGGATCGATGCTGCATTAAAACGGATAAACCCATTGTCGTTGATAACAACTTCATTGTGCACGTCTCCATAGTAGGGGAACGCAAAAGGCAATGGAACAGGAGCAGAATTACAATCTCTGGTATCAAATGCACAATCTTGATCAAGCTGCACTTCCGTTCCGAAGCCAGAAATATCGAAGAAGTTATTCGCCTTAGGGCCGCCGGGTTCATCGCTATCGATCCACATATACCCAAAGCGATCCGGGCCTCCAGCGCCAAGCACAACATCATTCCCAGTACCTGAGAGGGCAATTGTGGCGCCTTTAGTCCGTGGAAGGGTCATCTCCAACCCATTTGTTAGAGGATTTTGCTGACGAGACGCATCGCCGAGCAGGTTCATTGCAGCAAATCGAGGGAAGCTAAATTCCAGCACCGATTCCTCGGTAGCTGTATTCGAAATCGTCGTTACCGCGGTAGCCTCCTGGTTATTCTGCAGAACGCCCAAGTCGACGTCCAACGGGGTGGCCGTGAATACTGGAGCAGCCAGTGTCTCAGTAGAAGGCACATTTGAAATGGGGCCGCGATTGCCAGACACATCGACCCCTCTCACTGCAACATAATATAGCGTTGCTGGCTGAAGGTCCCTGATGGATTGGACTTGTATGCCTACCCCAGGCTCGCCGGGCGTTCCTGAGTACAGCACCTCGTTAGCTTCGTCAAAATTTGAGGCATTGATGGGTTCTGTTGATACACGAAGCTCATAGCTGAACACAGATTCTGCAGCCTCAACCCCTGCCAAATCTCCCCCGATATCTGTCCAAGTCACATCGAAAGTTGAAGAGGCAACGGTGGATATCTCTAGGTCCACAACGGGTGCTGGAGGGATACTATCAGCCTCAAGAGTAACCCCTAAAATGCGTGTTTTCCAGGCTCCATCGTCGCCCACGTACTCCTGTGTGTACCAAAAGGAGTTCTCATTCAGAGGATCGACAGATGCCATGCTGTAGTCTCCCCATCGGGATCCTGTTTGGAAGTTACTACCTTCCTGAACGATCGTCTCATCGATGTTAAGCTGCCCAAGGGGTGAACCTGCTGTTTGGGCTGCATAAGCGATACTCGGAAAAAGATCGGGGCCAGTAACCGAGTATCCGATAAAAATATTCCCATTGATATCTTGCGCAGCACTTCCCATCCATCGTGCGTTCTCATCCGGTGAATAGGTCCCTTGCTGATGAACAGACCAGTCGCCATTTTCATTTCGAAATTCGTACCAGCGAATGGCAGCACGATCATCACCGATATTCACCGTATGCGTTGCCACAGTCCCAAAGTGGGAATCGAAATCCTGCGAGGAGAGCGAATGCATCGTAAACAACGAGAGCGG
>JAHQVL010000305.1 GCA_019634345.1 Rhodothermaceae bacterium
CGAAACTGATGTGTGATTTACCGCGATTCGGTTTTAACACCCCGGTCACCTGAACGTTGAAACATGGTTGTCTTTTTTTAACTGGGTTATATAACCATCGTATGTTGGTCCCTAATGGGAGGGTAACAATGGAATATATCGATTAATATCCACCTAGACCATTTGCCCCGCTATTATGCTATAACGTGGCCATATTCATTATGAAATCTCGTTTAGAATTGCTTGGGCTTCTTCGTATAATGCATCGTTGCCACCAACCAGGTCTTTGTACTTCAGCAACTTTTCTAAGTACTGTGTCGCTTTAGAGGTATCCTTGTCCCGATAGTATTTCCCTAGCCACATACAGGCATCGTATTTAACAGGCTGTTCAGCGAACGCATCGGACATTGCTACTTGTTTATAGAATCTTAGGGCTCTATCTAGATTGCCTAGCTTTTCGGCAATCGAACCTGAATAAAATGATTTGAGCGGGTGATAGGAGCCGGTTTTTTCATACTGTTCAGCGAGCTCTGAGCCTATTGATAAGATTTCTGGATGGTCGAAAGATGCAAGGAGTTCAAAAGCATCCGTTCTATCAGGATTAATGAAATCCGGAGCGATTTGGTGAATATGCATCAACAGCTCTGCCGCCCGATCCGAGTCATCGAAAATTGCGTCAGGTACATACTGCATCATCATGGCATAGGAATAGGCTTCTTCAAGGTGCAGTGTTGATTCCGATTGGTCGGTTGCCTCATGCAGAGACTGCTTTACACGATCCAAATCGCCTAGAAAATCATATCCTGGAACAGGGCGTCTCTCAGTGAAAACAAAGTGTTTTAGAAAAGATACAGCTGGGATGGCGTTAAGCGGATTGCCATTCCCCAGTCTCACGGATCCTGATGGCATGGCTGCGTTGGAAAGAGCAACCAGGGTGAGTTTTTTTGCCGGCACCTTCAGAATGAGAGCTGCATCAGCTGCGCCATACCCATAGCCCCAGTGCATGTCTATACCCTCAAAATGTGTTGTGAACCAACCGAGGCCGTATGGGCTGCGACTATTTGAGCCTTCGTAATAAGGTGAGGTAAGATTGCGATAGCTCTGTTTGGAAATTAGTCTGCCTTCATCGAGGGCATTCGAGTATCGAGTCAGATCAAAAACAGAACTGAGCATGCCTGTCGATGGAAAAGAGGTATTAAAATTTAGCCCTTCTCTATTTTCGACATAGGCTCCTGAATCGCTTTGAAAGGAGTATGTGGTTACCAGATAGGGGTTGAGCGTTTCTGCTCGCTCATCAGACAACCGGGTCAGCGTGTTATTCAAGTTGAGCGGTTTCAGAATCTGCTCATCGATCGTGTGAGTGAATGGGCGAATAAGATCTGTGGTGTCCTCAACAGTGCTTATTTCATCGAAGACATTAAATATCACATTGTATCGCCCTCCATTGTATATAAAGGAGGTACCCATTGGATCACTCTCAGAAGTATGGCTGATCAAATGTTCGATAGTCATCCCGGCAGATAGTCTCTGATCATTAAAATAGTTGTTCGGGTATGCTCTAATCGAATCGTTCAGAGATATCTTGCCTTGCTCCTCCCACTGTTTTAAAGAAACCGCACTGAAGGTTTTTGTTAGAGATGCAATCCAGAAGATGTGGTTTTCGGTTATTTGAGTTTCTTCTTGAGCATTCGCATAGCCGTACCCTTTGAAAAACACCAGGCTATCTCCGTGGGCCACGCCGACTGCGAGCCCTGGTATTTGCAGGAAGTCGTAATAGCGCTCTAATTCAAGATTAAATTGCTGTACATCAATAGGGTGTGAACGTGGTGCTGAGTCGCAGCCGGCCAGCATGATGAAAGCTATCATTGTTGCAAGGCCTAGATACCGAGATGTAAACAGGTTGTTTGAACGCATAAGAAGTCAGCGAGCATGTGGCAGGGGCGGCGTTCTCTGGCAATACGCTATCTACCCGATCATGTTACTGTCTTTTATTTCATACAGGCCTCTTAGTGCACTATTTAGTAACGTCAATGTCAGGTTTGAGGAGTCAATAATCCACCCTGGCATGGCACGTGCGAGTGACTTAAGTGGGCATACGAGTTGAAATGGGATGCAAATGAACTGACTCTTCAACATAAACGAATCACCTTATTCCAGCCTTCTGCCTCGAAACTCGAACGCATAAAAAAAGCCCGGTTTCCCCACCACAAAGAAACCGGGCTAGCCTTACCCTGCGATCAATGACCTCCTCATCCACATCCAGTAGAGGCGCCACATGATGGGCACGAGTAGCAAGCCCCGGAACGCACGGTGATAGTACCACACACCGAACAAGGGGGGGCGTCTTCTTGATTTCTGAAGGTTGCTACGTTCTCTTGACTGGAAGCTCCTTGTGACTCTGGGTGATTCAGGCCGTGCATGAATGCTTCCAGAGTTTGGCCAACCAGCGGATCGTCTGAAGGAACCTTGGACCCGTCGAATTCGAGCATTAACTGCGTCTCGTCTTCTGCGGGGCCGCTACGGTCAACTTCGTCCGATACCGCTGTTTCAGCCGTGGTAGTAGTTCCATAGGTATCTTCCTGCTGGTTCTGGCCGAGAAACTTCAGCGCCAGGTAGCGGAAGATGTAATCCATAAACGATTTTGCAATCGGGATTTGTTTGTTGTTTGTAAAGCCGCTCGGTTCAAAGCGAGTATGGCTGAACTTGTTGCAGAGATCTTCTACTGGGACTCCGTACTGGAGCGACAGCGAGATGGCGGTTGCAAAGGTATCCATCAAGCCTGAGATGGTTGATCCTTGCTTTGCCATCGTGATGAAGATCTCTCCGGGCATTCCTGTATCTGGATACAGACCGATATGCAGGTAGCCTTCGTGGCCGGCGATCGAGAATTTATGCGTTACCGAAGGGCGCTCGTCAGGGAGGCGCTTACGGATCGGCTTGTAGATGATTTTTTCTACGACCTTTTCGCCGGCAATTTCTGGTTCTTGCATGGCGCCGTCGCCAGAAGTACCAGCCAACTCTTTTGATTTGGTATTCCCGCCTTTTGATGTGGCGAGAGGTTGACTACGTTTTGAGTTCTCACGATAAATGGCCACCGCCTTCAGTCCGAGTTTCCACCCCTGGATGTACGCATCCATGATGTCCTCTACGGTACAGTCTTCGGGGAGATTGACTGTTTTACTGATGGCGCCGGAGATGAAGGGCTGGCACGCAGCCATCATCTTGATGTGACCCATATGTTTGATAAACCGCTCACCATTGAAGGGTTTAAAGGCACAATCGAACACGGGGAGGTGCTCATCCTTTAATCCGGGGGCCCCTTCAATGGTATCCTTGTCTTCAACATAGTCAATGATGGCTTTCTGCTCGTCAGCAGAGTAGCCAAGTTGCTGCAACGCGACCTGGACGGTTTGATTTACTATTTTTAACAGGCCATCGCCTTTACCGGCCAGGAGCTTGTACTTGACGAGTGCGATGTCAGGCTCGATGCCTGTGGTATCGCAATCCATCATGAAGGCAATGGTCCCTGTAGGGGCGAGTACCGTCGCTTGCGCGTTGCGGTACCCATGTTTTTTACCGAGGCTCAGGCAACGAGTCATCGTTTCCCGGGCAGCGGATTTTAGATAGTCTGGGCAGCTATCGTGAATCTCTTCGACCGCATCCTTGTGCATCTGCATGACCTCAAGCATCGGCTTGCGGTTTTTCTTGTAGGCAGGGAAAGGACCGATCTTTTCGTTTGCTGCGATTTCGGCACTACGGGCGTATGCTTCGCCGTGTTCAATCGCCATAATGGCACCCGCAACCGCACGTCCTTCGTCGCTATCGTAAGGAAGCCCCATGGCCATCAGGAGGGCGCCGAGGTTGGCGAATCCGAGGCCGAGAGGGCGGAAGGCGTGTGAGTTCTCAGCGATTACTTTCGATGGGTAGCCGGCGTTGTCGACCAGGATTTCCATTGCAGTGATGACGAGGCGCGAAGCTGCGCGGAAGTGTTCTACATTGAACGTGCCGTCTTCATTTTGGAACTTGCGAAGATTCAGCGAGGCAAGGTTACAGGCCGAGTTGTCCACATGCATATACTCGCTGCATGGGTTACTGCTATTGATAGGGCCTGAGTTCTTTACGGTATGCCATTTCTGGATCGTGTCCTCGTACTGCATGCCGGGATCGCCACAGACGTGGGTCCCTTCAGAGATTTTGTAGAGGACGTCGCGGGCATTCATGGCATCGACCGGTTGCAGTGACTGGGCAGCCAGCAACTCATAGTCTTTGTTTGCATCAGCAGCAGCCATGAACGTGTCTGTAGTACGGACCGACTGGTTCACATTCTGGAAAGAGACCGAGCCGTATGCGGGGCCATTGAAGGAGCCGTCGTATCCTTCTTCAATGAGGGCCCAGGCTTTTTTCTCTTCTTCCTGTTTTGCAGTGACAAACTCCATAATGTCTGGGTGCCAGACCTTCAGGGTTTGCATGATCGCCGCACGCCGTGTTTTTCCTCCGCTCTTGATCGTGCCTCCTGTAGCATCCTGCACACGCATGAATGAAACAGGCCCTGAAGGTTGGCCACCGCCAGACAGTTTTTCACGAGTTGAGCGCAGTTTCGACCAGTCAGCTCCTACACCAGATCCATACTTGAAAAGCCGAGCGCTTTCGCTCATGAGTTGCCAGATGTCATCAATCGAATCCTCAACGGAAATAATGAAGCAAGCAGAGGCCTGTGGATTTTCATAAGGGTCAACATCAGTAACCTTCTTCTTGCTTCGGTTCCAGCCATAAATAGTTTTACCGCCGGTATCGCGAATGCCGTATTGTTGGTGCAACCCTACGTTGAACCAAACAGGTGAGTTAAACGCGGCGTATTGGTTGACACACAACCAGGTCAGGTCGTCATAGAAACGCTCGCTGTCTTCGGCAGACGCAAAATAGTGTTGCTCAAGTCCCCAATCGGCAATAGTCCGTGTAACACGGTGAATGAGTTGCTTTAGAGAGTGCTCACGGCCGTTTTCACTGGGATCTTTACCTGCTTCCTGCAGGTCGCCATAAAAATACTTACTAGATACTACATTGGTAGATAGTGGACTCCATGTAGTAGGAAATTCGACTCCTTCTTGTTCAAAAATAGATTCTCCTTTATGGTTCTTGATCGCTGCAGTTCGCTTCTCAAAAGTGACAGAATCAAAAGGAGATTGGCCCTCGCTCGAAAACACGCGTTCAATCACGAGACCCCTCTGCGGCTCCGGCGAACCAGCATCAGGCGATTGGGCCGAAGAAATATGTTGCTTTTTGTTTGATACAGGCATACTTATTTGGCTGAAAAGGTTTTATTTCGCATGCGGCGATTCAATGCTGCATGACGAGGGCTTCCGAGGTCTGAGTGAGGAGTGCATGGGATAGAGACGAAAGAATGCTCTTTAGAAGTGTTTGCTTGTATACAGACCGATTGGTTAAGCTCATTGCACGCAGAAATAACGGTTATAAAACGACCATTGAATTCCGCATATGTACGTTGGACGACATTCGTAATAATAACGGGAGTTATCAGGCCGATTGCAAGCGTTTTTTTTCCACAAAGTACATGTGTTACAACTCCGTTCCAAAAGGTACAAAAACGGCTCGAAAAAAGCGAATTTTGATGGTTGAGATAGCGAATCATGACGTTACTCACAAGATCTCCACATATTCACAGGGTCTATGAGGGGGTTATCCACATGCTCACATATGAAAAAACCGGCTTTTTGTGTGTGCAACTGAACAATAACGGGTTTATTTTCTGGCGCACATGAAACCAGTCGTTACATCCATAGTCGTATGAGAAGAAATACGCATTTTAGTTTTCCAAATACTTATCTATATGGCGTTCCTGAGCAGGATAAAGAAACTAGCCTCTGAAACGGCGATCTATGGTGTATCCACGATCGTAGGCCGGCTGGTAAATTACCTGTTGGTGCCTATCTATCTCAGTTTCTTTGATCCTGAACTGTATGGAGTGGTAGGGTTCGTCTATATGTCGTTTCTCATTCTGAATCATGTATTTCAGCATGGGATGGAGTCGGCCTATCTGAAATATGCGTCGGGCACGGAGGGAAGAGAGCGGGTGAAGCAGGTATTTAGTACCGCTACGTGGTCTTTATTGGGAGTCTCGTTGATTCTGGCCGGATTCATCGTGCTATTCCGGATGCCGTTGAGCAACCTGGTCTCTATCGGTCCTGATTGGTCGCACCTGTGGTATTATGCGGTGATTATCTTGACTGTAGACGCGCTGTCTATCGTTCCTTTTGCTGAATTGCGTCTGCAGAACCGTCCATTCCGCTTTGCGCTCATCAAGGTGTTCAACATTCTCGTAAATGTTGGGCTTAATCTGGTGTTGATTGTTGGGTTTAAAGAAGACATTGAGGCCATCTTCTTCTCTAACCTGGTCGCCTCTGTATGTACATTGCTCGCGCTGATTCCTGTTTACGTGGCCCTGTTTAGAGGTTCATTTGATGTCCCGCTGTGGAAGCAGTTAATGGCTTTTGGATTGCCTTTTATTCCCAGCGGACTGAGCTACGCGTTTGTTGACCGTGTAAATCTGTTCTTCCTGGGGCGCATGGATGGGGAGCAGATCATGACGTTGTATGGAGACGTCATTCCATCTACAACCCTGGAGTCGGTAGAAGAAGTAGGGGATGTTGTGTTAGGGCAATATGTAGGCGGTATTTTTAATGGGGTCTGGAAGCTTGGCGTCTTTATGATGTTGGTCGTGCAGATGTTCAGGTTTGCCTGGCAGCCCTTCTTCCTTCAGCATGCGGAAGACGATGATGCGCCCATGTTGTTTTCAAGAGTCTTCACGGTGTTCACGGCCGGGAGTTTGTTTGTGTTGCTGGCTATTGCCTTTTATGTAGACGTTCTCGTCGCCATCCCAACTCCGTTTGGAAGTACACTCATCCCCGAGCAATATTGGTTTGCGCTGTATCTCGTTCCCATTGCGATGGTAGGGTATTTCTTTCAAGGGCTCTATTTTAATTTTACGGCGGGTGTGTACATCGAGAAGAAGACCTCCTACTTCATCGTATGCGCGTTTGCCGCAGCTGCCGTTTCTCTTGCTATAAACATTTTCCTCATTCCCGTATATGGAATGCTTGCAGCCGCTTGGGCGTCGGCGATTGCCTATGCCGTTATGGCGGTGTCGTTGGGTATTATCGTACGCCGGTTTTACCCAGTGCCCTACGACTGGTGGGCGGTTGGGAAAACAGGGGTTCTGGCTCTTGGGTTGTATCTGGTTTGGGTGTACTACGATCTGTCGGCAAACTGGATGGCTGAGGGAGTGCTACTGCTTGTCTATATAATAGGGTTGGTGGTGCTTCGGGTTTTGCCGTGGCATGTGCTTGGGCAGTTGGTACGGGTTCGGAAGGGGTGATTGTACATTGTGAAATTTATCGATCTAAGTGCAATCTATGCGAAGAGGTCTTATCTTTGTAGCTCACTTGTATGACGTAGAAGTTGGATTCAGCTTTTCATTGAATGGCCCGGATAATACAAACAGGAGATACTCCTGCAAAGAAGCGTAATGCGCACATGCGATCTTGTGCGGAAGTATTGCGCTTATTGGCTCAAGGTAATGGCTTTGACGACGAAGCGAAGGACATGCTCGCTTTTCTCGTTTTTAATCTCCGAGGGATCTATAAAACGATTGATGAGAGTGCCCATGCGTGGGATGAACGAAATTATTGGAAGAAGGCCGAGGGGCTTCGAGAGAAATGGCGATGGAGCCGCACCACTGCCGATAAGCTAAAGAAACTCATCATTGCTAAGAAGTGGGACTCAGTACCTGAGATTCTCCTTACCCTGATTCCTCATTTCCAAAGCATCACCATCGTCAAGATGACCCGTGACTCGGATTGGTGGGTGGGGGCGTTGCAGGCGTTGGAGAAGGAAAAATAAGTTTAAGGTTCAAGGTTCAAGGTTCAAGGTTGGTGGCAAAAAACCTTGAACGTTGAACCTTGAACTGCGAAGCAAGTATGAGCGTTCAGTCGATCAAGCTCAGTATCTTTTTTAATATAGACGCATGGCTCTTTCCGATATTCCACCAGCAACGGGCGTGTTGTTAATTGCTCCCCCAATGATGCAAGATCCTAACTTCCGCCGTACGGTGATCTTGCTTTGTGAGCATGGGGTTGATGGTAGTTTTGGATTGATATTAAATCGATCTGTATCAGTGCAGCTGGCGGACGTAGTAGAAGACATGGATCACTACACGGGTCCCCTTTGTGCGGGAGGACCTGTTCAGCCGGAGACGCTGCACGTATTGCACCGATTTGGTGGGCGCGTTGGAGAGACGGTTGAGGTTAAGGAGGACTTATTCTGGGGTGGGGATTTTGACGAGATTCAGAAATTAGTCCGATCCGAGCAAACGACCTTTCAGGAGATCCGCTTTTTTCTAGGATACGCAGGATGGTCGCCCGGCCAGCTCGATGCAGAAATCGAGCAGGATGGCTGGATCCTAACGCCGGCACAGAACGATTATATCTTTGATGTGGAGCCAGAGGTGTTATGGAAAAGGATTTTGCGCACGATGGGTGGGGAGTACGCGTTGCTGTCCAACTTTCCTGATGACCCTAGGATGAATTAATGTGTTTCGCGTTTCGGGTTTCGCGTTTCGAGTTTGTTTCGGGTTCAAAGTAGACCAACTCGAACCACCCCGTAACGCAAAACCGGACACGCAGATGGGTATGCCCATCTATCTGATTGCGAAGCAATAAACACAAAATCGATGTCAATCGACGTATTCAACGAACCACTTCAATATCTGAAAGGGATCGGGCCTCGGAAGGGGGAGGTTCTGGAGAAGGCGGGTGTGCGTACGTATCGGGATTTGCTGCACTATTTTCCACGCCGCTATCTGGATCGATCGAGTGTGACTCCCATTGCTTCGATTAAGCCGCAGGTCGGGTCTATGACTGTAGTGGGTTCCGTGGTATCAACAGGGCATGTGCCGGGAGGGAGGCGGACTCGGTTCGAAGTAGTGCTGCAAGATGAATCGGGAGGGCGGTTAAAAGGAGTCTGGTTTCATCGCACGGGTTGGATAGCAAAAGTGTTTGCGAAGGGCGATCGGGTTGCATTTCATGGAAAGCCGCAGCAATTCGGGCGGCAGTTTTCGATCACCCATCCTGACTTTGATAAGCTGGATGAGGAAGGGGCGTCTTTAGATACAGGGCGTATCATTGCATTGTATCCAGGTGGGGCGGCTTTTGATAAGGTGGGTATGACAAGCCGCAGCTTTCGCAAGGCCGTCCATGGCCTCTTTAAAACGGAAGGCCTGCGTATCCCGGAAGTCCTGCCAGCCTGGCTGGTTGAAAAATATAAACTAATGGAGGGGCGCGTCGCCCTTCGTGCTGCACATTTCCCCAAAAGCTCGGTTGAACTGGCGCAGGGGCGCGAACGGTTGAAGTTTGAGGAGTTGTTCTTCATCCAGCTCATGCTGGGTATGACGCGGCAGGGAAAACAGAAGGTGGCCGGGCCTGTGCTTGAGGCAAAAGGGACGTATATGAATCGGTTTTTGGATGACGTCTTGCCGTTTGAGTTGACCGGGGCGCAAAAGAACGCCCTGGAAGATATCAAGAAAGACACGGCCAAGGGCATTCAGATGAACCGCCTGGTACAGGGCGATGTAGGGAGCGGGAAAACGGTTGTTGCTGTTGCTGCTATGATGCATGCGCTCGACAATGGGTATCAGAGCGCGTTTATGGCTCCAACCGAGATTCTGGCTGAGCAGCATTATGCTAACCTGGTTAAGTATCTCGAACCGCTTGGCGTCGAGGTGCGATTACTTATCGGAGGGCAACGAAAGGCATTGCGAGAGGAGATTCTTGAAGATATTCGGGAAGGCAGGGGGCATGTTGTGGTAGGGACACATGCTGTAATTCAGGACAAGGTTGCTTTTAAACAACTCGGGATGGCCATTGTAGATGAACAGCATCGGTTTGGCGTGTTGCAGAGGGCCGAGATGCTGAGCAAAGGGGATAGCCCTCATATGGTGTTAATGACAGCTACTCCCATTCCACGGTCGCTAGCGATGACCTTGTATGGAGACTTGGATGTGACCGTGATGGACGAGTTGCCGGCAGGGAGAAAGCCGATTGAGACAATGCTCCGCTCAGACAAGCGAAGGGGAGAGGTGTACGCGTTTATCAAGGAGCAATTAAGAGAGGGCCGGCAAGCGTATGTTGTTTATCCTCTTGTTGAGGAGAGCGAGAAGCTCGACTTAAAAGATGCAGAGTCGGGCTATGAAAAGCTGGTCGAAGAATTTCGTCCATACAAAGTTGATTTGATCCATGGCCGGATGTTTGCCTATGAGAAGGAAGAGGCGATGGACCGGTTTAAGAGTGGCGAGACGGATATTTTGGTGGCAACCACTGTGATAGAGGTAGGCGTCGATGTACCCAATGCAACGGTGATGGTAATTGAGCATGCTGAACGATTTGGCCTGAGTCAACTCCATCAGCTGAGAGGACGGGTTGGACGAGGGGGGAATCAAAGTTATTGTGTATTGATGGCTGACTACAAGCGTACTGCAGAAGCGGAAGAGCGTTTGAATACGATGGTGGCTACAACGGATGGGTTCCAAATCAGTGAAGTGGATCTGAAGCTGCGCGGAGCAGGTGATTTTTTTGGGACCAAGCAAAGCGGGTTGCCTGATCTGAAAATTGCTGATATTACTGTCGACGTTGAGATTTTGACTAGCGCCCGTGACGCAGCTCGTGAATTGCTGGATAAAGATCCACAGTTACAAGATCC
>JAHQVL010000306.1 GCA_019634345.1 Rhodothermaceae bacterium
ATTGCCTTCACTAGAGGCGGCATGCTCCATCATGTTGCGCACGATGCGATCGGCACGGGCGCCGTGCTTTTTGATCTGCCGGGTGTTTCCCTTGAGATCAGACAACAGTTCTTCAAATTCTTCCGGGTCGTTCTCCTTCACCTGTAGGATTTCATCAACAAGCTTTTCATTGATCTGCGCGAAGTTGTTGACAAAGTTCAGCGGGTTTTTAATTTCGTGAGCGATTCCAGAAGTCAATTGCCCGAGGGACGCCATCTTCTCTTGCTGCACGAGTTGCTGCTGGGTTGTCTTAAGCTGAGTATACGCCTGTTCAATCTCCCTGGCCTGCGCCAACTCTCGCTCTCGTGCTCGTTCTCTCTCTTTACGAATCACACGATTACGCTGGAAGCGATCAACACCGACTACCCCAACGACTAACAACAAACCATAAACCACAAACGCATACACACTCCGCCACCACGGAGGAAGCACTGTGATTGCCAACTGCGCCTCCTTCGTACTCCAAACCCCATCTGCATTGGCAGCTGCGACTCGAAACGTATAATCACCAGCAGGGATGAGGGAGTAACGGGCACTTCGTTGCTGGCCAGCATCGATCCACTCTTCATCAAAACCCTCTAACTTGTATCGGTACTGCTGCAACTCAGGGCTATTTGGTTGCACACCTACATAATCGATAGTCACATCATTTTGCTTAGCACTAAGTGTGATAGACTCTGCAAGGCGGATGGATTGCTTTAGGGGTCCAGAGGAGGATGGCTTTTGGTGTTCTCCATTGATCTGAAGATTGGTCAAGTACATATCCGATTCGCGAGAAGTCAGGGTGATATCCTCGGGGTAAAACGAAAACACCCCATCCTTTCCGGCAAAAAACAATTCTCCGTCTTCACTTTGGAATTTGCCAAACTCTCCAAAATACTGTGTGGGTAGCCCATTGGATGTGTAATAATTCCGAAAGATCTCCTGCTCGGGATCGAATTGGGACAGTCCATAATTTGTGCTCATCCACAAATACCCGTCCTTGTCTTCATAGATAGAATAAACAAAATTGTGCGACAGCCCATCTTCAACGGAATAACTCTGTTCAATCATTCCGTTTTCTCGGTCAAGAAGATGCAATCCATTGCTTGCTGTCGCTACCCACAAACGTTCCTTTCTGTCCTCTAATACCATCATAGTACGTTCAAGAGAAGTTAAAAAGAAACTTGTGAACTCTTCCTTCTTCACATCAAAACGAACGGGCCCTCTTTCTGTGCTTATCCACAATATGTCTGGTTCAGAAGCTACCTCATTAATATAAAGCACACCCTCATTTTCAATGCCCAATCTGCTGAATGCAAAATGACGAAATGTCTCGTCTTCTGGATTAAATAAATCAAGTCCGTTCCCCCAAAGTGAAACCCATACATTTCCATTAATATCTTCATATACAGGATTTACACATCCTGGCCCCAGAGACTCATCATTAGCTCGATTATGTTTGTACACTCTCCTTTCTTGAGGATCTCCATCAATATAACGGACGAGTTCTTCTCTATTGCAAGCCGTCGAAAGCCAGATATCTCCTCTGTGATCCTGCGTGATACTCGAAACGCCAAATTCCCCTATTACCGAAACATTGCCCGTCTTTTTATTCACTCTATGTATTGCCCCGGGATAGGCTAGCCATACATAATTTTTTTCATCTTTGATGGCAGCGCGCGAATACGTTTCTGTAGATTCCCCATCATATTTTGTATATGCATTATCAAGGGATTGTATACGAATTAATTGATCTCTTCCATTAATCCAAAGCATGCCAAACCGATCTTCAGAAACAGCATCATTCGTAAAGTCCACCTTAATGGGATAGGGAAAAGAGATGAATCGATGTTCATCTCTGTCAAATGTTGCCACACCTTCTAGTTGGTACAAAACCCAAAGGGTGCCTTTTGAGTCCTCATGGATAGATATCACATTATCCCCATTGTCAGGAGTATATTTGACGACTTCCCCGCTAATCCGATCAAGTTGATAGAGCCCACCAACAGCTCCTACCCACAACTGTCCATCCGAGTCCTCATATATTGAGAATACACGCGTGTTTAAGAACTGCGGGACGGCAGAAACTCCTTCCGAAGCTACTTTGTAGAGTCCATCATCTTTTACGACCCAAATTGTCCCGTCAACGTCCTCATACAAGCCATCAATCCAGTCAGAGCCATCTAGAAATTCACTTAACCCCTCTCCCAGGAGTGTCACTTCATAGGTATTTAAGTCGAATCTGCATAAATGCGGTATCCCATCTGCATCCATCAAACCCAGTAACAATGTATTTGGTTGAGATCGAGAGGGATAGATTGCGGTAATTCCATCTGCAGGTAACGAAGACGACTGGGTGTTAAACCGACGAAACGTTTCCGTTTGGGAATCAAATTGATTTATGCCACCGGGTATACGCGCCCAACTAAATGCAAATAACTCGCCTGATGGATTGACATATACATTACCAATATCAGGCGTACTTATACTGGTTGTATCTCCAACTATGGGATTGTATGTCCTGAACGTAATCCCATCATAGCGGACTAACCCATTAGCAGTCCCTATCCACACCCATCCCATGGGGTCATCCACAACCGAGTACGCATAATTGCTGGGCAGGCCATCGTCCATAGTCAAGCTGGTGACTTTGTATCGCACTCCTTCGTGCTCTATAACTGTCTGTGCCTTTAACAGGGGCACAACAGCTAGCTGGAGCAGAGCTAGTATATACAAGCAGCGGTTAATCATCGATACAGCAGCATTATAAACAACAGATGTTTATAGCAAGTAACCCAAATAGAGCGAAATAGAGATCAATAAGGCAAATATAGGTTAATTTGCCTGAAAAAATGTGTTACTGCTCTGAAAGGTTTATACCAGATTTCGAAACGGTTACCCTTCTCGTCTATATAAAAAGGAGATTGGTCGTAGCGCAGACACTGTACTCTTAACTATATCGCCATCCAGTAATATGGTCCCTGCTCAACCCACTCCCTATAAGCGCCTTACGTATGCAGACTATTGTCAAATCCCTGACGATGGGAAGCGCCATGAAATCATTGATGGGATCCATTACGTGTCTCCAGCCCCCAGATACATACATCAACAGATTATTGTTAATCTTGCTGGCATACTCAACATCTGGGTAAAAGCTCAAAAATCAGGAATTGTATTGGTGGCCCCTTTTGATGTCCTCCTCTCTGATTTCGACATCGTACAACCCGACGTGCTTTTTATTTCAAATGAGAACCGTGGCATTCTCAATGAGAAGAATGCAACGGGTGCTCCGGACATTGCAATTGAGGTATTGAGCCCGAGTAATCCGAATCATGATCGAGAATTGAAATTCGGTCGTTATGAACGATTTGGAGTTAAAGAGTACTGGATTATCGATCCGCAAACTGAAAATGTATCTGTATACTGCTTGATACAGGGGCACTACCAGAAATCCTTTTCCTTGCTAAATGAACAAGATGATACCCTAACCTCAACACTTCTTCCAGGGATTGAAATCAGGTTGAACGATATTTTTTACATGCCCTAACTTGCTCCAATAAAGCGTTGGCTTTATTGGAGCTGTTTCTGGTTTCTTGTTTCTCGTTTCTTGTTGGTTTGTACCCGAAGCATAGTTTTCACCAGAAACCAGAAACCAGAAACAAATAGTTGAGCGCCATGCGCTCAACTATTATCTTATCCTACCTCCACCCGCCCCCTAAACCCATGGATTCCGAATCCCTCCACCTGCTCACCCGGCGCGATGCGCTTAAACGGATTGGCTATTTCACAGGGAGTGCCCTCTCTGCATCGCTCGTCTCCGGCGTCCTGGCTGGATGCCGGGCAACTCCACCGGATGCGGATTTTGTACCGCAATCCCTGGATGCCGATCAGTATAAGCTGGTTACCACATTATCCGACATCATCATCCCTGCCACTGATACTCCAGGGGCAAGTGGCGCAGGAGTGCCTGCGTTCATCGACAATATGCTGACGTCCTGGTATCTTGAGGAGGACAAAAACACCATCTTGACCGGACTCCGCATCCTAAACGAAGAAGCTCAGCGTCGATACGAGATGCCGTTTGTCGATGCTTCTCCAGAACAACAGCATGCACTCGTCGAACAAATGGCCCAACAGGCATTTTCGGCTTCAGATGCAAACGAGGAAAAGGGTTTACCCCCAGAGCTCCCTGCCTTATTTCGCGAGTTCAAGCAACTCACGGTCGTTGGATACTATACGTCTGAAGTAGGCGCATCTGAAGAACTACGCATCCAACCAATGGGCACCTACCGGGGCGATATCCCCTACGACGAAGTCGGCCGCGCCTGGTCCTAAGATTCACTCAATCCTCCTCCTATCATGAATTACCACCAACGAGAAGAACACGACGCCATTGTTATTGGCTCTGGCGTAACCGGCGGATGGGCAGCCAAGGAACTCTGTGAAGGCGGACTCAAGACGCTAGTCCTCGAACGAGGACGCAACGTCGAGCATGGCCAGGACTATATCACGGAGCACAAACAGCCTTGGGAGATGACCTATCGGGGCCGAGCCATTTCACGGCAAGAAGCACAACGCGACTGGCCAACCCTGGGCCGGCGTGGAGGGCCCAGTGAAGACACGGCACACTTTTATCTCAAAGACAGGGGAAACCCATACATTGAAGAGAAGCCCTTCACCTGGGTTCGCGGCGACCAGGTTGGTGGGCGATCCCTTACGTGGGGCCGGCAAAGCTACCGGCTGAGCGACCTCGACTTCGAAGCCAACGCACGCGACGGCCATGGTGTCGATTGGCCCATCCGGTATAATGACCTTGCACCCTGGTACAGTTATGTAGAACAGTTTGCCGGTATCAGTGGGCAAGCCGAAGGCCTTCCTCAACTGCCCGATGGCGAGTTCCTTCCTCCGATGGAGATGAACGCAGCCGAGAAAGTATTCAAGAAAGGAGTCGAACACACCTACCCCGACCGACGCGTAACCATTGGACGTACCGCCGTGCTGACTGTACCCCACAACGGACGCGCCGCTTGCCACTATTGCGGTCCTTGTTCTAGAGGATGCTCAACCGGGTCGTATTTTTCTAGTCAGTCTTCCACCCTACCGGCTGCGAGAGCAACTGGAAATCTGTCAATTCGTCCCCACAGCCTGGTCCATAGTATCATTTATAACGAAGAAACGGGCAAGGCAACCGGCGTCCGCTTTGTTGATACGCAAACCAAGGAGATGCATACCACGTACGCGCGCATCATCTTCCTGTGCGGCTCCGCATTGGGCAGTACGCAAGTATTACTAAACTCCAGAAGCAACCGATTTCCCAACGGGTTTGCTAACCGTAGCGGAGCACTCGGCAGGTATTTGATGGATCATCATTTCCGAGTCGGTGCTTCGGGTGAAATGCCGGATCTCGAAGACCGGTATTACCAGGGCCGGCGGCCAAATGGCATTTATGTCATCCGGTTCCGCAACCTGGGAGATAAAGCCTCAGAGCACCCTGACTATGTCCGTGGATACGGATTCCAAGGAGGCGCCAGCCGCTCATCCTGGGAACGGGGTATCGGGGGTACGTCCTTCGGAGCAGAATTCAAACATTCACTCCGAGACCCAGGCCCGTGGCGCATGTGGATCGGGGGCTGGTGCGAAACCTTGCCTCGTGAAGACAACTACGTCGTGTTATCCGATGAAACCGATGCCTACGGCCTTCCCCAGTTAAAAATTCGATGCACCTGGGGAGAAAACGAGATGGCGATGCGCAAAGACGTCCCCATCGCCGCAATGGAGATGCTGGAGGCTGCAGGGGCCCGTAATATCCAGCCGTTTAACAACTTCAAAGAAGACGAAATCGGAGCCGAGCCGGGTCTCTGCATTCACGAGATGGGCACGGCACGCATGGGACGAGATCCCAAGACATCGGTATTAAACGGATTCAACCAGTGCCACGAAGCGCTAAATGTTTTTGTTACCGATGGAGCCTGCATGACATCCTCTGCCTGCC
>JAHQVL010000307.1 GCA_019634345.1 Rhodothermaceae bacterium
TCTGCCGCCCCACTCTCCAATAAGCAGATACCGATCACAGAGGCCATTGCGATTACAATCCCAATCTGCCCCGCCGTTCGTCCAAATCCATCAGCGATGCGCGATCCAATGGACTGATTCAGCAGGGCTGCCGTTGCTCCATCGGACAGTCCCTGCGCTGCTGCATACGCTTGTAGGGCTTCTACTGGAGTTAGGAGAGCTACTGTAAGGGTACCCAGCAATAAAGCGAGAAAAGCATGCAGCCGAAGAATCAGGATACATCCCAATACGACTGCTAAACCACAAGCAAAAATGAACAACGGATGCATAGGACAGCGCCTGCTTATGTCACCAGAGGCATCTCACGTCACCGCCAACAACAACCGCCACTCATAGACTCAGGTGGGCTAAATGGACCTCAGCAGGATACGCATCGCTTGAGATCTTGGCAAGGCGGGTTGTCAGGTATTATTTCACCAACACCATCTTAACCACTTTCGTAAACGCATTGGCCTCCATATGCGCGAAGTACAATCCGCTCGCGTAACGATCTGCCTGCCACTGAATCTCGTGGTGCCCAGGATTATAGGTACCGTTAACCAGTTGAGCAACGCGCCGGCCCAAAATGTCATACACCTCTAGCTTTACCTCAGCTACTTCTGAGATAGAGAAACGAAGTGTGGTAGATGGATTAAAAGGGTTAGGGTAATTCTGGAAAAGATCAAACGTGAGCCCATTCGCTTCATCTTCCACACCGATACTAATACCGTTGGTCGTGAATGGAATCTCTTCAGAGAACGGACCGCCGGCAAAACTGTTATCCTGCGCCTGCACACTCCAGAAATAGGTCGTACCTGGTTGCAGATTGTTGACTATATACTCTCGCCTCTTCCCTGCATTGCCCATACCATAACGCATCCGCCATCCTTCTTGGGGCCCTTCGAGGATAGACATGGGGCTAACTATATCGCCCTGTCCTGACTCATTGCCTACACGCACGTTATAGGTCAGAGCCTTGGACGGCGTCGTATCGTCTGATCCTTCGCTCCAGGTCAACCGAGCTTTTGTGCCCCCTTCCAGTATTTCGACATCCAGTTCTTGTGGTGGTGTAGGAGGCTTGTTTTTAAGCGCATTGGGGCGATTGCGAAGCATATAATTGCGATAGATCAAATCGACATCATGATCGCCATCAATATCTTGCATGATAGGTGCATTTTGAATCAACCGCCCACCAAAGGTCACGGGGTAAGCATTTTCTTGTTTAACAAAATGATCGCCTTCGTTATAAAATAGCAGTGCTTGAAATCTTTCCGGTGCCATCAGATCGAGATCACCATCATTGTCAATATCTCCCCAGGCCAATCGGCCCCCATCTCCACGATCGCCAAGAAACATTTTTGAGACGAACAAACCGCCTTTATTCTCATAAAGGTGAAGCCGGGACGTATTGTGCTGATCTTCCCAAACCACAATATCCAGGTCTCCATCATTATCATAGTCTCCCCAGGCTGCTGCAGTCGACGTTTTATCGGATATGCCCGAAAATATAGGCCTAAATTGATTGTTCTCATTTATGACCAACGCACTCAAATGCTGCCCTGGCGCGTAAAAATCTAGATCTCCATCATTATCATAATCACCTGGAACAACCCTCCCTCCTAAAGAGAAACCCAGCTCAAAAACATCGGGTTCAGAGGCAAGTACACCTGATTCAGAAAGGTACACAAACAACTCATCCTGCCTCATTGCCACTACATCCAGATCGTTATCCTGATCGATATCCCACCAGTACACTGCACCTCTGTATTCATCCAACGCCATAAAATTATCAGGGCTAAATCCTTCCTCGTTTATATAGACCCCCATTGTATTATTGAGGCCGTCCATTAGGATATCCAGATCATTGTCGTTATCATAATCACCCACGTCGAACGAGTTGACCGAAAGCAGGCCCAGGTTTGTTTCAGTCTCAAAAAACCGATTATTTTCCTGCTTAAAAAAGGACAGTCTTGTTTCTTCCCCTGGATTACTCACCTCATGAAAGGCATCGACATCCCCGTCCCCATCGAGATCTGCTGGGGCTATCAGGCTTTCATCTTCATCTGAGATGCCAGCCATAGTGGAGAATTGAAACGTATTCGAAGTGCGTTGAAAAGTCCCGTACTCGAGATTATCGTACAGATCAACGGCATGTACCCTTACGGAATATGTCGAATCCGGAGAAAGGCCATTTATCGTGAATTCACGTGCTGGGCCCGCATTGGCAGCCCCAGGAATAAACAACCTGGCAGAAAAGGATACACCATCTATATGTGTGGGTGAGAGCAACTGATTTGTAGACTGAGATCGAACTTCGACGATATAGCGCATCAATTCCAGAGGCCGCAGTCTCTGTTCAGGCATTGTCCATGTAAATGTAATCGAATTCAAACTAGAGGTTTTTATTTCTACTCGACCTGGATCCGGCACCCGATCCACGATACGTTCCGTGTACTTATCCCACACCTGCAAGGTATGGCCTGAAGAATCCTTCCCGCTTATAACCAGATCGTGGTCTCCATCAAGATCAATGTCTGTCCAGGAATATCCTTCTACATCTATGCCTTCAAGAGTTGTTAAGGAAAAGTCTTCGAATTCACCGTCTGTATTGATATATACCCTTGATGGCTGGTTGCCTTCTTTATCTCCAGGAATAAAAAGATCGAGATCCGCATCGTGATCGAGATCGGTCCAAGAAGGCCGTTCTTTGCTTGGTACAAATGAATGAGCTTCTACTACAAATTCGCTGCCGTTATACAAGTAGAATAGTGTTATTGGCTGTTCTGACTTTTTACCAGTTATGACGACATCCTGGTCGCCATCCACATCAAAGTCCCCAAAGGCAACTCCGCCAATATTAACATCATCAATCTCAAAGATCATTAGTAAAGAATCCTGGTCATTTCTGTAGATTTGCAATCCAGACTCAGTGCTATTCATCCCTGCACCTACAAGAATATCGTTGTCACCATCCTGATCAAAATCGACAAATTGGGCCACTCCACCAAGATCAAACACATGCTGGATATTGAATGCCTCCCCTTCACGAGTCAAAACATAGGTAACACCATCCCCCTGCTCATCTACATCCGAGAGTAACAGATCGTAGTCAAGGTCGAGATCAAAACGCCCCCATTCAACCACACTCCTCACCGGTGGAAGCGCAAACGAAGCACGTGTAAATTCGCCTTCATGTAGGGAGTACACACGGGTCGCAACACTCCCCGAGGCATCCATACCAGCCAGGATCAAATCAGGGTCTCCGTCAGCGTCATAATCGCCCCAGGCAGCCGTACCCATAATATCAGGCAGCCCGGTTTCAGCAGGTTCAGCATCTAACTCAACACCCCGAAAATCCGATAGGTGCAATGCTGTCCGGAAGGTGTCTCGAGAAACGATGAGGGCATCATAGCGGGAGTTATCATTAAATTCAGCCCAATACAACTCACCAGTTTCGATCGGTAAGGAGGTTATTCGCCTTGAGACGGGTTGGGTAGTAAAGGACCGCGTGGGAGAAAACAACCCGTCACCTGCTTCATTTCTTCCTGCAACACGCCAATAATAGCGCGTTCCCCCCACCAATTGGTCGAATAGCCCCTCAGCAAACTCACTATCGACTATATCCCTACCGCCTGCTAGTTTCTTCCCTGAAATGAATGTGGAGTCAGTGGATATCTCAATCCTATATCCAGAATTCCCAGCAATTTTTTCCCAGAGGAAACTCACCGGCAAAGATAGGTTGGTTTCACCATCAGCCGGACCAACAATCACTGGAGCTGGTAATGGGCCTTGCGCAGGAATACTAAAAGAGCTTATTCCCGACCAGTTAAGAATCCCTTGATCGGACAAATACCCAACGCGCCAATCGTAGGACTGCTGGCTCCTAATCAGGTCTGGAGGAATTGTGAACTGTGGTTGAGTAATCCCAGAGGAATCAATCAGTGTGCGTTGTAACAAGAGCGGCGCGTCACTAATTCTGCCCTCTTCAGCTAATTGAAATTGATAACTTACAATACCAGGGCGGGTATCCCAGGTAAACAGGGGAGCAAAGTCATTTATCTCCGCATCAAAAGGTGGCTGCAAATTTCCATCAGGCAACACCTCGATCATAAACTCATGAAAGAACGTCCCAGTGCTCGACGTACCGGCGATCTTCACCGCATGCGTTCCGACATCTTCAGTACCCGGTGTGCCCACCAAACGCCCTGTTGCCTGTCCGAATCGTTGATCTGAATCTACCAAAGACAACCAGGAAGGAAGCTCTGAGGCCATTAGTGTCACGTCCTGGTCATCCACATCCCGTGCGATTATCAGATGTTCATACGGTAACCCCACCGATGCACCTCGTAAGGGATAGTCCACAAAAGCTAGACTATCATCTACTCCCACAATGGTCACGATAACACTTCCAGAGTCGAAGCCAGTTTTGTTATCACGTACTGCATAAGAAAATCTATCTTCGCCAGCCGTCTGTTGCGTTGCCGAGTATTGGATAAGGTCGTCCGTGCGATCATCAGGCGTGCCGTTGTCAAAAATACCGATCCTGGGAGTGGGATTGACTGTGACATAGAGCGTATCACCTAGGGGGTCGAAATCATTCGCTTTTACGTCGATCAAGACGGTATCTCCTTCGGTGATGGTCAGTGAGTCATCAACAGCGACAGGATTGACGTTATACCCAGAAAACACAAGCATCAACGTATCGGACCGTTGCTCTACTGAAGCAGTAGCATCCCCAAACCGAGCTGGTAGCTGGACATCGATGTCTTCGAAGGAGCCAGTGCTTGATGTAGATGTGAATAAGGGCTGTTCAAAATCAAATCGTGGATTTTCTTCGGAAGGAAAGACAATATTGAGTGCTCCACCAAAATTGATAGCACCGTCTACATGTATTAAGTCAGGAAAGAAAAAGACGTCGAAGGAAGCATTCGACATGTCATCAAGTATAAGATCTCCGATGATATTAATCTGGCCCGGAAAGTCGCTCCTCCCAGGATTTATTTCCCCATGATTTATAAACTTGGCTTGTGAAATATCAAGTTCTCCTACCCCTGTCAGCACCCCACCAGATTCATTCGTAAACCGTCCGTGAACCACGAGCGTGCGACCAAGTCCTTGAAAAGAACTTCCATCGCCCAAAGAAAAGAGCCCTCGATTCACGACATGACCTACCAAAACACTAGAAGGACTGCGGCTCGTGTACTGTATCGAACCGGCATTTTCTATCGTGAGTGTATCTGGAGAAGAAGCTCCCCGAAGATACAGTATTTCGACAGACGCCCCTTCCTCAACAACAAGCTTCCCGTCTCCATCTAGTTCGTTCATGTTTACCACAAACGAGGCATCTTCAGCAATAACCAGCTCTGACTGGATTGTCATCGAGGATCGACTGGAAAACCCATTTCCATTTAATATGACTCGCCCCGGCCCTTCGATAGTCCCTTGCTCCCATTCCATAGACGATTCAACGGTAATGTTGCCTGGACCTGATAAGAGTCCCCAAACTTCTAACTCCTCAACAAGCAGGTCTGTAAAAAGAGCCAATGCAGAAGTACTTGAGTTAAGTTGTAGTTTTTTAAACTGAATCTCTCCGCTCGGCTCTATCGAGACTCCATTGCCAATATTCACCTCATTGCCCAAATGGTTCAGTTTTGCTGTATCAGTGAACTGGCAATTACTCAGCGTAAGTTCGCCATAAAACTCAAAGGTACCTTCAAATGTACATTCGTCAAAAATGACCCGTCCCTCTCCTTCGAATCGGCTATTGGGGCTCATGGAAGCCTGATTTATCGTAACCCATGTTTCCGGCCCAGTGATAATCTGTCCACCTTCCTCATCATCCAGTACCGTTCGAACTTCTCCTATCCTAAAATACCCAGAAGCAATCTCTACTATCCCCAGGTTAAAAAAGTATCCAAAGATTTGACTTGAGTTTACAGAAGATTGGCGAGTATCGCTTCGAATCAAGCCTCTATTAATCGCAATTCCAGGTCCTTCAATCGACGTACCGCGCCTGTTTAAATTGATTACCCCAGAAGGTTCATTGATCAAGTAGGTATTACTTTCTTCAAGAGGTCTGATGAAAGCCCCATTCCATGAGTATTCAATAGCATCATCGGCCTCTATGCGTCCCGCATTATTGACAAAACCGGTCTCACCTATCCTCATTCCATTTCTCAGTATTACCTCGGCACCTGCAGCGATATCAAGGCTGCCTTCATCCATTTGCAACCGGTCATCTAAAACGAAACGGGTATCCTCTCCAACGATGGCATCGCCTAGCAAAAAAATCTGCTGACCGGAACCTACATCCCATTCTAAACTGCCTGAATTCAATTCAAACCCACTACTTAGCGTACTCTTCGTTTGGACTCTAGTGACGTCATCTCGAATCTGAAGGGAGTAGCCTGCTGCAAGATCTATTTCCAAACGGCTTGAAATGTCAACTTCTTCCGGGTGAGCCAGAATGAGATGGATTGTTTTATTCCCTTGAACAGTGATGCCGTCTGAATCATTGCCTCCCGCATTACCCATCGCATCTGCTACACCTGACTCATCCCTCGTATACGTCGACGAAAGCAAATAAATTGCCGTTACGGTTCCTTCCGGTGCAGCTTGAATGGCCCCTTCAATAGTCGCCTTCGGTCCGGTTTGAGTAGCGATATCAATCGCCTGTGTGGTACCCGACAACGAGTCGCTTCCTATGAGGGCATCAACGTAATAATAATTTTGGGCGGTTGCAGGAAGAACAAATACTAAGAAAACGATGCAACAGAAATAGTAGATACGGTAATTCACGTTATTCTTGAAAGCTGAAATGAGAACCGCAAAACATACATGCCTTTGTGTACGGCTATGCGAATATAGGAGGATGCAATACCACTTTCAAGGTAATTGCGGGGCAGGATATGTAGGAAAACTCCTACATATCCTGATTTCTGGCTCGATTAGCTTTTATCCAGGTATCTGTTAATCAATGACGAGGCTTCCCATGAAAATGGACCGATTGAACCTATAATTTTCTAGTTTAGGGTAGCTTTCACTTTTTTTAGAACGGACTTTTAAAGAGGGCTACTTCCTACTGCTTGACTTAAAGTAATACCGGATCCCAAATCCGCCCTGAACATCCAAATCCGTATCCGGGACAATTCTGATTGCAGGTACGATTTCGAAGAACACATCGATAGGATCTCGCGCAAAGAGGTGCGTTACCCCGAGAGGTATCCGTGCTCCCAGGCCCGTCCGATTGTCATTCGCCCCGAACCACGCACCCACACCAAAATAAAGAGGGGTTCGGGCTTCGCCGGTGATCTCAAAACGGTGCCAGATATAATCTCCGTATATAAGCACGGACCCGTTATCCCCTAGCGCCCATGCGAGCCCAAAGTCATAGGCATTTTCTTTATTCTTCCAATACTTAGCCGTGAACCCCGTTGGGTCGCCGATGATGATCCCTGCGCCAAAGGGGCGTTGTTGGGCGTGGACAAGAGTATGGGGAGCAGTCATTAGAAACGTGATAAGAAGCACTCCAACGGCATATCTGATAAAAGGGATGCTCAATCGGGCTGATCCTGTCTGCTCCACCATATTCGTATTTATCCTGATGCGTTTTCTGTCGTGCACGGGCTCTCCAACCATCCTCCCCGGAAACCGGCCTTGCACAAACCTTGAACAATGTACGGGTTTGTTTTCATTACATCCCAGACCAGCTCCGAACGATAGTTTTCTATCATCAGAACAATCGGCCCCTGATCGATACCCAACTGCTCACTGTCAAACCAACCAAGCTCAGGATCGACATGCCCAAACTCTATATCGGCGCCTTCAAAAGTAAAACTGGGATTAAACGCATCTACAAAACCGTATTCGTTAAAGACATGATCCTCATACCGATCATGAAAGTTTTTCAACGTAGGGACTACAATGTCCGGTGCAAACGGCAACGATCCTCCTGCTGCAGTCGGAGCGATGGTACCGTCATCGTTGACATGCCTCAGGCTGGCTCCTCGTGCCCAATACCTTCTGAACCGGACAGAATCTCCATTGTGTATGTGCCACTCCCCTGCCGGCCCATCACTGGCGGTGAGCCCCCACATAAATTCACCGTATTCCTTGAATCCATTCGGGTTATTCATAGCAAAAGCCTGTTGAGATAATGTCGCACGCCGGGAATTCTCAAAATAATCAATCCCCTTCTCACGCATGTACTCGTCAAAAATGCCTCGAAAATCGATCCAAACATGCGAATACTGATGGCCAAACAAAGGACTAAACTGCACCATTTCCTGGCCGAAAAACTCACCCCATTGATAGGTACTCGTGTAAGCGCTCCAGGCATCAGCGTCAATGGAATGGGTGGGTGCTCCTAAGGCAAGGATATATAAAATCATGGCTTCATTGTATCCCTGATAGGCTGCCTGCCCAAATCCACCCCGTTCCGGGCGATGCCCCATCGTAATCAAAGGGGCCTTATCACGCTGAAACCAGGTCCATTCAACACGGCGGTACAGGGAGTCTGCATAAGCGCGAATGTCTCTTTCTACGGGATCATCCCCATCGAAATAGGACTGTGCAAACAACGCCCCTGCCATGAATAAGGCGGTATCAATAGACGAAAGCTCGGTTTGTCTATAGCGGGTCCCTGTATCCATATGTAAAAAGTGATAAAAGAAACCATGATGCCCGATGACGCCCTCTGGTTGCTCGCCAACGGGAGCATTCCAGAAATACGCCAACGTTTTTTTTGTCCGTTGCGCTGCTTCCTGGCGAGAGACATAGCCATTCTCGGCGCCAACTCCATACGCTGTCAACGCAAACCCAACGGCAGCTACACTAGAGAATGGGCGCTTCGGATGCCGGTCCGGCGTTAGGCCTGTTGAATCGGGCGTCGTTTCCCAAAACCATTGGAAGGTTCTCTCCTGGAGATCGAGAATGAAGGGATCCTCTCTGAAATCAATCTCAGTCGAAGAGTGCTCAACGGGTGCCGGGGTATCACATCCTGCAAAGAAAAGGATGAGAAGGACGAGTACCGAAGGTAGGGTATGCTGCCTCATTATGCTTTTAAAAAGTTAGGCTTTTAATGGCCGGGTTAGCGTGCAATAACGATTTTCTTTGTTTGCGTCGTGTTCCCATGCTCTACGCGCAACAGATACATGCCATTAGGAAGAGCGGTTACATCGATTAATTCCTCATGATTCCCAGCCGGCAGGTAGATAGCCTGCTGGGAATGCACCGTCCGCCCCAGAAGATCATACATTGTTATCTTGAATTCTGTAGCCCCCTGTGCCTGAAAACGAACGTAATAGTGGCTGCCTGCTGGAACTGGAAAAACGTCAACCTCAAATGCGTCGATGGGAGTAGATGCTTCCGTATGATTGGGAATAGCAAAACCAGCGCGGAGCAGGCCGTTTTTCACGTATTTATTTTCCATGAAAGTATTCCATATCGCACCGGTTCTATGGTTTTCTATCATAAGAACAATGGGCCCTTGATCGATGCCTAAATGATCCGATGCAAACCAATTCTCGGCAATATTAAAGGCATCTCTAAACCCATACCTCCACCAGATTTGGGTTTTATAGGAATCGTACATGGCCCTCAAGGCAGCCAGTGACTCATCGGGGGTAAATGGAAAGGATCCCCCAGCAGCGGTAGGTGCAATGGTGCCTTCGTCATTTTGAGCAGGCGGAGCTCCGCGGGCGATATAGCCACCTGGATAATCCGAGGCTGTTAGTCCCCAGATAGTCTCACTGTAATGCCCCCACCCTCTCGGGTTATCGATGGAATACGCTCGGTTTGCCAGGGTTGCGCGTCTGGAGTTTTCGAAATAGTCGATTCCCCTCGCACTCATATACGCATCTTGGATGTCCCTAAAGTCATACCAGGCATGCGTATACTGATGCCCAAAGAGCGGAGGGAAAACCACAAAACTGTACCCATAGTGCGTTTCCCACCTATAACTGCTCGTCCAACTGGACCACGCATTCTCATTTACTGTGTGGACAGGTGCCCCCAATGCCAGCAAGTACACAATCATGGCTTCATTGTACCCTCCCCAGTCAAAAGGCAGATGCCCTGAATCAGGTTGCCATCCATGCCCTATTCGAGGAGGACGCGGTTGCGCCCAATCCCATTCAACACGGGTATAAATCGAATCGGCTAACTCTCGAATGCGCTCCTCTTCGCTCTCCTGCTCTTTGAAATACTCACCCACATGTAAAATACCCGCAAGTAACAACGCGGTATCCACCGTAGAGAGCTCACTGTTTCCGGCACGAAGTCCGGTTGCCATATCGAGGAAGTGATAATAAAATCCTCTATATCCTGTTGTATTACTCCCAGGCCCCTGCGGGCTATTCCAAAAAAATTCAAGGGTAGTTAATACACGTTCTCTGGCTTCTTCCCTCGTTAACCATCCCCGATCAATCCCTACAGTAATCGCTGAAAGCCCAAAACCTACTGCAGCAATACTTGATGCAGAATTCGTGGTATTCCGATCCTTAATCAGTCCGTTTTCAGGATTCGCCTCGTACCAGAAGTAATCGAAGGCCGTTTGTTGCACATAATTGATAAATGCGTCGTCATCCAATATATCAGGGGTCGCCTGTACTATATTGGAATCGGTACTCTCTTCATCAGCAAGGTTTACACTCCGCACTGCGTAATAGTAAACCTGCCCATTCTCTACGCTGAAGTCTACAAAATGAGGATCTCGAAATACGGCCGGCACAGGTTGTTCAAAGGGACCGGTTTCCTCAGTTGCCCGGTAGATACGGTACCCCTTCAGGTCGCTTTCTTCACCGGCATTCCAGTGCAATACAACCGACTGATCGCCTGAACGAACCACGAGCCTTTCCGGAGGGGCGGGTTGCGCATAGGCCCCGATAGCCATGTTCATTATAAGTAGAAAAAGAGTACTGCGTACAGCTAGCATATTTCCTCGCTCAGAATCCAAATCCAACAGTGAATCGCTGCACATCCCCGATACGCCCATAATCATTCCATGCGTAATCGATCCGTGCCTCATACAGGGTAGAGATGGTATACTTTAGTCCAAACCCTAGAGTCAGGCCCGTTTCAGCGTCTTGCTGGAATAAATGCTGATACCCACCACGAAGGGATAAAATATCAAAAAATACCCACTCCCCCCCCATACTAACACTGGCTGTATTATCACTGGGCTGAAAAGCGTCAACCACAACGTTGAAATCATTGACGCCTATTTCTAGGGGCCATCCAACGCCAACCCTGAACAAAATGGGCAATGCGTAAGATTCTGTATACAGAGCAGCTGGCAAGCTGCTGTTATCTCCAAATCGCTCAGGATCCTGGTCATAGCGAACACGGAGGTCGCGTCCATCAAATCGTCCTTGCGTCCCAAAATTTGAAAGGCTTGCACCAAGCACAGCTCCGAATGGTAGCTCATAATAAACGCCTATGTTTAACCCGAACGCATTCAGCGTGCTGTGCCAGATGGTTTCCTGCACATAACTTGCTTGTATTCCAGCAGAAAATCGATCTGTAATCCGTCGCGTATACCCAAGCCCAAATGCGAGATCACTAACAGAGAATCGTTCACCTGTCCCCTCTGGCTGCTCGACGGATCGCACATCCATTTCTCCCGAATTAAGGGCAGTCACGGAGAGCAACAAGGTATGATTGGTACCCAACCGGACAGAGGCTGCTGCAAAATTATAGGATATGTCTGCAAGCCATTTTCCATACGTAAATTGTGCATCTGACCCTTTCATGTGGCCTACGGAAGCGGGATTATAAAAAGCTGCACTTGCTTCTCCCAAAAGCGATACGCCCGCATTCCCCATTCCTGCCACTCGCGCACTCGGCTCGATTAGCAGGAATTGTCCAATCGTCGTACCTGTTTTGGATTGTGCGGCGGCTGGAAAGGCGAGGAGATGTACCACAAGCACATACATGATCACCCATAAACTGAACAACCCACTCCAGTTGCGAACAAGTCCAGGTGTTATTCTATCGTATATCATCGTTGTAAGCTGTTTATAAGGCTCCTTACCTATTTGATGATTGCAAACTTGCCAACAAACTCACCCAGCCCCTCGGCATCAACATGAAATATATACAGACCAGGAGCTACTTCGAGGTTGTCCTTAGACCGCAAGTCCCAAGCGACAATCCCCGTCGTCGACCCATCGTGAAACAGGGTCTGTACCAGCTCTCCTCTTAAACTGTAAATCCGCACGGCTGCATTTGCGGGAATCGCTCGAAACTCTAGCCGGCGAACACCTCGTCCGGCTACGGCAAAGCGTTCAGGCTCAAAACTGGCAGAAGCGACATAGGGATTGGGCACCACGTAGGGATCTTCTTCCTTGAAGGATTCCTCTGCCTGAGCTTCATCAACCCGCTCACCTGCGGTTACAAAAGTAAACGAATCCCCTCTTCCATACGGCTTTTTAAGGCGGAGCAGGTATTCATCCCCCTCGCCTGCACCAACAGGGTTTACTGGTGAAAAATCGGTATCCAGTTCAAACCGCCAAATGGGAGATTCACGGGTTGCGCCTTCGCTCTGCGGGGCTAAGACCTCAATAAATTCCCCTGCGGCATTCAGGACCCCATCATCATCCACATCCCGAAATCGAAAATTGTAAACCATGCCGGACTCGTCGCTCGTAATTCTAAATCGAGCGGGTTTGGCAGGCGCTCCGATTGTGGCGAGAGACGTATCGAGGGGTGTATCCGAAAATCGAATAGTCAGGTTTTCGGGGTATCCTGGCCGGCGTAGGTTTATAGACAGCGCGTTTACATACTGCACACTAAATATCCCATTGGCAACGCTGCCTGCACTAAACCCTGTTTCAAGAGAATCGACTTCTACTGTTGGAGGTGTATCTATAACAACCAGAAGCCCCTCTCCTATCGGACCAGTGCCTTCGCCTCCAAGATCGCTGCCTTGTTCATACAACACATCCCCCGCAGACTCATTAATGAGGTTATACCCGGAGGCCCGAATGCTATCCGCTTCACCGACAAACTCAATGCGGAATCGCTCGTTGTCTGGCACAAGGTCAGAGTTAATCACATTGACGTTAACCTGGCCCGATCCACGTCCGGTAATTTGAGTGATTGCAGCTTGATCTACACTGGCCCCTATGTAACCTGGCACAGGAGGATTCGGACGTACCTGTACGGCATTCTGTGGCAGGATCGTACCTCCTCGCAGGGTTCGGGAAATAGTGATGGCGTTTTCAGAAGGAAAGAAATTAAATTCTTCAGACCCCCTGTCGTAGGACGTCACGGCATAGTAATAATTTTGCCCGTTAACGACGGTTGAATCTGTAAAGGTATGTGTTATTCCACTCTCCTCTCCCAGCCAGTACGAAACCCCTTCGACAGCCAGGTCTGAATACCCGCTGATCCCATTTTTCAGATCGTACTGAGCAATCGGGCGGCCATTCCCAAAGGGCCCGGTGCCTCGCGCATTTGAAATGACCTGGGCGTCCAAAAAGTTAGGATCTGTAGAGCGATAGACCCGATATCCCTCAAAGTCATTCCGATTGGTTACCGGATCCACCGACCGTTCAGCAGCATTATCCCAGGACAGGCGAACAAAGCCATCCCCTGCGGTAGCACGGACTGTAGGTAATGGCGGCGGCGTTGCAAACTGATAATTTGCATTGTAGATAGATTGGACGGTCTCTACATTGGATTCCAACTCTGTGAGATCATCACCATACGCAAGGGCAAGGCTGAATCGCTCACGCCGACCAGGCTCCAACCTGAAGGGCCCCGAAGCAAACAAGAATCCGATGTTGTAATTCAGTACCAGGGGTTCGTCGAAACGGACGTCGGGATCGGGGTCCGTAAATTGATTGTAGAGCCGAAGCGGCCACTCAAGTTGATTCATGAAGAAAACCACATTGTCCGTCTCGGAACTGGGCGCTCCTGCACCGGCTCGAATGCGGTTCATCTTAAACCCGGTCAGTCCAATCATATCCGATTCATTCACATCCGTCCGATCAAAGTTTGGCTCTCCGAAGGTGGGTATGCCATCGAGCTCTCCGGTATCTGCCTCGTTATCATCGTTTTCAAAAATACCATCCGCACCGGTGTCGCTAAACTCAGCCACCCAGTCCATGTCTTCATCCCCGGTCCACCATACGCCTGCGACAAACGCCGGCCGCTCCTCAAGCGGTCCATAAAAGGATTGAAACAAAGCGACATCGTAGTTGCTTTGGAAGTAATTCCGAATAGCATCCTGGCCTTCGATCCGCTGCCCTACTCCACCGTCTCTCATTTCATCCAAAATCCCGTCTTCGTCATTATCTATTCCATCAAACGGATTGCCCGGGGTTTCCAGGTAGGCATAACCAAGGTATCCAGTTGATGCGCAGTTTGAGCTTAGGCTGACGCCTCGTCCATTTTTATCCCAGGTATAAACCAGATCCAACCCAAAATCGGTGTTGTAAAAAGCATTGTCATCATCTGATTCAGGCGTCCCATCGCAGGATATGGCCGACCCTCCAACACCCGAATCGTTATACAACCCAAAGATAATATCCTCGTAGGTAGTGGTCCCCTCGTTTACGATGTCATAGTGCCAAAAAATAACATTTTGAGCCTGTGGGTTTGCCCACTGGAAGCCCCGCACTTCCACGCGCAGCCCCAGGCCATTCCGAGTCGAATCTCTGCTGTCGGGGAAAAAATTCCAGGCGTCGTAAAAGTTGTCGTCCATGACAAAGAACGATTCTTGATCTGCATTGGGGCGTTTGCCAAAGAATCCATTCCAGGAGCCGCACCAGCCAGGGTCGTCGGCCACATTGCGTTTATCGTACCAACAATTTGCAGGGTCATTGCCATCTCGCGGCATACCCGATTCATCCATAGCACCGGGCCAGGTACGCGGGTCATTGCTGAGAGCGATGGAACGCCCTCTGTTGATATTCGGACTGGGTTCGGCGTACCCCGGACGGGGTTCATACCGCATGACGCGCCCCGAAAAAGGGCTTGAAGCTTGTCGCTCTCGATACCCGGTTTGCATCATATACGCCTCCCTACCATTTGCCTGAGTAATACGAGCGAGTACAAAGGGCGTGATGCCATCAGAATAGTTCAGCCCTGTTCCGCGGGGTACCTCAGCAGAATGGAATACACTCAGATCAGGATTTACCTGGAAGTCGCCCACCATCCCGTAGTTATAAAAGATCGTCCGAATCCGATTTGCATCGTGCGTTCCCTGCCGTTCAAAATCGATGCGGCTCCTCCATTCCGGCGGGGTCGTCGGTTCAAGCTGCTGCGCAAAGAGTGCAGGACATGGGCAAAGTAGGAGGAGTATCGTGAATGTTAAATACTGAATTCTCATGTTATCTCTTAATCCCCCCTCGAAGTGAAATCCCTAGTTCAATCCGCCTCGGTGGGTTGAGCCGGCCAGGATTGGGGTTTCGTTGCTGGGCAGGAATGAGGGTATAGTAAGGACTCCCTGTGTCAGAGAAGACAAACCCGTTTGAAAAATGCTCGTCTAGCACATTAAACACTCTTAAGAAGGCAGTCCATTGTAAACCACGCAGGTTGAAAAACTTTTCCGCTCTGAAATCAAGGATCGTATAATTCGGCTTACGTCCCGAATTCCCTTCCAAATCAGCACCAAATCCTGTACTCAAGGTCGGTGTATAGGGCTGCCCGCTTGCAAACCGGACGATAGCAGTAAGAGCAAAATTATCTGGTTTATAAAGGACCAGGGTGCCATTTAACGCATGCCGTTGGTCCCAGTTAAACGGAATCTGTCGCGGGCGTGGGTCTTCTCCAGCAGCAGCGCGGTTCGCCGTTTCCCTGGGATCACTCGCGTTACCTGTTGCATTCTGCAATGTATAGTCTAGCGATACACTTACGGGCCCCAAGCCACGTTGATCAAGGGCAACTGTAAATCCTCGTACTCCACCAAAATCAATGTTGGTTAATCGGGCATACTCGGCTGCCGTATAGGTTTGGACAAATTCGACACCCAGGAGATCACGAATATCTTTGTAAA
>JAHQVL010000308.1 GCA_019634345.1 Rhodothermaceae bacterium
GAGGTCAACGGATCGGGATCAAACACGAGGCCCGTACCCGAAGCGCGCCGTTGATTTTCCACCGGCTGAATCGAAGGTGAATTAACACGGCTTATTTCAGAATGTCCATATACGGCGTCCGCACCGATCTCCACGTCATGGACGTGGGTGTTCGTAGGGGTGACAGCCACAAAGGCGCCGTCTCGTGCATCGATCAAAAACTCAAGTTCCAGAGAGGGATACGTCGTCCATGCAAGAAAGCGCCAAACCAATCGAGGCGACTCAGAGGGATAAACCATCAGTTCTCCGTCACTCGCACGCTCGATCGCAAGGTCGAGATAATCCTGTGCACGATTGATGGCCTCTTGATCAGAAATCCCAGGGGATACTCCTCCTGGTCCAACAAGGCGTAGATCGGGATGGTAGCCATTCAATACCATTGTGACTTCACCGCGCCTGTTCATGTTCACTTTCACAAAGCGGCCATAAACAGGAATACCTTCATAGAATTGCTGGTATGTTGTATGGCTTGTGTACTCCGTGGACACCTCACGAACAAGGTCCAAGTCCAGGAGCGATGCATCGAGGCCAAGAGGGTCGGCATGTTCCTGTAGAAATGCCCTTGAGCGTTGCGTTGGAGACCCCGACAGCGAAACAGACTGCGCACCATCTATCCGGTACATGGCCCGCATTACATTTGCATTCGCATCCAATCGGCCTTTGCTGATTTGTTGCGTCGGAGAGAACACAGAACGTTCGCTGGTGGATATCAAATCCACCAGCGATTGTTGTGTATCAGACGTCTCTTTTCCTACTGAAGATTCCTGGGCATTGGCATCAATGGATATGCCCGTCAGGAAAAGGACGATAAAGGCAAGCGATACTCTACTTTTCGAGAGCAACGTGTTTATAAACATAGGTCAGTGATAGAATTCGCTTGCAGGTTTAGAAAACGCACTCAAGCGAACTGGACAACACCTTTTTTCAAAGCATCCACATGATCCAGTGCCTCCCAGCTAAATTCGGAGCGACCGAAATGCCCGTAGGCTGCAGACGACTTATAGGTAGGTCGTAATAAGTTCAAACGTTTTATGATGGAGGCTGGTCTCAAATCGAACGTATCACGAATCAACTGGACAAGCAAGCGATCTGCAACAACTCCTGTGCCGAAAGTATTGACATCAATTGAAACAGGCGAAGCAACTCCAATCGCGTACGCTATTTGTACCAAAACTTCCTCTGCTAACTCAGCAGCTATCAGGTTTTTAGCAACATGACGCGCGGCATATGCTGCAGAACGATCCACTTTAGAAGGATCCTTCCCGCTGAATGCGCCACCACCATGACCACCTTTACCCCCATACGTATCGACAATAATTTTGCGACCTGTAAGGCCTGCATCACCATGAGGACCACCAATCACAAACCGGCCTGTTGGATTCACGTGCAAAATCAACTCATCATCAATGAGCTCTGAAGGTATTACACGTGGAATGAGGATATTGCGGACATCCTCACGAATTTTTTGTAGCGATACTTCTTCATCGTGTTGCGTAGACACTACAATCGTATGAACCCGACGAGGCGTCCGACGATCATCTTCATACTCGATGGTGACCTGGCTCTTTGAATCAGGGCGGAGGTATGGCATCTCCGAAGTCTCTTTACGGATCCGAGCCAACTCACGGACAAGGTGGTGCGAAAACATCAGGGCCATCGGCATCAACTCAGGCGTTTCGCGGCACGCATAGCCAAACATAAGCCCCTGGTCCCCAGCCCCTTGCTCATCATGCAACCCTTCTCCTTGACTCACCCCCTGGCTAATATCTGGGCTCTGCCCATGAATACTATTTAATACACCACAGGAATGTGCATCAAAACTTAAGCGAGGGTCTGTATACCCAATTTTACTGATTGTATCGCGAACAATTTCTTGAACATCTATAGTAGCTCTCGACGTAACTTCTCCGGCAAGTATAACAAGTCCGGTTGTAACAAGCGTCTCAACTGCAACACGGCTTTCAGGGTCACCCGCTAGATATGCATCTAAAATTGCATCCGAGATCTGGTCGGCAATTTTGTCGGGGTGGCCTTCAGAAACTGACTCAGAGGTAAATAAATACGACATGTAACCAATCTGGTCTTAATGTGAACGAAAAGATTCCGCGAAAGCGCACGCTCCCACATGGAATAGACTAATTTTGTTATAACTCATTACTTATCTATAGCGTAATCAAAATGATCACCCATCCAGAATAGTTTCCAGAATTCCTAGATTATGCACAGATCTTAAGCGCATTTCATAATCTGAGCCTGGAAACGATCTAGAAAAAAGAAACATTATAAGCACTAATGCTATTAAAGGCGGCTGTTTTTCGCTTTTCTTGGCTTATTGCTTATCGCTAGGCCTTGCATTAACTTTAGGCGATTCACTTTAAACACACTATAGGGTATTTAACAATGGCAGAACTTGGACAGAAAGTAACTGATCTGATTATAGAGAAACTGGGCGTTGAAGCAGAGGACATTACTCCTGATGCTTCGTTCACTAATGATCTCGGTGCGGATTCTTTGGATACCGTAGAATTGATTATGGAATTCGAAAAAGAATTTGACGTTACTATTCCTGACGAAGACGCAGAGAAAATTGCAACAGTTGGAGATGCGATCAACTATCTGACTGAGAAAACATCCGCTTCTTAAGCTATTCTCCCCACCATCTGATTGATTACTAACGGTATCATACTGGAACGATTGTCTCTATGCAAAACAGATCACGACGGGTTGTTGTCACAGGTATGGGCGCCCTCACACCCATTGGAAACTCTGTAGACACTTTTTGGGATGGTTTACTGGAAGGAAAAAGCGGTGCTGCAAGAATCACACATTTCGACCCGGAAGCGTACTCAACGCAGTTCGCATGTGAAGTAAAGGGGTACGACCCTCTAGACTACCTTGAAAAGAAAGAAGCCCGAAGGGTTGATCGTTTTACTCAGCTAGCGATCTCGTCTGCGGTTCAAGCCATCGAAGATTCTGGAATTGATGTAGAAAAGCTCAGTATTGAGCAAAAAGACCGAACAGCCGTCATCTTTGGAAGCGGCATTGGTGGTATACAGACATTTCAAGAGCAATCAGATAATCACCATGATCACGGACCGAGAAGGATATCTCCCTTCTTCATCCCCATGCTAATTCCTGATATTGCAGGTGGGCATATATCGATTCGATTCGGATTTAGAGGGCCGAATTTCTGCATCGTTTCTGCTTGTGCTACGGGCAACAACAATATCGGGGATGCCTTCATGTTGGTTCAGCGAGGTCTTGCTGATGCAGCTATATGTGGAGGAAGCGAAGCGGCTGTCACACAGCTTGGTATTGGTGGTTTTGGTGCCATGAAAGCACTGTCTAAAAGGAATGACTCTCCTGAAACGGCAAGCCGTCCCTTTGATGCTACTAGAGATGGGTTTGTCCTTGGTGAAGGTGCCGGTGCGCTGTACATAGAGACCCTAGAATCAGCAAAATCCCGCGGTGCCCGGATCTATGCAGAGCTACTTGGCATCGGGATGTCTGCTGATGCCTATCACCAGACTGCGCCAGACCCCGATGGAAACGGGGCTCGCCTGGCCATGGAATCTGTACTTCGCGATGCAAACCTGGAAAAAGAACGTGTCGATTACCTCAACATGCATGGTACATCGACGCCTCTGGGTGACGTCGCTGAAACGGCTGCCATCAAGCAGGTATTTGGGGATCACGCGTATAAGATGAATGTGTCCTCTACGAAAAGCATGACGGGGCATTTATTGGGTGCTGCAGGTGCCATTGAAGCAATTGCTGCTATTAAGGCTACCATACACGACATCGTTCCACCCACAATCAACTTTGTCGAGCCAGACCCTAAGTGCGACCTGAATTATACGTTCAACAAACCCCAGGAAAGACCTGTACATATTGCAATCAGCAACGCCTTCGGATTCGGCGGCCACAATACATCGGTTGCGTTTAAGAAATACGAAGAATCCTAGATTCTTCAGTTTCTGGTTTCTCGTTTTACCTGAACAGAATCTCCTTTACGGTTGGTTTTCCCACGGTTTTTGTAAGCCTATCAAGCCAGGCCTTACGTTGAAGGTGCAATTCCTGTCTCCAGACTGCAGAATTGACTTTGACAATCAATTTTTCACGATCTATCCATACTGAGTCCGTTACTTCATGTAGCGCTCCTTCGGCTATTTCATTCCAGGCTTCTATCACGCGCGCCTCGTCTAGCTTCCGCTGAAGGCCAAGCTTCTTGATAGCCTCGCTGATTGCATCCCCCAATCGCTTTGGTTCTTGCATGTTTGTGCTCGTGAATGGGTAGGGTATATAAGCTCAAATACATTTTATTTGAGCTGTTCCGGATTTCGCGTTTTGCGTTCCGGGTTTGTTTCGGGTTTTCAACTGCAAACTCGCAACCAACGCGGAATACGAAACCTGGAACGCGAAACAACAAGATAAGTCCTGTGGATTTATCTTGTTTCCTTTTGTTTTCCCCCTGATCTTTTTTAATCATGACCAACCTTTCATACGTCCACCGGCTTCTACTCGTTCTTATTGCTTGTTCTCTGTGTTTGGTAACAAAGCAAGCCGATGCACAGACTGCCGCTGCTCAAGAGACGTTGTATGTAGAACTCACTTCCGCGATTATGAAAGCCGTGGAATCTAGCCCGGAAGTTGGTATGATTTCCGCTGACCAGGATTTTGCAGCTGCTCGATTGAGCCTGGCTAAATCCAGTCGCTTTCTCCCAGAGTTCAATGCAACAACAGCACATTCTCTTGCTCCCGGCCTCAAAGGAGAAGGCGATACTCCTACCACTGCACTGTATCTCAATCCAGATGTAACCAACGACTGGGACAATCTGAATCCGTTTAATAGAATAGAAGCAGAAGCCATTCAACCCTTGTATACGTGGGGAGAGCTAAATAATACGATTAAGGCTGCTGATTTTGGCTACCGGCTTGAACAGGCTAATGTTGCCGACAAAGAAGCGGAGATTGCGCTGCGTACTGGTCAGCTGTACATGAGCGTGTTGCTAACAGAAGAACTGTTCCGCCTCACCGATCGCATTGGAAACGTTCTAGAACAAGCCAAAGAAGAAATTGAACGCCTGCTCGAAGATGGCGACAGCGACGTGGATGATGCAGACCTTTTCCAGGTACAAATCTCTGAACAGGAATTCAACCGCCGTGTTGTCGAGGTAGAACAGCAACGCGAGGTAGCGAGGATGGCACTGACTCGGCAGCTCAATCTACCCGATGGCACTATCATCGCACCCCGCAACGCTACCCTGGAGCCCATATCCTATGCCCTCGATTCCCTCGACACTTATTTCGCAATGGCTTTTGATCATCGCCCGGAGCTTGCTCAAGCAAAAGCAGGCCTCGCTGCTCGCTCAGCGCTTGTTGACGTTGCCAAATCGGATTTTTACCCCAAATTGTTTGCAGGACTCAGCGCCGACTTTTCATACGCTGCAGGACGATTCAGGCAACCCTCTCCCTATGTCGGCGATCCCTTCCGAAGCCGATCGCTTCAGCTAGGGCTCGGGTTTCGACAAAATCTGAACTTCTTGCAAACAAAAGCTCGCGTAGAACAGGCCCGCGCAGAATACAACCAGGTAAAGTATCAGGAAGAAGCCGCGACCCTGCTCATTCTATTTGAAGTTGAAGAAGCATACAGAGAATTAATAATTAAAGAAGCCGCACTGGAAGCCCAGAACGAATCTCTACGTATAAGCAGAGAGTGGTTGCTCACCGAAATGAATAATTTTGAATTTGATCTTGGTGACACCGAGAACCTGGTACGGGCGGTCCAAGCCAGTTTACAACTTGAAGCTACCTACTACGAGGCCGTGAATGCGTATAATGTAGCTCTGCTGGAATTATTTGACGCTTGCGGCGTTCTTGTGGATCTATCACGTACTGGCACACTGGTTGAATGATAAACTAGATAACGTTGATAAAGACAGCAAAACCGCCTCTATATCGCGTTTTTCTTAGCCTGATAATCAAACTTCCTAGACAAATGTCTAATTTTGTATACAAATTCTGTTTAGTATTTTCACTCGCTGCAGTGCTCTTCGTCGGCATCTCAAGCACATCTGCTGTTTTTGCGCAGGATTCTGCCATTTTGGAACTGCTGAAGCAACGAGATAATGAGATTAAATCACTGATTGGGGATAAAAAAGAATTCACGGAGGGTCAAAAAGAAGAACTCCAAACCCTTATTAATGGAGTGATTGATTTTGAACAGATGGGGAAAGATGCCCTTGGAAAAGAATGGGATACCATTACCCCCGAACAACAAGCTGAATTTGTCAAAGTTTTTAGCGAAATTGTAAAAGGACGCTCTCTCTCTGATCTTGAAATTTACCGTCTAGAAGTAGAGTACGAGCAAGTTACTGTCGAAGGTGACGAAGCTCGGGTTCAAACGAAGACCATTTACAAAGAACAACCCATGAAAGTTGAATATGACATGGGCTTTCGAAGCGAAGAGTGGAGAGTAGATGACATAATTCTAGACGGTGTAAGTACCACAGAAGGGTACGCCCGGTCTTTTCAAACCTATATTCGAAAACGTGGGTTTGACGCTCTTATGCAAAACCTGCACAAGCGTCTCGAAAAGATGAATGCCGCTGAATAGGTTTTTGAGGAATCGATATCCTCATCTGGAGAACCAGACCACTTGCATAGCGTACGTGTGGTTCCTAGATTCATTCGTCATAAGTAGAAGAATCTGATGTCCGTAGTCGAAGGATATGTCTACCATACATATGGTCCCGATAGATATGTACGAGATGCTGTAGCGTCCGTATTGACGCTTCGTCGGCATGACACGAAGCGGCCTGTTGCGCTGTACTGTCCTCCTTCTCATCAGAGAACATTGCAGCAGTATGGTCTGGATTCCTACTTTCAATACATCGATGACTTACCTGAAGAAAACCAATCCATAATTGGGTTTAAGCATAAACTTCAGAATTTCTCCCCTTTCGATCGCTGCCTTTTTGTTGATTCAGATATGATTTGGTGCCGGCCGCTCGATCCGCTTTGGATCCAGCTGTCGGCATTTCCATTCACTGCCACCGGCCTGGAACGATCGGACTTCTTTTTTGGAGGGCCAAAAGGCGCAGGTGTAGCGATTGACTATCTCCTCGATCGGCGGCGGCGAACGATGAAACGGTTTGGCCTCAGCTATTTGCCTCGCATTCAAGCAGGTATGATCTACAGCCAGGACCCTGAACTGTCTGGTGAGATCTGTGATCTGGCGTCTTATTTCCTCAGCCGCCGGACGGATACACACGTCCGCAGCCGATTGAATGAAGGCCGCTCCGAAGAGACGTGTGAATGGAGCCTCGCTATGGCAATGAGTAGCCTCAAGCTTCACGTGTTTCCCTGGTTTCAAGGCCACAACAGTCCTCAACTCGACTTTATCGAAGGCCTGACCGACTATGACACGGACTTCGAGAACGTAACGTGTAAGTACTACTCCAACTCGTTTGTGTATATGCTCAGGGGGCTCACGAACCACACCCTGAAGAAATCACTCATTCAGTTCTTCTCCGCACTACCTGGAAAAGGCGACTACATGAACGTTACGCCGTTTGTGCTCCATTTCGGCTGGCTTCATCACAAACAACCCTTCCGCGATTTTTCTGCCAGGACATGGAATACACTCACCGAGTCTAATCCTGAATCTATCCCACTCTCCATTCAGGCTGAATAAATCGTTAAGGAATCTTATAAGAGGTTTGAAAAAGTCATGAACCAAGCTTCGATTCTGGTTTACACGATCATATTTTGTGTGAGCCTCCATATTTCGCACTACTCGGTTGCCCAACAATCCTCCATCACGGGCACCATCCTGGACCAGACGACCCAACAGCCTATTGAAGGGGTTAACGTCTTTATTTCAAATTCTCTACTAGGGGATGCCTCAAATGCCAATGGGGAGTTTTTAATAGAGAATGTGCCCTTAGGGACGGTCCTCCTTGTCGCTTCTGTCATTGGATATCAACCTTATACAGAAAAAGTCAGGGTCACGAACGACGAAGAGATTACACTTACGATCCCTTTAATTCCGAGGATCTATGAGCAAGATAATGTCGAAGTATCTGCAGACCGTATCTCTGAAGAGCGTAGAACATTTAGGCCTGAACGCCCGGAAGAACGCAATGAAAACCTGGAGGCTTTTAAGAAATTTTTCCTCGGCGTCTCTCCAAATGCGGACAAATGCGAAATTGCCAATCCGGATATTCTCCAGTTCGAAATAAACGATGAAGACGAAGTGCTGCGCGCTATTGCAAACGATGCACTTGTGATCAATAACTTTGCACTCGGCTACGAGATTTACTTCGTCTTAAGTTCCTTCGAAGTAAGCGTCAAAAAAAACGCCCGATCCATTAAGTACAACGGCTCGATCGGCTTTTCAGAATTAGAGCCCCGAACCAAACGAGAAGGACGGCGATGGACGCGTGCGCGTAGAGATGCATACCGCGGATCTGTCCGCCACTTTTTGACCTCGCTTGTTGCTGGCAATTTGATGGATGAAGGTTACATGTTAATCGATGAGAGTAAACAACAAATCCGTGAGTATTCTGGGACGCCAGGATCCAGACCATCCGACCAGGTCATCACGGTAAAACCGGCAGACATTATCGCACCTGGCAACATTGCTTCAGAACGCCTCCTCGAATTCGATGGCTACCTCAAGGTCGTGAACATGAACGATGCACCCAACAATAGATTCACAGACTTTAAGCAATACGCCTCTGATGTGCAGGTCCCAGACAGTGACCCCATGTACCAGATTTCATGGCTGGCCCTCCCAAGCGGTTCAACAGTCATTACTGCAGACGGCAGAGTCAACGATTCCTTTAGCCTGACGAAACTAGGCTACTGGTTTTTCGAGCGCGTAGCTGAAATGCTCCCGATGGAATATCAGCCCTGATTCCGGTTAAATGCAAACGCACCGTACGTATTCTCCGCCGTGGAAAACCACCGGTAGGATTCGTCCCTGAATTTCTTAAACGAACTGTACACTTTCTGATACCCAGCATCCGCAGCTGCTTCCTCTTCCATGATATCAAAGGCGTGCTTTTCAGCTTCTGCCATCAATTCATCAGGGAACGGGCGTAACTGAACGCCCTCATCCAATAGCTCGGCAAAAGCACCCGGGTTTTTAGCGTCATAACTGCTTTGCATCGACGTACTGGCTGCTACAGAAGCAGTTTTAACGGCTTCCTGATACACCAACGGCAGCTTATCCCACTCATCCTGATTCACATAGAACGAGAGACCTGGGCCTGGCTCCCACCACCCTGGATAATAATAGAATTGAGCAACTCGGTGGAAGCCCAATTTCAAGTCGTCATAGGGGCCTACCCACTCAGCTGCATCGATGGCTCCTCGCTCAAGGGCCGGGTATACTTCACCCCCTGCAATTTGCTCAACACCTACTCCCATTCGATCCATCACCTCCCCTCCCAGGCCAGGTATACGCATTTTCAAACCCCTCAGGTCAGAGAGAGAATTAATTTCTTTACGAAACCACCCACCCATCTGGATGCCGGTATTTCCACCCAAAAAGTTGATGATATTGAAGTCAGCAAATAACTCGCGCATTAACTCCATGCCACCAGCATGCATCAGCCAGGCAACCTGCTGCCTGGACGTCAACCCAAACGGCACTGTACAGTCAAAGGGAAGTGCAGGATTTTTCCCTTTGAAATAATAGCTCGCCGTATGCCCCATTTGGACCGTTCCTTTTTGAACCGACTCCAATACCTGGTCATAAGGGACGATCTCACCAGCCGGATACACACGGATATCAAACTTTCCATCGGTCATGGCATGGACACGCTGTGCAAACACTTCAGCCGCACCGTAAATGGTATCCAGGGACCTGGGAAAACTTGAAATCAATCGCCAGCGAATCTGCCGATTGGTAATGACAGCTGCAGCTTCTCCGCCTGTATTATTTTCCGAAGTACACCCTACTACCAGGCCACCCGCTGAAGCAGCAATTGCCGATTTTCGAAGGAAAGAACGTCTTTTCATTAATATTTCCCTATTTCCAAATAAACTCAAAGAATATACTCATTTAATCTCACACAGTATATCCCATCCCCCACAATTCGTGTAGCCCCATCGCATTCCGGCTGCGGGGATAAGAATTATTTCTAGGCCTGATTGTACCCACACTGTGCAAATGGGCTGGACCGATTGAGCCAATTGTTGCTCCTACTGTGGAAATGATAATTATTTCTTGGCTCGATTGTACCCACACCGAGCAAATGGGGTGGATCGATTGAGCCAACTGTTGCTCCTGCTGTGGCATTGGATTTTATTTCTTGGCCCGATTGTATCCCTACTGTGCAAATGAGGTGGACCAACTGGGACGATTGCCCTTCCAACTATGGACATTGAATGTATTTCTCGGCCCAGTTGTATTCCTACCTTGGAGTGAGAGGAATCGCATGAGACCTTTGCTTTCCCAAAGAGAATTGGAATAAAATGATTCAAGGATGAGCCAGCTGAAGAGGTACAACTGGAAACACGAAACCAGAAGCACGACACCCATCAAAAGATTCCTTTTGATGGGTGTAAAGGAACCTGCATGAAACTGGCGTGGTAAGGTTATGCTCAATTCTCTCATGGATATCCGGCTACACCAAGCAACTCTGCAAGCCATACGATTTCCTCGGGCCTTTCTTTGATACCGCATCACATCTTAGCTGTACATGCTCATGAACACCTCCTTGTCCTGGAAGGTATCCGCCCCTGTTTCTCATGACCGTTCTTACATCCAATCGGCCTATGGATCTGCCGTTGCACACCTGATTGGTTTGCAAGCCGGACTCCCCCTGCAAACACCCCAACAAGACAACCAAATCCAGTGGGCTGAAAGTGAACGAGAGATTCTTGATTCGATTGTAGTCAAGCACAGTTCGTCGCTTCAACCCAGTGAATCCCTGGTTCTGCGCCGGGTCGGATGGCGCATGCGGGTAAACAGCATCTACAATTTTGATGCGTATAAAGAACTCCTCGCAAACAACCCGGCTGAAATGCCCGCGTTAAGAAAAAGCATCTCGATGCGGGTCACCGATTTTTTCAAAGAGCCTCATTTCTTTATTGCTCTTGAAAAAATCGTCTTCCCCCTGTTGGCCCGCAATGCGCGAAAAGAAGGGATTCATGCCTTAATCACTAACTGTGGTACTGGAGAAGAAGCGTATTCCGTGGCCATGCTCTTCGAGTATTTAAAGAAAGAGCACCGGATTGTGGCACCGTTAAAAATCATCGCCTGTGACAAGGACCAGGATGCACTGCAAGAAGCAAACGACGGGTATTACCCCCATTTGATTACTGCAGACTTAGCGCCATCGTGCTTGAATATGTTTTTTAGCGCAACGGTGGAAGGATATAAAATCGGGCAAGAGCTACAAAAACTGGTTCATTTTGAATCAGAAGATACAGAGCATCCTTCAATCAACGCTAAAATTGATCTCCTCATTGCTTCACAACCCTTGCTTTTTAAGAGCGATGAGGTCCGAAACAAACTAATCGAAACGTTTCACAAGCGAATTCGCCCCGGCGGATTTCTTGTATTAAACCCCCTTTCTCATTCAGATCATGTGCTAAGTCTCTTCAACGAGGTAGACTTACAGTTAGGGATCTACGAGCGCAAGGATCCTCACACGCAAGATCCATTGCCCTCTCAGAATCAAGCAGAAAAGACCAATACCATTGAGCATCTCGAAAATGAGTTGCTGGTTACAAAAGAGCGCCTCACAACAACCATCAGCGATTATGAACACTCGCGCGATGAGTTGGTCGACATTAATCATGGCCTCAAAACGTCCGTAGACCAGCTCGTCTTTGAGAAGGGCCGGATTGATGCTGAGCGCAATTCATTGCAGACCATGGTGGGCCACATCATGAAGGCCAACAAGCACCTGAAAAGC
>JAHQVL010000029.1 GCA_019634345.1 Rhodothermaceae bacterium
ATCCAGTATCGAAAGAACGTAACACGCTCTCCGGGCCTGAGCGGCGAGTGCTCGTTGATATACGTCCAGGCCTTCTGTGCCACAGGATCTGCTTTTAAGGCCTTCGAGTCCGCCTCGTGTAGGGCAAGCTGCATCAGGAAGCCCTGTACTTCACGCTGGGCATTTTTGTAGACCAATACGCTCTCCGGTTGCAGCTTCAGCCAGTGCTGTACAACCTTTGCGGACGTTGCTCCCTCGTGCTTCTCGACCATTTGCACGATCGATGCCTCATCGTCCTCCTCGTACCGGTGTGTCGTAATATACCCTTTTTCGCTATCTCCCCTCCATGTAGACTTAAGCCGCTTAAAGAAGGGCCGGACGACGGGATTGTCTCTGTGCAGGTAAATATAGTCGGATAAAATATGCCGCTGTTCTTCAGGGCTTGCATCTTGAAGATGGGCATTGTAGTACTTCCGTGCGTGCTGGTGCAGCACCTTGTATTCATCCGGATTCCGCCATTTCAGATCAGCACCCAGTACATCGCGCGCCAGGTCATGAGGAAATATGCCACGGGGACCGGAGTCGATAAACGAAAGGGTTCTCAACCATTCAAACAGGCTGCCGACATCCTCTTCACCCACCATGCTCTTCAGCAAGGGCTCCGTCAAATGGTTCACCAGGGCACATGCCTCGAGCGCCCTTCGGTGCATCGGCGACGGCACATCCTTAACGAATCGGTCCAGCAATACCTTAATCAGGTTGGGCCCCAGGTCCGTTTCCAAGAACAACGTTGGTCGCTGGCTATACAGATCTGAAAGCAGAGAAAGCGCCAACGGATGGCCATGCGTGTATTCAATAACCGGGTCATGGTACTCCTCAGGAACGCCGGTCTTGGTCAGATAGGTTTTTATTTCATCCGGCGAAAGATTGCGCAGTGGCATCCTCTGAATAAGGGCCTGCCAGCCCGGATTACTCGTCCAGGTCACAGACGGGCCGCTTCTACCTGCCAGAACAACCAACACCTGGTCACTTAAAGAGGTGAAAAACGTATTGTACAACCACTGCTCAAGGGAAAGCAACACCTCAAAGGTATCAATAAATAGAACGCTTCGGGTATCCTTTTTGGGCGCATCCTCAGAAGCAGATTGCCCAAACGCATCTCCTGCAATAGTCGTGATCGATTCACTGAACGATATCGAATCCGCACGGGTCGTCCTCGCATCCAGATAATACGCGGGGATGTTTGATTCTCGACAAATTCTGCGAAACTCGTAAAGCAGCGAGGTTTTCCCAATTCCACCAGGACCATAGACATGAATGATGGAAAAAGGGAGTTCTGCTGCCTTTAATGCGCTCGAAAATAATGCACACTGTTCTTCACGGCCGACAAAAAGCCGGCTGCTCGCATTCATCAGTCTGTCTGCAAGTGTGGACATTTATTCTTAAATACAGGTTATTGAGATTAAACAACATGCATTCCTTATACTAACGGTTCAAAGTTCAAGGTTCAAGGTTTAAAGTGTAGGACCAGCGTTTCTCCTGTTTCCTATAACAAACGTTTGATTGTGTACTTTGGCTAGTCATCTCAATGGACTGGTTTAGTCTCACACCGGAATCGATCACGGGCGTAGCACAAGTTGCGCTGGCGGCTACCATTGCGCTCTATTTATTCCGAATTCCCAACAAAACCAGAGTACTCTGGTTATTAGCTTTCAGTCTCTTAGGCGAAACCATCCACCACGCCATTAAATTTGTAGAATTCTCCTTTCCCTACCTATATCCATCGGTAGGTGGCCTGCTTTTTCTGCCCAGCTTTGTGATCTATGCATTGATCATCACGTTTGCCTACAACTTCAAAGAACATATACACAAACGTGAAGCCTCTCTTCTAATACCCACCATCATAACAATAGGCCTCATTCTTTCTGGCCTCATCCTGTACGTGTTTTTCAGCAATAAGCCACACGACGAGATTACAGGCTCTCCATTTATTCTTTATGCGGCCCTCTTTTACCTCCTTTTCACCTCATTGTGGGGCATTGTCATTCTTCTCAGGAAGGCCCTGTTTTTCTCAAACCGGTTTAAATCAAACCCAAAGCCGCTGACAGAAAAGTACGTAGGGCACGATAAATACATCCAACCAGACTTATCGGCAGCACGATCTTGTATTGGATTTGCAGCCATATTGAGCATCAAGATCATCATCTTGCTCTCTGCAGTACTCTCGCAATATGAAATCATATCTGCATCCACACGCGTCTATGCCAACCTGATTCTCCACGTCGTCTATTTATGTGGCTTGACGGTTGTAATCATGGACCACATCCAACATCCAACATCGTTACAAGCAAAACTAATCAGCTTTACATTGTCATTAGCACTGCTCATTTTAAGTGTATCTGCCCTCACCACGCATTCAACACATGCCTTGCTGGATCGCTCTCAATCTCTTCTAGCCGATCAGCAAGAATATGTATTCACCCCTTCAAGCAGTGGGTACACAGTAACAAAGCAACGAGGAATCGAACGGCCCGAACAAGGAACCCCGATTCCGTTTGAGAACGAGGAGAATATACTATTCCAGCTTCCCTTTGGATTTGAGTTTAACCAGACCGTTTGGACTGCTGCCTACATAAATAAACATGGGCTGGTTGCTTTTCAGAGCCCTTTCCTCCTGAATGATGATGAAGCGTTTTACATGAGTCAAACCGATCATCATTACGTCCCCACATTAAGCCGGCAGTTTATCAATCATACTGAACTGATCGCTCCCCTTTTCATCCGAGCGAAAAACACAAATTCCGACTCCCTTTACGTCAGCAGAGCCCCGGGAAGCATCACATTTACCTGGAGGTATGTTCAGCAAAATACCGAGCACATCGCGAACTACGTAGATGCCAACGCTCAGCTTAGCTCATTTGCATTGACCCTCTTTGAAGATGGCCGCTTTGTGTTGGGGCACATTGATATCAACGCTTTTTTATACGATGGCGCTGCAGGTTATCACTTTGGCAACACGTCGAACAGGTCGTCAATTCACTACGCAGCAATCGGTGCTCCTCATGATGCCTCTGTTCAAGCAAACCAGTCCTACATCATAGATAACTTCCAGCGATTCCGATCAGGCATTCATAATGAAGTCACGCGGATGTTATGGATCCTCATCGGCTCGATCATACTGATAGGCACTGTTTTTCCTCTTATTTCCAAAGCAAGTATCTTTACTCCCCTGAAGTACCTGAGAGAAGGTTCACGCAGAATCGAGCAGGGAGATTTACAAACCCGCGTGCCGGTGCTTAGCAAGGATGAGATCGGGTATGTGACCTATCACTTTAACAAGATGGCCGAATCCCTTCAGGAAGCTCAGCAGAATCTCATCTCGCATAATGAAAACCTTGAAAAGGAAGTCTCGGCGCGTACAGAAGAAGTAACTCGGCAAAAACGCCAGATCGAGATACAGGCCCGCGAATTGATGGAGATGGATGAAATAAAATCGCGCTTCTTTGCCAATATCTCCCACGAATTCCGGACCCCCTTAAACCTGATCATGGGCCCTGCGCAACTGGCGCTAGAGGGCAAATACGGCGAGCTCGATCCCACACTCAAACAGCACCACTCCGTCATTCTTAACGAATCTCAGAGGCTTCTCAAGTTAATCAACCAACTCCTGGATCTCTCAAAATTTGACGCGGGCATGCTTACGATAAACGCATCTCCGATAAACATGGTTGATCTGCTCGATCGTATCGTCCGCAATTTTTCTTCACGGGCTTCGACCGAAAATAAATCCTTGCACTTCCGTTCTGAAGTGGATCACCTGACGGCTCCCTTTGACCAGGAAAAGATCGAAAACATTTGTTACAACTTGCTGGACAACGCATTCAAGTTTACGTCATCAGGCGGAAAAATTCTCGTCTCGATAACTGTCAGTGACCGAGACGGGCAGCCCCATATGCATCTTTCTGTTAAAGACACTGGCGTAGGCATTTCTCCTGAGCACCTTCCAACCATTTTCAACCGGTTTCAACAAGTAGACAAATCCCAGGCAAGCTCACAACATGGTACCGGGATTGGGCTCGCACTCGTTGAAAAACTGGTAATCCTGCATGCAGGCACCATTGATGTTGAAAGCGAACCCGGATTCGGCACTACGTTTAACATCTACCTTCCTGTCCCAGAAAAGCATGAACGAGACCAATTACACAACGGGACAGTCAGCCCCCCATTAAAGGCCTCACTCTCAAACAAACGAACCACTTCCACATCCCATAGCTCTTCAGAAGCCTCTATACCCGTCCCATTACTCGATGCAAGCGCCCCCCATATACTCGTCGTTGACGACGATGATAAATTCAGGGCCTTGATGCACGAATACCTGCATGAGCACTACCACGTCGAGGAAGCTATTAATGGCGTTGAGGGCCTTAAAAAGGCGCACCAACGCCCGCCTCACGTGATCTTGTCAGACGTCATGATGCCGGAGATGGACGGCATCCAATTTTGCGCTGCTATTAAATCAGATCCCGACTTGAGTCATATTCCATTCATCATGCTTACGGCAAAGGCCTCTGTTGAAAGCCGCATCGAAGGGATCGAGCAGGGAGCCGACGATTACCTCGCAAAACCCTTCCACCCCGGTGAACTGCACGCGCTCATCAAAAACAGGCTCGATCAACGCCGGCATCTGATAGAGAAATACACCGAGATGGTCCGTCTTGAATCAAGCGAGATCATCGTCGACTCTGCTGAAGGCGCATTTGTCAAAGACGTCATGCGCTCGATTGAAAAAAATCTCGGCGACAACCTGTACTCGGTAGAGCGCCTCGCAGACGATGTAGAAGTCAGCGTCCGTGACCTGCAGCGCAAGCTGAGAAAAATCCTAGACAAAACGCCCAAAGACCTTATTCTTCACACCCGGATCGACCGGGCCAAGCAATTGCTCTCGCAACAGTACGGCACCAATCAACAGATAGCCCGGGTAGTCGGCTTCCGCAGAGCGGACCACTTTGCCAAAGTATTCAAGAAATACACCGGCCTTACTCCAGGAGAATTTGGTGCACAGGAAAAGAACGAGACGTAGTTGCTCAATTCCCCATAGGGACCGCCACGCCAATCCAGGGTATGGCTACATGAACATCTCCATTTTCAATAGGCACCATCAGCCCATAATCAAACGAAAGGCGCTTACCCACGGTGCGCCCTCCAAAAGAAACAATACCAAAACCATTGTCGCCTCCCCAATCCATGAGATAATTCTCCGTGATGAAATACCCTCGCTTCCCCGTACGTATCATTGCACTGAATGTGAGAGTAGGTTTTTCCGCGATGTCATTTTCTGCATAACCCCACCCTGCTCCAAGGTTCATATTGGTATCTTGAGAGCCTATAGTTGCTACGCCGTATAAGACTCCATAATTGCTGCCCTTCACTCCTACAAAGGTCCCAAGCAAGGCTCCAATACCAAGGTTGACATTATTCTTTTCAGAGGATACGGGGATTGATACTTTCGGCGTCACCCACACAGGGGTTACCTCTGCTCCAAACAGGAATGTCGGGACAAGCCCAGCGCCAATCGAAAAATTGTCAACTACCCCAACACTCATCTGGTTAAAAAACACCCAGACATTCTGATAATACCCCTCCCCCTTTTTCAGCCCATAACCGTTTGGAGCCCAGAAGTACCTCGTGGATTGAGGGTTCTCGGACCAATACTCATTCCCCTTGATACGATCTGGAGCAATCTCATTGATCTTTTTGATAGCAGAGAAGGGAATTTGAACGATCCCCAACACTTCTGACTCAATCCGATAGTAGCCATTCGTCTTCTCAGTGATGGTCCCATAATACTCATTATCGTCGATTGTCTGAATGAGAACCAGGTCGCCCGGTGTTATTTTGCCTTGGGCAATAACTGGTTTTATCCCGAGAAGGCCAGTTATTAAAAAAAGAACGAGTCCTACCTGTAATGTAGTGCGAGAAAAGATATTCATGATGTCATACCGGTTCTGGTGATGCTGACATCTAGCCAGCCAATTGTGAACTGGTACAACCTAGCCCATTACATAGGAGAGAAAGCGTAAGGTATATGCGATATCACGCGTTGGCGCAATCATGCATTGAATTGTCGTGAATAACCACTATGCACAGCTAACCCGCTTGCATCTCCAAAATAAAACGGGAAGGCACAGAAGATTCTTCATTCTTTTCTGACGTGGGATACTTTGTGCCAATATAGACGGCCTTCCGTGCCCGAGTCAGGGCAACGTAAAAAAGACGGCGCTCACTCTCGATTGCTTCGGATGGAGCGGCCTCCTGCACTGCACCCTTCGTATCATATACGGCTATCGACTCTTCCAGCAAGCACGGCATATACCCTTCTTGACACGAAGGGATAAAGACATAATCGAATTCCAGTCCTTTGGTTTTGTGGACCGTAGTCATCGTGATTAGTGCTTCTTCTTTTGCACCTTGCCGGGAATCCAGGGTTTTCATGTGCTCGAGGAAAGCCTTGGGTTTTAATCCAAGCGACTGCGCAAAATCAGTAAAATTTCTCAGCGTTTCCATTCGCTCAAAGGCATCCTCCCCTTCCCCGTAATAATTCCGAAAATGCTCTTCGTAATCCACATTAATAGCGATCCATTTCATGACTTGTCCTGCATCCATCCCCCCTTTCTTATTCGAAACATAGGAGTGCGCCTTCTCCAGTACCCAGCTCAGGTCACGAATGGTACGATCCATCTTTTTGTCTACTTTAGGGTCGATCACTTCGAGCAGTGCCTGCAAGTAGTACCGGATGGAATAGCCTTCCCGACGGGCTTTCTTGAGCGAGCCTCCGAGAAAACTTCGCTTTAAATACCGGTTCGGGGTATTGGCGATACTCATGAAGTGCCGTTCAATAGCGGGTGTAATGGGGTCGTTGAAGGCTAATACAACCCGGAGGTAGTCTAAAATTTTCTGGACTTCCGATCGCTTAAAAAAGGGCGCACCACCTAAGACCTTATACGGGATCCCCACAGCCAGGCACTGCGATTCAAAGATAGATAGTTGTGCATACATCCTCCCCAACACCCATATCTCCGATGGAGGCACCTTTTCCTTTTCGATCAACCGCTTTAATTCGATAGCCATTGCATGGTGCACCGACTCCCGGTTCTCATCGGTGGACTCAATCAGGAAGACGTTGCTCTTCTTTCTCTTGTTATGCGCTTCCAACTTTTTCTGCATGCGCCTGCCATTACGGCGGATGGCATTGTAAGCGAATTCCGCTATCTTTGGCCCGAAGCGAAACGAGCGGCTCAACGTGTAGGTTTTTGTCGGCTTATCCGGAAAGGCCGTTGTAAATTGCTCCAGGATATATTCGGGCCTGGCCCCCCTCCACTCGTAAATGGTCTGGTCGTCATCGCCGACCACCATTACCTCTGCCCCCCTTCCCAGTAACTCGATCAAGGTTTGCTGGCCATAATTTACGTCCTGGTACTCGTCAACGATCAGATGATTTAATCGCCCGCACCAAACGTTGTGCATTTTTTCATCGGTGGTGAGTACATCCACGACGAGGGGTATAAAGTCATCAAACGTATACGCATTGCACCCCTTCCGTTGGTTTTCAAAATGCTTATAAACCAGGGGCAAATAGGGATCACTTCGATGGCCGGCCCGATCCGGAGAAATCAAGGCCCCCTTCCACAAGCTGATGGCCTCCAGAGCCACCTCAACATCCACGTGGCCCTCTGGGATTTTTTTCTTTTTGACCAGCTCTTTGATCGTGCGCAATACCAATAACCGGCACTGCTCCTCCGATTGCCCAATCCAAAATTCGCCTTCTGGAATCAGCCCGTTCCGCATCGCCATCTGGACAAACTGGTATGCAAAGGAATGAAAAGTGCTCACAAAAGGCGCATGCTTACCCTTTATATCAAGACCCGACAGCTTAGCCGTGAATTGCTTGCTTGCCAGTCGGTTAAACGTCAAAACCCGCATTTGACGGGGGTTTTCACCCTTTTTTTCGATGAGATGTTGAATCCTTAAACCAAGCGTCGTCGTCTTCCCCGAACCGGCAACCGCCAACACCCGAGCATGCCCTCCCGTGTGCCGGATTATTGCTAATTGTTCTCGAGTAGGCTTGGGCATAGGTGCAAGGTGCAAGGTGCAAGGTGCAAGGTGCAAGGTGCAAGGTGCAAGGTGCAAGGTGCAAGGTGCAAGGTGCAAGGTGCAAGGTGCAAGGTGCAAGGTGCAAGGACTAAGTTA
>JAHQVL010000309.1 GCA_019634345.1 Rhodothermaceae bacterium
ACCTTAATCGCCCGCCTCCGAGGCCTGGAGTCGCTTGAAAACGGCGACGACTCCATCATGGGCGGTATGGGTGGACTCTCGGCAAACAACCAGAGTTACTTCACTTTCGGCTTCGAAGCAGCCTACTCCATCACGAACAAACTGGGCATCTCCGTATCCGTCGAAAGCGCAACCCGAGGCCAAAACATACTCTCCGCGCCGGCATACTCTACGGGGTTATTCCTTACGATGTAAGGAATAAACCGGTTCAGGGTTCATTGTTCGGGGTTCGTTGTTAAATTTGACTACGAACACCAAACACCAACGATGAACAACGAACAATGAACAACGAACACTAACAATGAACAACGAACACCAAACACCGAACAACCTGGTAGCTCGCTACCAGGCGGCATTATCCCCATCTTCAAAGCGCCAGATGTACCAGCTAGCTACGCTGCGGTAGGGGCGCCAGCGTTCACCGAAGGCGTCTAATTCTTTGAACGACGGCATCTCATCCCATCCGTAGATGTTCTTGAATCCCCTTCGTATTACCAGGTCGGTGGAGGGCAGTACATCGGGGCGGCCCAGATTAAACATTAACAACATCTCGACGGTCCATCGCCCAATACCCTTGATGGCACAGAGGCGATCGAGGATCTCCTCGTTGCCGAGTGTACTCATCTCTTCGAGGCCGGGCACCGTTTGATTGAGGGTTTTTTCTGCCAGGTCTCGAATGTACCTGGCTTTAGGCCTCGAAACGCCTACAGCCCGTATGTCATCCTCAGGTAAATCGAGAATAGCCTGCGGGCTAGGGCCCTGGTCATCGAAGAGGTTTTCAACACGTTTATAGATTGCATCTGCTGATGCCGTGGAGAGTTGCTGAAAAACAATGGCTCGAAGGAGAGCCTGAAAAGGACTCTCCATCGAGCGCAGGGTCCATGTACATGGCCCATAGGTATCAATCAACGTCCCCATCTTCTCGTCTGCTTTGGCAAGCGTCTGAGTAGCCTTCTCTACATCGAAGGGAGGCTTCATTATTATATAGCTCCTGACATCAAGAAGAAGGGGCTCTTGTCGAAAGCGGTAAAGCGTGGGCGTAAACGCTCTGCATTGTAGTACTTGTTTACGTCAACGACTTTTTTGTTGTCCACGATCACATTGATCGGCACATTATCGAACACACCGTCACGTACACAAACGAGCCGTCCAGATTGTCCTTTCATCAACAGTTCGAGCGCTAGCGTACCGTAGGCCATAGGCACAATCGAATCAAGCGCATCAGGGTCGCCACTTCGTACCATGTACCCCAATCGCTGAGAGACGACATTGATACGCCGGCCGTTGTTAAATTTGGGTGATAACTCTTTAAGTGCAAGAGCCACCTTTTCACCAATACCTCCTAATTTCTTGTGCCCGAACTGATCCGCCTCATCGCTTAGGAAAGACATATTCTCCTCCCCTATCATTCTGGCTCCTTCAGAAACCAACACCACCGAGTAATTACTTGGGTTGCGGTTTCGGTCATACACCATCAGTTCGGTAAGTTGCTCAACATCAAAATCGTGTTCTGGAATTACGCAGCGATCCGCAGCACCGGCCATTGTAGGCAATACAGCTGTAAACCCGGCATACCGCCCGAACACCTCGATAACCAGGAATCGCTCGTGAGAACCAGCAGACGTTCGCAAGGAATGCGTGTACTCTATAGTCCGAGTTACACACGTGCTAAACCCGATACAGATGTCCGTGCCCGGTACATCGTTATCCATTGTTTTTGGGATAGCCACAACCTTTACGCCTTCCTCGTGAAGGCGATACCCATAACTGAGGGTGTCATCTCCACCAATAGGAATCAAGTAATCGATTCCGAGGAATTCCAGGTTTTTCAGTACAGATTCCGTAACATCGTTGACATTATCCGTGTAGACGCTCCTTAAATGTGGTGGCATGACCGTCTGAGGAAGAGTACTAGGACGAGTACGCGAAGAGTGCAGGAAAGTACCCCCCGTTCTACCCGCGCGGTTAACAATGTCCTCTTTTAATTCGATGAAGTTTTCACTATTGTCTGCATCCTTATCGGGAATCATATCTACCAGGCCGGCCCATCCTCTACGAATTCCGATTACACGATAGCCTTCACGTAAAGCTCGAATCGTTACACCTCGAATAGCTGGGTTGAGGCCTGGTACATCACCGCCTCCTGTAAGAATGCCAATTGTCCCCTTGTAACCACTCATAATAACTGCTTACCTCGTTTAGTTACTTCAAACGTTTGTGTTGTTGCTGTACAATTCTCAGTAGCGATATAGAAATGCATCATTAACAGCGTCCTAAAAAACGTCGATTTCGAGATTTTGAACCTGTTATTACGATGAAAAAGGGATTAAATCGCATAAAATAAATCTCAAATAGAGACTGGCACGATTATCACAGGGTCTTAGAATATAATTTTGACCCACCTCTTAGCCTATACCATCACCAAACACCACAACCCAATACCATAATAAAATGACACAAGACAAAGCTGACTCTTTGGCCGAGTACGCAGAAGATTTTGGGCTTGTCAACTGGTCCATTGCAGATTACCATCCCCACGGCCTCCCAACAAGAAAAGTAATAGCATTTAGTTTTCAAGGCGTTGCCGATCTGGTTCGATTGCGTAGAAAAGCCCCGCCCCAATTGCTAGAGGGCACACGAACAGTGATCGATACAGATAAGGATAGGGTAACGATCTACTAGATCCCTACCCATTCAACATAGAGAGAAATGCGAGCGCCTGCTTGTAGGCTGTATCTATTGTTTCTTGGAAGATCTCTTGTTCGACCTCATAGTTGTTTACGGCCTTATCCAAGATCAATGCCGTTCCATCATCTATCTCGCTATCCTTCATCAGGGATACCAGTTGGATAGCAGGTTTCAGCCCTTCTACCAATTCGGGCTGATGATGATTAGCAATAGATGAAATCAAGTCTTTTGGCAGATTCCATGTTTCTGCCACAACGGCTCCAACCTCTGTGTGGTCATACCCAAATGCCTCATATTCTATATCGCTCAGTGAGACCTCCTCCTGCTGCCATTTCGAATACACGTCTACATATTCCTTCTTTTTCTGCATAAAGAGCAATAAGACGCCCATGTCCAAAAGAAGCCCTTCAGTAAACGACTCCATTTCTGATGTAGGATGCAAAGAAAGGGCAACATTACTTGCCAAACAAGCCCTCTTGGCTGCGGTATGCCAGTATTGCTTGTAGTTAAAACCATCCCATTTCATCCCTGAGAACGACTTATTCACCGCAATGGATAAAACGACAGATTCAAGACGCGCCCTACCTAGCAGACTTACAGCATGCCCGATGTGCTCTATCTTGGCTGGGAGCCCAAATGCAGCTGAGTTCACGGTACGCAATACCTTAACCGATAGCCCTGGATCGCACTCGACCTTCTGGATCAATTCCTGAGGCGTGGAATCGGGGTTTCTTAAGGTAGCCAATACCTCCATGATCGCACTTGGAAAGCTGGGCAGTTCGCTATCCGCAAACAACTCCTTTATGATCTCTTGTGGATCTTTTTTCTGTCTTTTGAAAAGCTTAAACATTGAAGCGCTGCCTAATCAGCTCTACGGGCAAGTTTGTTTGCAAAAATAGAGAGAAGTCCGCCCAACATGATGTACCCAATGAGGACCTCTGAAACGGCGAGCATCTTTCCAGAAAGATCTACGGGAGCGATATCCCCATAGCCCAGGGAAGTCATGGTGACGAAGCTGTAGTAAATGGGTGTAAACCAAATGACATCATGGCTCCCGTAATTGATGTTTACCTGGGTGTATAATCCAGCGAAGATTAATCCAACTACACAGATGAGTGACAACCATCGCATAATACTTCTACCGCAATCACTTGTAATCCACCAGAGATAATACAAGAACCGCGTATAGGTACTTCGCTCCCTGAATTCCTTGATGTAGTTTTGATCTCTCGCAAACCGTTGAAGCAAATACGCTCCGGAGAAGTTTATCTCGCGCATATCTGTACCAATCCAAGACGCCTTCTCAAAGCCTGTCACACGATATAAATTTGCACGCTGCAAATTCGCTTTCATGAAGGAGGCGTTTTCTACACGCGCTTTTGAAAGATCGGTACCTGTAAGATCGGCAGAGGTAAAGTCCGCTCCCTGCAAATCCGCTTCATGAAACCTGGCTTGCTGAATCGACGCGCTCTTTAGGTCGCATTTTTGCAGGTTGGCCCCGGTCAGCGTTGCGTAATTCATGTTCGCGTTAAAGAGCCGCGTTTCAACTAAAACGGCCTTACCCAGCCCTGCTTTCGAAAGATTGGCCCATTCAAGATTTGCACCTGACAAGTCGGCTCCGGTCAACTCCGCGTTCTTAAGATTGGCGCGCGACAAATTAGCCCCTCTCAAGTTGGCATTAAAAAGGATCGCTCCTTCCAAGTTCACTTCATGTAAGTCCTGACCAGAGAAATCAGCACCCATCAAGTTAGCCCCTTTCATATCCTTACGATATGCTTCATCGGCCGGCTTATCCCGATGGATAGCCGGTTGTTGAGAAGGGATCGGATCCATACCAGGGGTCTCCGAGCTTGTATCCAGGGAATACAAGTTTTCAGGGTGCTGCATGTCACTACCGCAAGGTTCATCGAACGTTTACCGAAGTAATATCGGATCCGGTGTATGAAACTAAAGCCGTAGAACGAGTTATTATGTTGGTTTAGAAGAGACTTCCTAAGTAGTGTCTTCCTTAACAAAAACACCGTATATTGTATTTTTACCCCGTTGCACGGACGGTTAGAGAGCCATGGAGCCCAGCGCGATTCAGGATATTGCAGTCGAGGGAGCAATGCGAACGCAAGAGCGGATGATTTCGCTCAAGAACAAGCACAATTCGCTCCGCATTGGAATCCCAAGAGAGATTTCGAACGAAGAACGGCGTGTTGCACTTACGCCCGGAGGCGTACAAACACTCGCAGCAAACGGGCACCGCGTTTACGTGCAAAAGGAAGCAGGCCTGCATGCACACTTCAAAGACTCCGAGTACATGGAGGCAGGTGCTGAGGTAATGGAATCTCCAGGAGAATTGTACAGCACCTGTAACCTGATCGTAAAAGTAGGTCCTCCAACGCGTAATGAATTGGACCTGCTTCAGGAAAAACAAATCCTCTTCTCTGCGCTGCATTTAGGGACCGCCACACCGGACATCCTCAGCAAACTCACTGAGCTATGTATCACCGGGATCGGCTTCGAGTTCATCCGCGACTCGGATGAAACCTTCCCCATCGTCCGCACCATGCACGAAATTATGGGGGCGATGTCTGTCCAAATCGCAGCTCGTTACCTGGAAAGTGGCGACGGAGGGCAAGGTATCATGCTTGGTGGTATCTCTGGTGTACCCCCATCCACAGTATTGATTCTAGGCGCTTCCGTCATTGGCGAATGGGCTGCCCGAACAGCCCTCGGTTACGGCGCTCACGTTATTGTTCTGGACAATAACCTCTCTTCGCTCCGGTCTCTGGAGACCCTGCTCGACCGGCGAATTTTCACGGCAATGGCCTCCGAGCACTACATCCGTGAATCCGTCCGCTCTGCCGACGTCGTCATCGGTGCTGCCATGACTTCCGGCCACCGAGCCCCGATGCTCGTCACCGAGGAGATGGTCGCCACGATGCGTCCAGGCTCTGTGATCGTTGATGTCGTGATCGACCAGGGCGGGTGCATTGAAACCAGTCGGGCTACTACGCACTCAAACCCTACCTATCGCGAATACGACGTCATCCACTACTGTGTCCCCAATATGCCGTCCAATGCGGCGAGAACAGCTACTTACGCCCTCACCAATGTGCTGGTACCCTACCTGTTGCAAATTGGCGAAGTAGGAAAGATGAACGAAGCGCTCTGGCGAAACGTGGGATTAAGAAACGGGACCTATGCCTATCGAAGGCACATCACGAAGAAAAGCCTTTCTACCCTCTTTGGCTTACCACATCGAGATATCGAGTTGCTGATTGCGTCTGGGGTGTAAAAGGAAATACCTGGTTCACGTACAGCTACAGCTATTCAATATAAAACCGATTAGAAACCCGCTCTTCCAAACTTAATTGCGTGCCAAAGGGATACTCGTTTGGGTTGTATGTGGAATACGCGGAGTTCCAAACGATTCTGTAGATACCAGCAGGGTTGCTGTCTTCAAATTGAGGACCGACATTGGAATTCGGGTCTCCTGCCCACACGCTAAGTGTAGTTTCATAAGTCTCTCCAGCATTTATTACAATTGGACCACTCAAACAGGCGGAAATGATAGGAGACCACATCGTCTCCCAACCATTAACACCTATTCGTTCTAACTGAAGACTAAAACTACCATTACAATTGGATATAAATATACTATTTCCCGTTCTATTCTCGAAGCTATTTTGTCTACGGAAGTGAGGGGGGTTGTTACAGCGAATGTACGGTTTTGACCATTTCAAGTCTATCTATAGAACTCAAGCCGTCAATAGATCTTCTTGCAACAATACCTCGGAGAATTTCAGCTCTTGGGCCGCCAGTACAAGGACCGTTGTTGGCAGGTCAGCAACACGATCGAGGGTATGATCAAAGTACGAGACAAAGCTGTCACCAGGACGGGCCATGCCCATGAGTATGAGATCTGCATCGCCAGAAGAAGTTCGCAAAATTTCATCAAAGGACCGCCCCTCCATCACCAACACCTCGGCCATTGCATCAGTACGAACTTTGGTTATTAACTCCAACAGATTGTCTTCGGCAGCTTGACGCGCATCTTCGTGGTGTACAACCATCTTGACTCTAATCTCAGCACCGCGCCAGCTCATGCTGGTTTTAAGCAGATACGCGAGAATAATCATCAAGCTCTCGTTATTCTGTAATCCCCCCCACCACACGTCTATCCGTTTCCGCTCTCCGAACCCTCTTTCCTTATTATGATTGATGAGCACCACGTTTCTCCGCGCCTCATAAAAATGGGTGATCATATCACAATACGCCGGCCTCAGCGATACCTGCTCACTCACACCCAATAGTATCGTATTCGGCATAAGACCGCCAAGCCCATATATCTGAACAAGGAGCTTTGCCCCTTGAAAAGTATCCTCTGAAGCGATTACGCGAACCAGGCTTTGCACCCCTTTTTTTGCAAGATGCTCACGGATCACACCTTCTTTTTGCGCAATACGTTGATCGGACACATCATCTGTAGGAATCACGGTTGCGACGGTAAGAAGAGCACGGTTATGCGATATCGCTGATGCCAGCTCTACCAGGTACCACCGTTTTGTGGGTGCAGCAGACAACACGAGAAGGTGGGGTCTCCAGTTTTTGGTATCGGGAGCATGAAGCCGCAGGCGCAACAATCCCTCCCGGGTTATGGCCATCCAGATTCCCTGACGAACATCCCCCCAGGCACTCTCGATTTCCCGGCGTTCTAACCAAAAGTAAATGATCGCCACAAGAACCAACGCAACAACCGTTGCCCAGGCATTGATCAAGAACATAACCCAAATACACCCAAGCGCTCCCAGCAACGACCAAAACCAGTGTACTGAAAATGAAGGCCGGAACGAGGGGTTGTCCAGGAATCGCTCGAGGCCGGCTGTGATATTCAACACCCCGTAGGTGGTCAGAAAGAACATGGTTAGGATGGGAGCGATGATATTCAGATTGCCCAGCGCCACGGCAAGCAGAGCAACGCCTAACGTAACGAGGGTGCCAATACGTGGCTCATCATTAGGTCCACTCCCTTTGCCGAGAAAACGCAATCGTTGTGGCAGTACACCATCACGAGATAAAGCCTGAAGCACGCGCGGAGCCCCAAGTACACTGCCTAAGGCGCTAGAAAGGGTAGCTCCCCAAACCCCCAGCAAGATTGCATCTCCCCAGAAGGAAATCTTTTTCATAACAAGGGGATCCTCTATTAATGCATCTGTACCTACCCGAAAGACCAGCAAAACGGGCAAGATCATATAGATAAGATATCCTGTTCCAACTGCAGCGAGGGTACCCTTGGGTATTGATTTGCTTGAGTCGTTCAGGTCACCAGACATATTTACACCGGCCATGATACCCGTCACAGCAGGAAAAAACACGGCAAATACGACCCAAAAATTCCCCTCTTGAGGCTGAGACCACAGCACAACATCGGTCTCTTCAATCGGCTTCCCAAAGATCAGAGAAAGCAACGATAAACCGATGGCCACCATAATAATATATTGAGAACGGATAGCCGTCTTTGCCGACTTTAAAGCGACCAGCGTAACCAAAATCGTTGTAATTATCCCGACTGTCTTCTCGTCCATCCACGAAAACGTCTGCACCATACTCTCTGCAAAACCGACCGTATAGAGCGCAATGGACAATGCCTGCGCAAAATAAAGCGGAATACCTACTGCACCGCCCGTCTCGATGCCTAAAGAACGGCTAATCATGTAGTAGGCGCCACCAATCCGGACACGTTGGTCCGTTGCAATGGCTGAAATGGACAGAGCAGTAAGAAAGGTAATGCCCGTGGATAACGTGACAATCAACAATGTACCTAACAACCCAACATTTCCGACAACCCACCCGAACCTCAGGTACATAATCACCCCAAGGATCGTCAGAATCGATGGCGTAAATACCCCTTCAAAGGTACTCAGCCCCCCACCCCCTCCTTTCGGCAGTTTCTGCGCCTGCTCACTGCTGGTTTGTTCTCCGTTCACATTACGCCTCTGTCAATTAAGATATCTTTCTGAGCATGCTAAAATAGGATTCCTTTATGTTAGTTTCTTACATTGGAGTCCGGAGTCCACAAATCCCCATTAGATGTACCATGCCCTATAAAGTTATCTCTTTTATTCTTGTTGTTCTTTGCCTTTCAGTTCCTTTGCATGCGCAAGATGAACCTACAATGGGCGTTGAGGAATATGAGCCAAAATCAACGTTGGTGGTCCCCGAAAACCCGATCACTCGTGCTAAATATCCGTTTGTCGACGTACACGCACATCAACGCCGCGGTTCTTCGATGAATGCGGGGCAGGTTCAGAACTTGATCGACGAGATGGATAAGATGAACATGGCAGTCATGGTCAACTTGAGCGGAGGCAGCGGTGAGCGCCTTATTAATGGCGTCAAGAACATGAATGGACGGCACCCCGGGCGTTTCATTCAGTTTGCCAATATCGATTTCAGCAAAATCGACGAACCGAACTTTGGAGAAAATGCGGCAGCTCAGCTCGAGGAAGATGTAAAAAACGGAGCACAGGGCCTCAAGATTTTTAAAAACCTGGGCATGTTCACTAACTTTACCAATGGTGAACGAATGAAAACAGACGACCCTATGCTGGATCCGATCTGGGCGAAATGTGCAGAGCTGGGCATCCCTGTCCTTATTCACACCGGCGAACCCTCTCCGTTCTACGAACCGCACGACAAGTACAACGAGCGTTGGCTGGAGCTCAAACAATTCGCCAATAGGAAGCGCCCTCCTGAAGAGTTCCCCACCTGGGAAGTCCAGATGGGGGAGCAGCACAACCTCTTCCGTAATCACCCAAATACCATCTTTATAAACGCTCACTTGGGCTGGCTTGGCAACAACCTGGATCGTCTCGGCGCCCTCATGGATGAACTGCCCAACATGTACACCGAACTCGGAGCCGTGCTGGCAGAATTAGGCCGGCAGCCCAAACACGCCCGAGCTTTTCTGATCAAATACCAGGACCGCGTCCTCATGGGTAAAGACTCCTGGAATCCCGAAGAGTACCACGTCTACTTCAGGACGTTCGAAACGGGCGACGAATACTTCAGCTACTACCGCAAGCGCCACGCCCACTGGAAACTATACGGCCTCGACCTCCCCGATGAGACCCTCAAACATATTTACTACAAAAACGCCCTCCGCATTATTCCAGGCATGGATTCGTCGCTATTCCCGGACTGATATTCACCCACAAGCAGGGCTTTTGAATGGTTTCTGGTTTCTGGTTTCTGGTTTCTGGTTTCTGGTTTCTGGAAAATCTTCACAGTGCAAACAAGAAACAAGACACGCAGATGGGTATGCCCATCTAACTGATTGCGAAGCAATAAACGAGAAACCAGAAACAACTCAGAACCCTGGATAAAAACTGGGTACACTCCCTCACATCTCCCGCCCCTAACCCGTGCAGAACAATCGGCCCATCGTACCCATGTGATTTCAGGGTGTTGATGTAGTGTTCGAAGTCTATAACGCCTTGCCCGGCAGCGCAAAACGAGCCGTCTGATTTTCGGTCTTTGGCGTGGGCCATGATGACGTGACCTGCCAAAAGATCGAGGCCTTCTTCGATGAGCCGGCGTTGTTCTTCAGCCGGCGTTATTTCAAACAAATTGGCTGGATCAAACACGATGCGCAGTCGCGAGGAGGCCATCTCGTTCATTAATCTACGGGCTTTTACTGTAGAATTGACGACGTTTGCCAGTTCAGGCTCGATACCCAACAGGATGTCGTATTCATCGGCGATTTCTAGGGCTTCTTCCATCGAAGTGCAGAGATCGACCCAGGCATCAGGAAGATCGTTATCCGGATGCTCCCGCCACTTATCCTCCGGATCTCTTGTCCCCGTACATAACGTAATAAGGGGGATGTCCATCGCCTTTGCAGCTTGCGCGAGTACCTTGAGGCGCCTCAGGCCGGCCTCTCTTATCGATACATCGGGATGAATCATATTAAACGTCCCTGATACACCCACCAGGCTGACGGCGTGTGCCGCGGCGGCGTTCTTGATTGCATCTACGGCATCCTGCGGCACATCGTCGGGCATGGCGGGCAGACCAGAGCAGGCCATGTTGTAATGGGCCACCTG
>JAHQVL010000310.1 GCA_019634345.1 Rhodothermaceae bacterium
AAGGCCCATCACGTGGAATACAGACGTCAGGAACGAGATGAGTTCGTTCTGTTTGGTCCGGTTACATCCCTGGATGAATCAGTCATGAAAGTCTGGGACATCGAATTTGCCATTACAGAAAATTCTCGCGTCGATCTTGGTCCTGATCAAGAAGGCAGCTTTGATCAATTGTCTGTTGGGCAAATTGTAGAGGTAATAGGTGTTCCTTCAGCATCTGGAACCATTGACATTGATTTTGTACATGTACCTCAAGGCTTTGGAGATGCCGTCCGTGTCCGTGGCTTTGCCGAAAATGTAACGCTGGAAGGACTAAACGTATTTGGTCAACCTGTCTTAATCAAGCCGGAAACTCAGTTTCGTGATCCCTTCTATCAGCCAATCGATCCTGAATTGCTGGTAGACGGTGCCGCAGTTGAAGTATTTGGTAACTTCTATGAAGACGGGACCATCGCTGCGTATGAAATCAAGTTGTCCAATGCCGGCCGGGAAGAGCTAGAAACCTGGGGGCTTATCTCTGACCTCGAAGGTGATCTGCTGACGGTTGGCGGAGTGGACTTTGTTCTTGGTCTTAACTCTAAGATATTTATTGAGACCGACAATGGAGGAGAGGAAGCTACACCCGATTTGCTCGAAAGCGGTCAGTTTGTTTCTGTTTTAGGTTTCCTTGATGAAGGCGGTCAACTTGTTGTTGATTTTATCTATGTACCTCGTCAACCTGGCGAGCATGTACGTATCAGCGGCGGTGTTGATGAAGTCTCTGCTGAAGGGATGGTGCTATGGGGCAAAGAGGTCATCTTTGATGAGTTTACTCAATTCTTCGATGAAGAATACCAGCCAATTAGCCCAGAAGATATCGAAATCGGAAGTGCTGTTGACGTATTTGGAGAGTATGGTGATAACGATGTCATTCGTGCAGGCGCGGTAGAAGTCAAAGGCGTTGACAAGGAAGAGATTCAGCTTTCTGGACGCGTTGATGATTTCGATGGCTCCAAAGTAACCATCGGTGGTGTTGTATTTAATATCGAGGCCTTCACACAAGTATTTGTAGATGGTGAAGACCTGGGTCCAGATGATGGCACACCCACGCTACCTGGACGAGCCAATAAGTACGAAGGTAGAGATCTGACCCAAGGAAATGCGGCTAAATTCGGCGGCGCTTCTGCCGACCTCGATATGCTAGCTCCCGGGCTTCCCGTCGATATCTTTGGCATCCCTGGCGCTGATGGTGAATACCTCGCGACAGTGATACAAATTCGAGGCGAAGAGAACAGCATTCGTGTTGGCGGGCCTATTGAGACCCTGGAACCAGATGCTATTTTCCTTGAAGGCCGTCGCGTTCTGATTACACCTGAAACGTTTATTCAGAATGAGTCCTTTGAGCCCGTTGAATTTGCTTCATTGGTTGAAGGGCAAGGAGTGGAAGTCTATGGTGAAACACTGCCTGATGGTGCCGTCAAAGCCCATTCTGTTGAGCTTCGTGCTGAATCAAGACAGTTCATCGAGTTTTGGGCGCCAGTAGAGTCTGTTCAGCCTGATCTCTTAGTAGCTGGAGGAACCCCGTTTGTTGTAACTGAGGCCACTTATGTGGGCACAGATAGCAATACCGAGGAGCCATTAACAGTCGAAAGCCTGTTTCCTGGTCAGCGAGTGTACATCACCGGTGAGCGTGATGATACCGGCATCCTGGTTGTAACCCAAGTCTTTGTACCTGGCAATTTCATCTGGGCATGGATGAGAGGAGAGGTAAGCGAAGTTGAGGGCGACTTATTAGCCGTTCAAGGCCGAACGATTATTACGTCCCTGGAAACCAGCTTCCTCGATGAAAACTACCAGCCGGTAACACTGGGTGACATCTCAGCAGGTCAATTCGTAAATGTATCCGGTGAATTACAGGATACGGGCGATCTGTGGGCCTACAATGTAGAGATTCAAGGATCTGACTTTGATGAAATCGAAGTCAACGGGCCGCTTGCTTCTGTTGAAGGAGACATTCTTGAAGTTAATGGAAGATTCTACTTCCTCAGCGAAGATACCTACATCTTTAATGAAGAAGGTCTTGAAGTGGCATTCGGCGATTTAGTGCCAGGGTTGTTTGTGAACATCGTTGCTAAGCCTTCAGAAGAAGGGACGTTGTTTGCTGCCAAGGTATTCGTTGCTGAGCCACAAAATGACTCGAACCTTCGCGTTCGTGGTGCCATTGAGGAGGTTCTCGCTGAAGGACTCATCATCCAAGGCCGCACCGTTGTTTTCACAGAGGAAACGATGATTGTTGGACCTGGATACGAGCCCATTCCTGTTGAAGATCTTGCGATTGGACAGATTGTAAATGTTTGGGGTTCTTTCGATGAAGCTGGCGATATTGCTGCCTACAAAGTTGAAGGTGATCAGAAACAATTAGAAGAAATCGAGTTCAGAGCACCCATTTCAGCCTTGGATGGAGACATTGTCGTTCTTCGTGATTTTGAGTTCTTCCTTTCTGAGAACACTCAGATCCAGGACGAGAATGGGTTCCCTGTTGAGACAGCGTTCCTGGATGTTGGTATGTTGGCCACCGTGATTGGAGCGCCAAATCCTGAAGGTGACCTTACCCTGTTGTTCATGCATGTAGGGGCAGGCGATCAGGACCGGCATATCAACGTCAGCGGGGCGATAGAGTCCATTGATTTCGATGTCCGTCAACTCGTTGTACAAGGACAAACCATTACCGCTGAAGAGTGGGTTGAAGTGGTTGGGTCTAACTTCGAATTCATTCCATTCGATCAACTTGCTCAAGGCCAAAATGTCCGCGTATTCGGTGGCTATGAACTGGATAACTACGTGCATGCCTATCGGGTAGAGGTGCGAGGCAATGCAGGAACGAATGAGCTAGAGTTCAGTGGCCGAATTGAGTCCGTTGCTCCTGACGCAATCAAAGTTCGCGGTGTAACCTTCACGCGCAACAATCAAACCTATATCGATGATGGACAGGGCGGTCAGATTCCGTTCGAAGAGCTCGTTATCGGGCAGGTTGTTCGTGTGTCCGGTACGCCCGTTGACCCGAATGCAGCAGCGCGATTTGTTGATCATACTGCATTCTGGATTTCTGTTCAGACAGGCGATGAAGATCGCAGCATCCGAATCTCAGGTAAACTCAATGAAGTCGATGTAGATAACCGGGTTCTCGTAATTCGAGATCATGTTATCGAACTCAATGAACTTGCTGAGATTGTCGGAAATAACTACGAGCCTATCCGATTTGACGGGCTGAAGATCGACCGACAGGTATCTGTTTGGGGTTGGTTGCACGAAGATGGCCGCATTGAAGGTTGGCGCGTTGAAGTTCGAATTCTTGAGAAGCGCGAACTGAACGTTGTCGGTCCTATCACGGCTACCTTTGATGGAGGCCTAAACGTTCGTGGAATTGAATTCAATGTGTCCGAAGAAACATTCATCGGAGCTCCTGACATTGGCCGGCTTCGGCTTGCTGATCTCTTCCCTGGAATTATTGTGGAAGTGGTTGGTGTAACTGAAGAAGATGGCTCTTTGGGTGCTGAAAATATTCAACTCCTTGGGCTGGACCAATCTCGATCCATTGAAGTCTTTGGTTCAATCGAGAACCTCCAGGAAAGCCAATTTGAGGTTGGTAGCCTTCCATTCATCGTGGGCGACGACACCTTCGTGCTTGATGGCAATGACCAGCGAATAAATGCGTCTTCTATCGAGGAAGGGTATAACGTTGAAGTATTTGCTATCGACGAGGTGAATGACCGACTCGCGGCTGGATTTGTTCGCGTATTCGACATCGTGCTCGATGAGCGTTCCCTGATTGGCCGAATCGATGAGTTAGGATCCGATGAGTTCGTCCTAAATGGAGTAACCATTCAGGTAAATGATGAAACGGTCTTCATCAATCCAGTAGGGGACGAAATGAGCTTCGAAGATCTCTTCGAGCGCATGCGAATCGAAGTAGATGCCATTGCATTACCAAACGGTACATTGCTAGCGCGAAACGTTGAGCTTAAGCCTCGTGATCGCAAGCTCACAGGTACGGTGACTGAAGTAAGCGCAGACGGAATGGTGGTGGCAGGACTTGCTATTCGCTTTGGATTGAGCACCCTGATCTTCGATAGCGAGGAGATGGAAATTGATGCAAGCGAAATCGCTACTGGTCAAACTGTTAACGTGACGATGACGCTTGGGCCCGGTGGAGTACCACAGGCAACCGAAGTGCACGTGCTTGCACGAATTGAGGACGAAGTTGTACTCAACGGTACCGTTGAAGCTGTCCTTGACGACCTCATCGTGGTATTGGGACGACGATTCCAGGTGATCCCTAATACGCAGTTGCTGGACGCGAACGAAGCCCCTGCGACGATCAACGCGTACAGTGTAGGTGACCTGGTACGTGTGCGTGCACTATTGCTCGCTGGTGATAACCTGGTTGCGCTTCGTGTACGCGCTCTTGATGGAGAAGCAAGTGATATCCGAGTTGAAGGACCTATTGTATCTGTAAGTGAATCGACCTTAGAGGTAATGGGTATTTTCTTCTTCTTGAATGATGACTCACAGTTCTTCGATCTAGATCGAAATGAAGTGTCTGCCACTGATCTTGCTGAAGGTCAAACCGTTGCTGTAGTCGCCGAAGGGCAAGCCAATGGTACCGTTGTTGCCCAACGGGTTCAGGTACAGAACGTATCCCTTACGTCTGGTGAAGTAAGTGGTATCGAAGGCGATGAGTTTGAGCTGTACGGCAATAACTATCGTGTTGATAACAATACGATGGTACTTGGAGGCAGTAATCAGCAACTGAGCCTGGAAGACATTCAGGGCGGACAATTCCTCGAGGTTAGAGGGGTTTCTGAAGCAGAAGGTAGTGTTGCAGGCAAAAACAGCACAGCTTCTATCCTGGTATCTAAGATCAAGATCATTGATGCGGAAGGATCTGGAGAGGTTGAACTGGAAATTGACTCGGGCGACGATGGGTCGACGGGTACTTCTGTTGATGAAGAAGAAATTCCAGAGACCTTTGAGTTATTCCAGAACTATCCAAACCCATTCAACCCAACAACAACGATACAATTTGCGTTGCCTACAAATGAGCAGGTAACTCTCAGGGTATACGATGTGACAGGGCGTGAAGTACAAACACTTGTTGCAGGGCAGCTAACTGCCGGTACTCATCAAGTGATATGGGACGGAAGAGGACATTCTGGACGTGCAGTTGCATCTGGTGTGTACTTCTATCGGCTTGAAGCTGGAAGTCAAATCATGACTCGCAGAATGGTAATGTTGAAGTAACCATTACCTGGCGAATCTTGATTCGTACCAAGGGCCGGCACGCTGTCTGGAACAGCGTGCCGGCTTTTTTTTAAGAAAAAGTGTATATATGTTACGTCCAAGAATTTCTCTACCCATTCATGAGAATCATGCTTCGTCCAGTTATACTCAGCGTGCTAGTTGGAGCTATGCTGTTGTATTCTTCTTGTATCTCAGCAGAACAAATTCAAACAACTTCCCCGCGACCTGCTTCGTCGTCAGCATCGAACACCAATACCTCTGGTATGGGGGTATTTGCTGTAACGGTCGCAACAGGGAATACATCGCTCCCTGAAGACGTCCAGGCTTTGCGATTCAGTATTGATGAGATCCATCTCAAAAATAATGAAGGAGATTGGCAGGTGCTGCCCGCAGAACTGAATAGTTTTGAGATATTGCCTAATAGAGAACTGTCAAAAACAATCTTGACAACTCGCGTGGAGACGGTCCTCTACGATTCAATAGCCTTCTCCATCAGTGATCTTTTTGTGTTGTACGATGAGAATGCAGGAGGACCCATAGCGTGGCCGAAGAATAATCCCCTTAAAGGTCAACTCCGTTTGAAGCCAGAAGTAAATGCTGCTACAAGAGTACGAATTGTACTTGAACCGGGCGCTTCTCTATTAAAAGATTCGAACTGCCGTTGGTATTTTACGCCCTTCTGGGTTGCAGAACAGTATTAAGTAGCTGTGGTGCTTACTGCTTCCACACGGGTTATTGAGGGAATGGCGCGCATGATAGCTTGTTCAATACCTGCTCTCAACGTCATTGTACTCATTGGGCAGGTACCACAAGCACCGAGTAGCTCAAGCTCTACAACCATGTCAGAAGTAACATTCAGCAAACGGACGGCCCCGCCGTCAGCTTCTAAATAAGGCCTGATTGTGTCCAAGGCTGTTTCAATCTGCCGGTTCAGTTCCGGATCATTAATCGCGCCCTGTGGGGAAGCAGATTCGTTACTCAATTCCTGATCGGTCATTACGGCTTTTAATCTAATGAGCGGCTATGTAATCTGATGGATATCGCAATCTGATGGATGACGTACCTTTAACGACAGCTTTTACGAAAAGATCATGTGTACACACATAAATCATAAAACGCCTGTTAACCTACTTTAGACGGTTTTATTGATCAAGTAATTGCATGCCAATATCCGGGTAGTCGGTTATAATACCATCTACGCCAAGGTCTCTTATAGTTTGCATCTCGTCGAGGGTATTGATGGTCCATGGAATGATCTGCATGCCTTTATCATGAGCCATGTTGACAACAGATTGATCAACAAGCTTGTAATAGGGGCTGTAAATAGAAGGGATGAATCCCAGGTAATCCAGGAATTCTTCCATGTTTCGTTCGTCATGACTCTCAACGAGTAACGCCAGTTTGAGATTTGGCGCTATCTCTTTGGCGACCTGTAGTGTGCGGACGTCAAAGGATTGAAGCGTTGCCTGGTCCTCTATGCCCTGTTGAGTGAGCACTTCGATGAGGAGTTGAGCAAACGTATCTGGGGGAGGGTGGAAGATGTTATCTCTGGCAGGTTGGGACTTGGTTTCGATATTGTAAGCCACTTCAGGCCGGCCCGTTTCCCGTACATAACCTTCTGCCGCCTCAATGACCTGGTTCAGTGTAGGTTTATGAACAGGCATACTCTTTTGATTGGGGAATCGGGTATTTCCCCGCATGCCGCAATCAAATTCACGTATTTCTGCGTAGGTTAACTGATACAAATTTAATGATCGTTCCTCTTCTTCAGTTACAGGAGAGCCGTCGGGTTTTGTACAGATGTGATGAGAAAACCAGGGCTCGTGGGAAAGGACTACTTGACCATCCTTAGAAATGACTACGTCCATTTCTAAGGTAGTAACTCCTAGTTCAAGCGCATGTATGAATCCTGGTATTGTGTTTTCGGGAAGAAGCCCTCGTGCTCCTCGATGCCCCTGTATATCTAAAGACATAACAGATACCTTCTTGTCCTCTAAGTGATCAGATGGCTGATTTTCGCCAGGAGCGCATCCAAATGGCAAAACTGACAGTATCATAAATAGCAATGTGCGCATGGAAAAAATCCCCATTCTTTGTGTCAAGTCCAATAAAAAAATGTGCAGCCCTTGCAATTTAGTAAAAGATTATTATCATAGATATGAATACATTGCGTGCACTTCTATTGTATTAATATCTGTCCTTAAAAAGCCCCCTTTCAGTTCTTACTTTTCGCCTCTTTAACCTAGATTACAATATACTTCTTCTTCAGTTAGAAGTAATAGCTGCCCTCCAGGTTGGAGAATGTGAATGCTCTTCGAAAAGTTATCCCTGAGCCGGGGTTGGATTATTAGTTTTAATTAGTACAGATTACGCTTTCATTTCGAAGGATGTTATGAAAAACACCCTTTCCCTTTTTCAATGGCAGCACATTTTGTCCCAAGATATGAATCCTGGGATAAATCCGGATTGCCTGACAATTAAATTCATACAGGGTGTTTCTAGTACTCCAGAGGCCAATGGGTATCTGGTGGCTGGGTGTGAATTGCGGCAAGAGTTGTATGACGAGTTATCCGATGCCGTTCTCGAGTTGGATCACGAACTGAATGTTCTGCACACCAACAAAGGCGCTAGTGACTTGTGCGAAATTGATGGTGAAGATGCAAAGGGGCGGTCTATAAACGAAGTATTGCCCTCATATATAGATACGGATGCCTATCAATTGTTCTTGAGTAACGCTGCCGTAGACCGCGGTGCAGCTAACATCTATTGCAAAAATAGAGAGGACGCTTTTGTACTCGTGCGAGTGACTGTGTTTATCCATCAAAATTCAGGCGAGCCTGTTGAAGGATATTCCCTGCTAATACACCAGAGAGAGATCCTTAAGGGGGAAGAAGTATCAGATATTCAATGGCACCATTTATTTGAGACCTATCCAGAGCCCATAGCTGTAGTTAAAGACTCTGCATTTATCTATGTAAACATGGCCTGTGCAAACCTGTATGGTGCTACACACAAAGAGCAACTTCTGGGTACGTCTTTATTTGAGTTTGCGCTGGTCCCTTATCATAAAACGTTGCGAAAGCGGCTTGAGATAATCGCCTCTGGGGAGCGAACAACACCGATTGAATCTCGTATTCGACGGCTTGATGGTCACGTCAGGTATGTGCGGACCTATAGCGTACCGATTGAATATGGAGGTGTAAAAGCAGCTCAAATTGTCATCAGTGACATCACTGAGCAGAAGCGAGCGGTTCGAGCGTTGGAGAGGAGTGAAAAGCGATTTAAGGCGTTGTTTGAGCGAGCTGGGATTGGGATCCTATTGGCAACACACGATGCCCGTCTCCTGGAAACCAATCCGTCATTTCAACGCATGGTGGGATATGGAGGAGGCGAACTCAGGGACATGAGCACCCACGACATCACTCATGAACAGGATTTTCCTATCCAGGCTCAGTTCTACCGGCAAATCCACGAAGGCAAGATTGATCGATACAGGCTGGAGAAGAGGTATATCCATAAAAATAAGCATGTGGTTTGGGGAAGCTTGACGATGGCCGTCATTCGGGATGAGTCGGGTGCTGTTGAATACATGATTGGGATGGTAGAGGATATATCGGCCCGCAAGAAAACGGAAGCAGAGTTATTGGCGGCTCGAAATAAGGCCGAGGAAATGACGCTGTTGAAGTCTTCCTTCTTGACGAATATGAGTCACGAAATTCGGACGCCTCTGACCGGAATCATGGGATTTGCATCCATCTTGCAGGATGAATTATCCCCAGCCCAGATCGAAATCGTCAGGTTAATCGAGCAGAGTGGGAAGCGATTGCTTAAGACGTTGGATGCGATCCTGGATCTGTCGATGCTGGAGTCTGGGACCATGCCGTTTGAACCGAAACGAGTAGATGTAGTGGACGAAGTGTTGCATCAGGTGCATCTGGCTGAGGAAACGGCGAAAGAAAAAGAACTCTACATTAAAGTTGATTACAAGTCGGTAGATATCTTTGCTTTCCTGGAAAGAGACTATCTGGCTCGCGTTCTTTTTAACCTGATTAGTAACGCTATCAAGTTTACAAGAGAAGGTGGGGTAGAGGTTACACTTACAGTTGAAGATAAGGACTTGATCATTGAGGTAGCTGATACGGGCGTCGGAATCAGCGAATCGTTTATACCCCTTCTTTTTGAAGCATTTCGCCAGGAAAGCAGCGGAAAAACCCGGACGTATGATGGTACCGGGCTAGGATTAACCATAGTAAAAAGACTGGTCGATCAAATGAGCGGAACGATCGAGGTTGATAGTGTGTTGGGTGAGGGGTCTACCTTTACAGTACGGCTATCTGGTGTTGTGATTGAGAAGCAGAGCCGTAAAAAGGTAGAACCACAAAAGAATTCTATATACTTTTCCAAAAAATCAAGGCCGAGCGTATTAGTGCTTGATGACAATCAAGATGCGCGAAGGCTTCTTCAGAAATTTCTGGAGGGTGGTTACCACGTAGAACTCGTTGGTGAAGAAAAAGACGCCCTTGAGCTTGCAAGAGAACACCTCTTTGATGTAGTTCTAATGGATATAAATCTTGGCGGAGAACGAACGGGTGTGGATGCCCTTCGTGCCCTTCGTCACCTTTCCGGGTATGAGCAGGTGCCTGTGGTCGCCCTCACCGCCTATGCGGTGACCGGGGATCGTGAACGGTTCCTGAAGCACGGATTTGATGGATATCTTGGTAAACCTCTTACAAAGAAAGATTTATACAATGTCATTGCCGGGGTTTTACAATCAAATAATTAGATAACCCTTGGTATATACCCCGAAGTGTTGAAAGAACGGATGAGAGAAATCCCTTATTTTATTACATGTGTTTCTAGGAATGTGAACATATACGGAGAGAAGTAGCCATGGATGTGTTAGTAGTTGACGACGAAACTATCATCCTGCGTCTCCTGACTCGTTTTATTTCCGAGCAAGGACATAACGTTATCCCCTTTTCCGATGCAGGAGAAGCATGGGAGGCTTTTCAAAAAGGCTCCTATCGGTTGCTTGTTTTGGATTGGCTCATGCCTGGGATGACTGGGCTGGATTTATGCCGAAAGGTTCGAGCATCTCGAGACGGACCCTACTGCGTCATTATTATTGTGACAGCGATGATTAAACCGCATCATCTTGAGGAAGTATTGGAGGCCGGCGCCGACGATTATCTTAAGAAACCTCTTGATCCGGACTTGCTGAATGTTCGCCTTAAGATTGCTGAACGTAAGGTAAATGATCTCGCATTACAGAAGGAAACACAGGAGCGATTAAGACTTCTCGATGCAGCAATTAGAAGTTCATCAGATGGCATATTGATTACCACCGCGGACCTGAGTACCGAGGGACCGCGCATTGAGTTTGCCAATGAGGGAATGGCTCAAATGACCGGGTACGATGCCAATGAACTCAAGGGGCAGTCCTTGGAGATCTTCCGTGGAGCCAAAACGAATAGAGATGTTATCCGGGATATGCGGGATGCTCTAGAACATGGAAGCCCATTTTCTACCGAGATTGTCCACTATCGAAAGGATGGATCCTCCTATCTCGTTCGGTGGGGGATTTCACCTGTGAAAGATGACTCCGGCACAATCACGCATTTTGTCTCCGTACAGCGAGAAATTACCGAACAACGCCGCCTCGAACGAGAGCTTGTGGAAATCAGCGAACGAGAGCAACGGCGTATCGGGCGTGATCTGCACGATGGACTTGGGCAAAAGCTGACGGGCCTTTCATTTATGGCAAAAAGTCTCGAACGAAGGCTTAAAAACTATGATTTTGAGGCTGCAGAGCAGGCTATGACCATTGCTCAGCTTGTAAATGAAGCCAAGTCTGATGCAAGAACATTGTCCAAAGGGCTCGTGACGGTTGACCTCAAAGGAAATGGCCTGGTTCTGGCCCTGGAAGAATTAGCTTCCCGAATTGAACATTTTGCCCCCATTAAGTGTACAGTCACATCCAATCTAACCATTCCTATTCTGGATGAGGATGTCGCCACGCATCTCTATAGAATTGGCCAGGAAGCAATGAACAATGCTTTCAAGCACAGTGGCGCAAAAAATATCTCTGTGGAATTACACCAGGTCGATAGCCAGATCGTATTGACTATTGAAGATGACGGCGTCGGTTTACCACAGGGTAATGTTATGTCTCCCGGAATGGGGCTACGCATTATGGAGTTTAGGGCCAAAATGATCAATGCATCATTTGGTATAAAACACCTGGAAGATGGAGGCACTCGTGTTCAGTGTGCTCTGGTTAATCCCGGCCTCCTCGCTCAAAATTAATCTAATCTCGTGAAAGTCATGCATCAAGCATCCCTTGAATCCAAAACTTCTACCCCGACTCAAATCCGAATTCTCGTTGTAGACGACCACCCCCTGGTCCGTCAGGGACTTGCTCAGTTTATTAATCAGGAAAAAGACATGCAGGTCTATGCCGAAGCCTCTGATGGGTATGAGGCCCTCGAAACCATCGAAAAGGATCCGCCAGACCTTGTCATTGCTGACATCGAAATGAGAGGCCTGAATGGCATGGAACTGGTTCGAAACATGAAGTCCCAGCACCCCGATATTCCTGTTCTTATGCTTTCAATGCATGACGAAGGGCTTTATGCTGAACGCGCACTTCGTGCCGGTGCACGCGGTTATCTCATGAAAGAAGAAGACCCTGAAGTGGTTGTAAACGCCATTCGTACCATTGTAGAGGGTGAAGTGTACGTCAGTGAAGAGGCTATTTCCAAAATACTAAGCAACTACACGGGCAACTGGAGCGATAAAGGCTCAATCATAGACAGGCTAAGCGATCGCGAGCTTGAGGTATTCAAGATGATAGGCGAAGGATATCGCACGCGCCATATCGCAGAGAACCTTCATCTTAGTGCAAAAACAGTCGAGTCGTACAAAGCCCGTCTGAAGCAAAAACTCACGCTTAAAGATGCCGCACAGCTAGCTCGATACGCTGCTGAGTGGATGAAAAGCAATAGTCGGATGTAGTTCTGTTATTGATTTATACAAGCTCGTGCAGCAGGGTATGTGATTTGTTGACGAGCTGAGACAGGTATAGCTGGCATCTCGATTGAGTGGCACAGAACGCATGGAGCCTCATGATTTCGTAAGCGGATCATTATTAGGGGTTTAAGCGTTAATCGGAGGTTATTTACAACATCTCTTGCAGGGATCGTCTATGCAGGCAGTATGATGTAGTAGTTTTGCGTTTAATCCAACGAGAATTGTTGCACCCACCACTCTATATTATTGAGCACCTCAGTTACCGGGGATCACTACTACGTTTATGTAACTGCATCCTTGCTCTCGTGGATGACAATTGATAGAAGACGTGTATGGAGCCTGAAAATAATCGCGTAATTCCGATCAGTATTGAGGACGAAATGAAGTCCTCCTACATAGATTATTCTATGTCGGTGATCGTAAGCCGTGCATTGCCCGATGTACGAGATGGACTAAAACCGGTGCATCGAAGGGTATTATACGGTATGAGTGAATTGGGGTTAACCCCGGGTAGTTCGTATAAAAAGAGTGCCCGTATTGTAGGGGAGGTCCTTGGTAAGTATCACCCCCATGGTGACTCTGCTGTATATGATACCATGGTGAGGATGGCTCAGTTGTTCTCTATGCGTTATCCCCTTGTGGATGGCCAGGGCAACTTCGGCTCTGTTGATGGGGACTCCGCTGCAGCCATGCGATACACCGAAGCCCGCATGACGCGTATCGCGGACGAGATGTTGAGGGATATCAACAAGGAAACCGTCGATTTCCAGGAAAACTTTGACGGCTCTCTTGAAGAACCACGGGTGTTGCCTGCGTTAATTCCCAACCTCCTTGTGAATGGTACAGACGGTATCGCTGTTGGTATGGCGACCAAGATACCCCCTCACAATTTGGGAGAAGTTGTTAATGGGGTTATCGCGTACATAGACGATAATGACATTGAGATCAAAGATCTCATGCAGCATATTCCGGCTCCTGACTTCCCAACAGGGGGGATCATCTACGGATATGCAGGAGTGATGAGTGCCTATCAAACGGGGCGTGGACGCGTAATTATTCGTGCCAAGTTCCATGAAGAGGAACTACGAGGCAGTAGGCCGGCACTCATCATTACAGAAATTCCCTACCAGGTTAATAAAAGCTCTCTCATTGAGAAAATAGCCTTTCTGGTTCGGGATAAGCGTATTGAAGGGATCAGCGATCTGAGGGACGAGAGTGACCGAGATGGAATGCGGATCGTGATAGAGTTGAAACGAGATGCTGTGCCGCTGGTTGTCCAAAATCAGTTATATAAGTATACGGCCTTACAACAAACGTTCGGAGTGAACGTTGTTGCGCTCGTTGAAGGTCGGCCACGTACGCTGAATCTGAAGGAGATCATTAAATATTATGTTGGTCACCGTCATGAAGTTGTTATACGCAGAACCGAGTATGAACTGCGTAAAGCAGAAGAGCGTGCGCATATCCTGAAAGGGCTGGTTATTGCCCTCGATCACCTTGATGCGGTAATTACCATTATCCGCCACTCACCGGATACGAGTGCAGCCAAAAGCAATTTGATGGCTGGAGTATTTCCAGAGCAACTCACAAAAGACCAATTAGAACGGTTTGGCCTTCCTGTTGATGGGCAATCCTTGTTCTCCCTGAGTGAGCTTCAGGCACAGGCTATCTTGGATTTAAGGCTGAGTCGGTTGACAGGCCTGGAGCGTAAGAAAATTGAGGATGAACTAGAGGCTGTACTGGCTGAAATAGATCGTCTTAAAGGTATCCTTGCTAGCGAAGAGATTCGGATGGGCATCATCAAGAACGAATTGCTAGACGTCAAGGAAAAGTACAATGATACCCGCCGAACCGAGATCGATTATACCGGTGGCGATATCATCATTGAGGACTTGATCGAAGATGAACAGGTTGTTGTAACCGTCTCTCATCAAGGGCTCATCAAGCGAACGAGTACTACCGAGTATCGCCAGCAAGGAAGAGGCGGCGTTGGCATGCGTGGTAGTGGCATGCGGGACGAGGACTTTGTAGAACACTTGTTTGTGTCCTACAATCACGACTATCTGCTCTTCTTCTCGGACCATGGCCAATGCTATTGGCTGCGCGTCTTTGAAATACCTGAAGGCAGCCGCATTAGTAAAGGCCGATCCATCCGAAACCTCATTCAAATCGAACCGGATGATCGAATTCGTGCCGTATTGGCTATCAGTAAAGGAGACTTCCTGAGCGAAGAGTTCTTGGATTCTCACTTTGTTATGATGGCAACCCGGAAGGGGCAGGTGAAGAAAACAGCCCTGTCTGCATTCAGCCGGCCTCGCCGAGGCGGAATTATCGCCATTATGGTGGAGGAACAAGACGAACTGCTTGAAGCGCATCTTACAGGCGGCGAAGCCAACATATTACTCGCTTCTTCAGGGGGGCGCAGTGTGCGTTTCCACGAGTCTGACGCACGGCCGATGGGGCGTAAAACACGCGGAGTCCGTGGCATTATGTTGAATGAAGGCGAGCAGGTCGTTGGTATGAGTGTATTTGAAGAAGGGGATAACCGATCTGTGCTGGCCCTTAGTGCAAATGGGTATGGTAAGCGAAGTAGTCTTGAAGACTATCGTGTACAAAGCAGAGGCGGAAAAGGCATCATTACGATGAAAACGACATCCAAGACGGGGCGCCTGGTATCGGTTAAAGGTGTTTTACCAACAGACGACCTGATGATCGTAACTCATAATGGATTGATGATTCGAATGGGTGTCTCTGGCATCAGTACGCAGGGACGAAACACTCAGGGTGTACGGCTTATTAGCCTAAAAGAAAGCGATGAAATCGCTGATGTAAGCCGGGTAGTCATCGACGAGGAAGAAGGAGTTGAAGAGAATGGGGAGGCCGTAGTTCAAAACGGCTCTGTGGAAGAGAGCACAGAGAGTGGAGAGAGCACAACACAAAATGAGTCAAACGAAGAGTAACACTCTTCGCGTTTATTCGTTTGTATACTCCTCGTTTCTATAGCACATACAGCGGGATAGACGTATGAATAAGTGGACACTCTTGTTTTTTGTGGGCGTTCTTTCAGCCTGCGAGGCTCCGGATACTCAATGGCACCTTGCCCTAAAACATGATAGCCAGGGTGTTGTGCAAGAAGGTGGAATCAACGAATTGATCTCTGCTGTTCGGCTAGGATGCAATATTCGTGTTGCCTGGGGAGCTCGCCGGCGTGCCGATTCAACGCGCACCATTGAGCATATTGCAAATCCGGTCTGGGTATCTATCCGCGACGGCCAATCGGTTGAGGTCCAGTTGGATGATTTTATGATCAATCTCAGCGTACTGGGTAATCCTCCTGAAGAGCATCCCGAGAGAGAACCCTATGGGGGAACAGAACGGGCCGTGATGTGGCGAGCCAATCTGAAAACGGACGGGTCTTTCGATGCTGTTTGGTATGATGCAGCCAATGGGGAGTTTATCACGCGAGTACCGCAACAACATCCAATGAGCTGGTTTGTGGATTGTATACCCGGCGAAGCCGAACCGCTATTTCCGTAGCACAAACGTAGGGATAAGCTCTAATCTTCTAAAGACAGTTCATTCCTGCCCAATATATGAAGGACGCCCTCTTATGCAAAAGATCAAAATAGTCTGCATCATTGATGATGACCCTATCATTCTAGACATCAATATGCCAATCATGAATGGCATGAACAACGTCTAACTGTATTGGATGACTGGTGGTAATGAAAAGACGTCTGGTAATTATTGGGCTGTTTATCGTTTCGTGTGATTCAGGAGAGATGCGTGAGCGAGGGGTTGAGTCGAGTCAATTTTCTGTGTGTAATAGTATGCTCTCCGCATGCACGAACGGAAGCGGTGATTATTGTCTATTTGGCTATAAATGGGGACAAGGTAATCCAGTTGTTCAACGAGGTTTTGATGCGCCTGGTCCTGAGATACCCGCATTAAACGTTACATATAGTTTCCACAATTCAACGGATGGGTTGAATACCCATAGGCAGCTTGACGTGCTTACTGGTCCTTTCGATGAAGTGATGTCATGTGCTCGGGGGGAGACCAGAAAGGCACTGGATACTTGGGCGGAAGCAGGAGGAATTAGTTTTGTTGAAGTAGAAGATGACAGTGAGAGTGATATTCGGTTTTATGCAGCTGAGATCTTTCAAAGCGGTATCGGTTACCCCAATTTCCAACAGGGTACATGCGGTTCATTCAGTGGAAATGTAATTGTGAATCCTAATTCCAGGTTCAATACGTGTGAGTTGTTTTATGGGTTTATACTCCATGAGATCGGCCACGCCCTTGGGCTAGGGCACGTAGACTCAGAGAATATTATGAACCCAGGCTTGATTGAATTTCCAGAAGGCTTGCAGGAGGGAGATATAAGGGGCCTCCAGGCCCTGTATGGCAAGGGCGAAAGCTTATTAGGTGATCGTGGTTCGCTTTTCATCATCGATTGAAGGGGAATTTGTAACTACAGCTTGTTCATTGGCTTTCTTCATTGCTTCCCTGAGTGTTTCAGGATTTATAGGTTTTGTGAGAAAGTCTTTCATTCCTACCTCAAAACATGCTGTTCGCTTTTCTTGTGTGACATCTGCGGTCATTGCAATAATGTATGATTGCTTATTGCTTTTTTGCATCGAGAGGATTTGTTGTGTTGCTTCAAGGCCGTCGATACCAGGCATGCGAATGTCCATTAACACAATGGGATAGAAGCGTTGTTTTAATGCGGTTAATGCCTCCTCGCCACTGGCCACGATATCCGATTTAAATCCTACCTGTCCCAACATCATTGCCGCTATTCTGAGGTTCATAGGATTGTCATCCACAACAAGCACGCGCTGAGAATCAAATTCTGTAATCTGCTCCTGAGAATATTGAGTGCCTTGGATCTCGCTAAAAACGCTTAACAAAGCCCGAGCAAGTTGATTTTGCTTTATTGGTTTTGTCATCGTGGCTTTAATTAAACCAGGGGGTAAATCGTTGCTATCACCCAGAGATGTCAGCATGATCATCGGGAGATCCGGATAGAGATTGGCAATTTTTTTTGCTAACTCTCCTCCTTCCAGGATAGGCATACAACGATCCAGGATAGCGAGATCAAAGGAGGTACTCTTACTTAGGATATCCAGGGCTTCTACACCTGACGCCGCTGATACCGCACGCATCTTCCACTGCTCTGCCTGCAGAGAAAGAATACGTCTATTGGTGTCATTATCGTCCACAATAAGGATATACTTCCCTTTCAGCGTATGAATTCCTTCCAGTGTTATCCGTTCTTTTTGAACAATGGCTGGCTGGAAGTTGATCGTAAAATGAAAGATACTGCCAACGCCTTCGGTACTTTCAACCCAGATGGTGCCGCCCATGGCTTCTGTGAGTCGTTTGGAGATAGCAAGCCCAAGGCCGGTACCTCCATATTCTCTAGAAGTCGAAGCATCCACCTGGGAAAACGACTTAAAGAGCCTGTCCATCCGCTCCTTTGGAATGCCAATTCCCGTATCCCTTATTTGAAAATGGAGCGTTTCGCCTTCATGAAGGACGCTCAGGACAACTTCTCCATTCTTTGTAAACTTTACAGCATTTGAAAGGAGATTAATCACTACCTGGCGGAGCCTGGTTGGATCACTTATAATAAAATTAGGGATGGCATGATCTATATCACAAACCAGTTCAAGTCCTTTTTCTGTTGCACTGGTTGCAACCAGGTCCATAGAGTCTTCTAAGCACGAACGGAGGTCAAAGGTTTGTTCTTCGAGTTCGAGATGCCCTGCTTCAATTTTTGAAAAGTCAAGGATGTCGTTAATAATAGAAAGGAGTGCTTCTCCCGAGTGCCGAATAACATCCGCAAATTCCTGTTGCTGTTCATCGAGATGGGTGTCTTGAAGGAACCCTGTCATGCCTATGACACCGTTCAAGGGAGTTCGGATTTCGTGGCTCATGCTGGCCAAGAATTCACTTTTTGCCTTGTTCGCTGCTTCCGCTTCTTCTTTTGCAGTGATAAGTTCAGTTTCATACCGTTTCCGGATAGCAATTTCTTCTTCAAGCTCCATTCGATACTCGGCTTCCTTATTTGCTGCCTCCAGCTTATCCATCATGTCATTAAACGTATGAGAGAGTTGTGCAATTTCGCCGGAGGAACTGACTTCGATTCGTTCTTTAATATTGCCCTCACCAATCGACCGAGCCACACCTGAAAGCCGAACAAGTGGTGCAGATATGCTTCGGGCAAGGAAAAACCCTAATATTACGGCTATTAAAATTGAAGAAAGAGTAGTACCTATTATAGTTGATGCAGCTGCTTCAGCTTCTTCTGTAATTTCTTCAGTTTCTTCATTCAATTCTTCTAAGGAATCGTCCCAATACGTGCTGACCAGGTTTTGAATTTGCCCTAAATACAGAGGTTCTATCTCAGATACATATACATGTTGAGCCTCCTGATAGTCAAGAGCAATCACCGTTTCAATACCTTCTTTGTAAGCATCAAAAGAAGATTCAAGTGTTGCAAGCCATTCTAATTCTTCCTGTTCCTCTTCTTCTTCCTCTTCATCTCCATGCTCGATTGCTGCTTCCTGTCCCTTCAATGTGGCTTCGTTGCTTCCCTCGATATACTTATCAATCACTGATAAATGGGCCAGTAAGCTGTCTTCAAAGGGTTTTAGTGCATCCGGGTTTGCATTTTCTGAATTGAGCAACTTTGCATTCAATAATGCGCTGAGATCGCTATCGCTTTTTTGAAAAGCGAGTTTTAATTGTGCTGCTAACTCTACCTCTTCAAAGGAACTCTCGCTTAATCGCTCCAGGCTTTCTTGGGCCTCATTATGGAGATAGAGAGCTATATATCCCATTACCCCGACTAGGGCCGCCATTACAAGAAAGCCGGCAAGCATTTTATGAAATAATTTCATCCGTTTAGTTGCTCTCGAAGAGCTCAAATTCATAGGTGAAAAATGTAGAAATGCGGAAGGTATCAGAATCGCTCGTAAGGCCAATAGGAATGCCTAGGCCTACCTGGAAATCATCGATTATTTCGAAAATAAGCCCTGGAGTTACATACGATTGTAATCCTTTATCTTCTTGCATCCATCCTATTTCGGCTGAAAAATAGATTTCCTCTGTTGGAAGTATTGCTCCGAATTGCACGCTCCAACCAGCAGCTTCTTCTTCGAGTGCATCCACGTCCTGAATTGCATTGTCTTCCTCGGATAATTCGAACTCCATCTTCACTTGAGAAAAGAGGTGTAGATTCGCTAAACGAGGGAGGTCGATGGCGATAACAGCAAAGGGTTCTGTACCAACTCCTTCTCCTTCCATTGCAAATTCGAATTCATTGCCAATGGCGACATGCAGCCCTTTATTAAAAAGATTTAAAAAGCTATACTTTGTACCTAATTCTAAAGCAGATTCATAGTCACTCCCATTATAAGCCGGCCCGCTCCATTCGGCTTCGAGTTGCCATGCATCTGAAATGCCGTACTCAAGGGTAAAAGGAGATTGGCCTACGCTTGGATCTGTGGTTGTGTTGATCCAGGGAGAAAGCGAAAGTTGGACTTCCCCCTTTTCTTGGGGATACACCAGTTCTGTCCAGAACACTTCTTCAGCTGATTGCTCGACTTCTTGAGCAAATGAAGGCTGGATACACCAAGCAAAACAAAAGACGACAATCCCAAATGTAATTCTCATTATCTTATCTGCGAAGAAAAGTTGCTATATCGTGTACGCACAGTATCGGACGATTGCAGACGATTAAAAATGGGTTTATAATGAAGCTAGAAATCGGAAGTTGTTAACGGATATTACCAATTAAGCTAGACCATGTATTTCCACACTAGAGCACTAGAGAGGCTAAGATATATAGTACTCAGCGTGTTACTGTTGAGCACGCTTTCCGCTCAAGATGCCTCTGAGATAACCCTCCTGGAAACCGCTGCCCCTACAACGGAAGGAAGCTTAATCTATGCGTTTGCGGGCGATCTATTCAGATACGATTTAGCGACCAATTCTATCGATCTTATTTCTGAGAGAAAGGGGCGGCATGGTCCTTTTTTTAGCCCTGATGGCGCTCTATTTGTTACCAACAACTGGCCAGGTAATAATGCAGGTGTGGCGCTTTGGGGCACGCGAGAAGCCCGGATCATTACGGAGTTTAGTATGCCTAATACCCTGATTTCGAAGGACCTTGGTGTGAAGGTTTCTCCGGAAGGAACGATGTTTTCAGGGATTTTGAATCCAAAGCCTGGGAAAGAGCCTGATTTGGTTATCATGGATAACACAGGGGCTGTACTATACCGTCTTCCAGGGCATATCATTAGAATGAAGGGGCATGCCTGGGGGAGCAAAGGGAGTTTGTTCTTTACCGGCGAGGTGTTGCAAGGAAATCAGGCTGGTTTACAGATGCTGGCAAAAGTAGAAAATATCCAATCTCCCCAAATTACATTGATCAGAACGTTCGACACGAATTTTCTCAATGCACCTGACGAGTTAAGTATATCGCCAGATGAGCGTAGAATAGCATATAGCTACAAAGGCAATATTTGGATGGGTGCCACAACAGCAGATGCCACTGATCATCGCGTCTATTTCAAGGCTACTCAGTCGCTTGGAATCCCTGTGTTCTCTCCTGATGGGCGCAGTATGGCGATGGCTATGCGGAATAGCAATACATCATTGAGAGGAGACATTCATATCGCTTTAATTCCTGAGAGCGGGAGTGTGCAACTGTTGCCTGACGGCCCGTCCAAACTAGCCGGCCCTTACGGTAAACTCAAAAGCGCTAGAACGAGCGGAAAAGATACGTCTCTTGGATGGGTCAACTAAAGGCCAGAGAAGGTTCTCCAGCCTTTAGCATCCCTGTTAACTATAGACGGGCACTTTTTAGTGCTTTTTCAATCACTTCTACACCCTGATCAATGTTCTGCTTTGTGATCGTGAGTGGTGGACGGAATCGAATTGACCGAGTGCCACAACCTAACATGATAATGCCCTGATTAAAGGTTTCTGTCAGAAAAGCATTACGTGCATGGGGGTCAGGTAGGTCAAAAGCACACATCAGTCCAAGCCCTCTGACATTCGAGATAGAAGGGGTGGTCTCAGATATATGCAGAAGCCGCTGGTGAAGATAATCACCCACTTCTTTTGTATGGTCCAAGAGGTCATCTTCTTCAATAATCTCGAGGATACGATCGAATCGAACCATGTCAACCAGGTTGCCTCCCCAGGTTGAATTGATTCGGCTGGAAGTCTGGAATACATGCCCGTCAACTTCATCCAGCTTTGTGCCGGCCAGGATGCCGCATACCTGCGTTTTCTTCCCGAATGCAATGATATCAGGCTCTACACCTAGCGCCTGATGCGCCCAGAAAGAGCCCGTTATACCTACACCGGTCTGCACTTCGTCAAAAATAAAGAGCGCATCGTTTTCATGGACAATAGCCTTGAGTTTGTGCAAAAACTCTGGGCGGAAATGATTATCACCCCCCTCTCCTTGAATCGGCTCCATGATGAAGCAAGCAATATCATCCTTATGATTGTGAAAGGCCATTTTAGCCTGGTTGAGGGCAGCCTCTTCGTGCTTTTCCAGGGCTTCAAGATGATCACCCGTTAACGGGAAGGAGATCTTTGGATTGGTGATCCTGGGCCAGTCGAACCTTGGGAAATATTGCGTTTTGCGAGGGTCAGCCGTGTTCGTCAGCGACAATGTATAGCCGGACCGCCCATGAAACGCCTGGTCCATGTGCAGTACCTGGCTGCCTTTTTCATGGCGATACCCTTTCATGAAATTCTTCCGCACTTTCCAATCAAAGGCGGTTTTGAGAGTGTTCTCAACCGCTAGAGATCCTCCTGAGATGAAGAAAGCGTACGGCAAATAGTCAGGAATGCCCACGCGTCCGAATGTTTGTACAAAACGGGCCATATGGACGGTGTACACATCCGAGTTGGTTACTTTGTTTAAGGAAGCCTCAATAAGGCGCTTCATAAATCCCGCATCAGATCGCATCTTAGGATGGTTCATGCCGATCGCATTGGACGCATAGAAGCCAAACAAGTCCAGATAGGTTCGCCCAGAAACCTGATCTTTAAGGACAACCCCGTCGCTGTCCTCCATATCCAAAACCATTTCCATCCCATCGGCCAATAAATGCCTGGAAAGTGTTGGACGTACGCGCTCCGGTGTGATTTCAACCGTTTCTAAAGTCTCCATGTCAAATAAATATCTAAAGGTAAGCAGTACAAAAGGGTATTGAAGGATTGAAGATAACCTGCCAGGTGGGGAAGTATCAACCGGGATCATTCTTCCGGACTTAGGGTAGGCCATTGAGGTATTTGTGAGTCCCGATATCTAATTAATCGGACTCCTCTTAAGCTACCTAAGTGTTTAACAATAGAAGCGCATAGATCGCCAGTATAGGAGTTAACATACAGGCTAATGACAAATAACAATCCATCCAACAGCCCCAAGAAAAAGCCTCTTCTACCAGGAGAAGTTGCTTTAAAAGAAGTCAAGAAGGAACAGGTCGTATCTACGGGCGATGGAGATTCCGGTTTCTTAGAGTTACCAGTAGTTGAACCTAACCGTCCAGCCAATATTCGCGGTAATCGACCAGACTGGCTACGGGTCAAACTGCCCTATGGAGAGACCTATAAAAATCTCGTAAATATCATCGACACGCATGAGCTACACACAGTATGCCAGAGTGCTCGGTGCCCTAATATGGGGGAATGCTGGACGGCCGGAACCGCCACGTTTATGATCCTTGGAAACGTGTGTACACGATCCTGTGGGTTTTGCGCGGTACAAACAGGACGTCCAGATGCAGGCCTTGATTGGGACGAACCTCGCCGTGTGGCTGAAGCCGTGAAGTTGATGGGGCTTAAGCACGCTGTGGTGACCAGTGTGAATCGGGACGAACGGAAAGACGGTGGAGCCCCTATTTTTGCTGAGACCATCCGAAAGATTCGTGAATACCAGCCCGGATGTACAATTGAGGTGCTTATCCCTGACTTCAGAGGACTATGGGACGCCCTGCAGATTGTATTGGATGAAAAGCCTGAGCTTTTAAATCACAACGTAGAATCTGTACCTCGCCTCTACAGGCGCGTACGGCCACAGGCCAACTATGAGCGCTCCCTGGAAGTGCTGCGTATTTCGAAAGAACAAGGCTTGCGTACGAAAAGTGGCATCATGGTCGGCCTTGGAGAAAAAGACGAGGAAGTACTGGCGCTCATGGATGACTTTGTCGAGAATGGAGTCGATGTAATGACGATCGGCCAGTATCTACAGCCGACCCGGATGCATCTTCCCGTAGAAGAATTTATCCATCCCGACAAATTTAAGTGGTACAAAGAGGTCGGTGAAGCAAAAGGAATTGGGCACGTTGAGAGTGGTCCACTCGTGCGTTCCTCATACCATGCTGAGCGGCACGTCTAGCCCGGTGTAACAAAAATAGGGGGGTGACCCGTATAGAGAGTAAAAGTACTACTCTTCAATACTATTTGGGCCATGCTTTCTAGAACAAAACACTACCTCCTACTTCTCGCACTATGCCTGCTGGTGCTCCCAGTTAGCGCACAAGATTCCAAAGATTACAACGAATCCTTCAACATTGGGGACGATGGACGGGTATCGATAGATACGTACAAAGGAACTATCGATGTGTCCACCTGGGATGGAAATACCGTTGAGATCGACGCAGTGATTGAGGATGACAATAGCAAGGGACTGGTTGAATACACAGAAGTTCGTATTGATCGCTCCGGAAGAACAATCCGCATTGAGACCGACTATACCGAAGCAAAAAAGGTGATGAAGCGGTCGAAGCTAAAAAGCTACAGCCTTCCCCTTGTACACTACACAATCCGGATGCCGAGAACGACTGAGCTGACTATCGAAGACTACAAGTCAGAAATCGATATCGAAGGAGTTAGTGCAGACGTGAATGTAGAAACGTATAAAGGCAGGATCGATATCAACGATGTAGAGGGTGAGCTGAATGTAGATAACTACAAGAGCGATGTGAGAATCCGCAATTTGTCTGGCGCTTTGTATGCAGAAACCTACAAAGGATCGTATGACGTTGAGTTTGATGAGTTTTTAGGAGATACCTCCTTTGACACATACCGGGGCGAAATAAGTGTTACACTCCCGGATGAAGCCGGCTTTGATCTTGACGCGGACATGGGCAACAAAGGTGACTTTGATGCAAATTTCAACACCTCAGGCCTAAAAAGAAGCAAGAACCACTACAGCGGTGAAGTATCCGGAGGAGGCCCCCGCCTAGAATTCGACACCTACCGCGGCAGCTTCAGCGTCCGCTCCCGCTAATAAACTTATATTGTTTTCTGGTTAATTATAGAACGAGAAACCAGAAACAAGAAACCAGAAACAAATAGAAAAGGTATCCTTGCGGCTGGCCTGCCTTAGGTCAGCCGTTTATTATTTATATGGACCTATCGACGTTATGGCAATAGAACGAACTCTTACAATTTTGAAGCCTGACTGTGTCAGGAAGAATCTTATCGGTGAAGTAACGAAGCGCATTCAGGAAGCAGGCTTCAACATCTGCGCAATGAAGCTTGTCAAGCTTACAAAGACGGAAGCAGAAGGATTTTACGCGGTACACAAAGGCCGCCCTTTCTTCGAAGAATTAACGACCTTCATGTCCAGCGGAGCGTGCGTGCCAATGGTATTGGAAAAAGAAAATGCAATTGCAGATTTCCGTACTTTGATTGGAGCCACAAACCCTGCTGACGCTGACGAAGGGACTATTCGCAAGGATTTTGCTGACTCCGTGGGCGAAAACATCGTGCATGGATCAGATTCTGTGGAGAATGGCAAAATTGAATCGAATTATTTCTTCCCTGAGCACGAAATCGTTGCGAATGCAATGTAATTATTTGGATTCATGAATCTCAGGAATTATACCTTTGATATAGTGAAATGGGCAGCTTTAGGCTGCCTTTTTCTATCTGTTTTAGCGTGCACTTCAGGCACTCAAGGGCCCAACACGCCCGAGCCAAACACGGGTGCTGAGCCGGTTGTTCTACCGCCGTTTCAAACGGGAGCAGAGGTGCTCGTTGCAGCCGACTTTACACCCCTGGCCGGGAAGCGAGTTGGTTTAATCGTGAATCACACCGCTATTGTAGGGGATGAACATATCATCGATGCCATTCATCGGGCTCCGGATGTTGAACTTGTGGCTTTGTTTGGCCCTGAACATGGGATACGCGGAGATGAAGATGCTGGTGCGCAAGTGCAGGATGGTATCGATCAGCAATCAGGAGTGCCCATTTATAGCCTCTATCAGGGAGATACACGGAAGCCTGCACCGGAGTCGTTGCAGGGTATTGACGTTCTCGTCTTTGACATTCAAGACATTGGTGCACGCTTTTATACCTATATCTCGACATTAGGACTTGCCATGCAAGCAGCTGCCGAGCAAAACATTGCATTTATGGTGCTGGATCGCCCGAATCCCCTGGGAGGCGAATACGTGTCCGGTTATGTGCTTGAGGAAGCGAATACATCATTTGTTGGTCAATACACCATTCCTGTAGCCCATGGTATGACGACGGGGGAATTGGCTCGGCTTATCAAGGGAGAAGCCTATCTCGAAGGACTGGAAAACCTGGAGGTGTCGGTTGTCGAGATGGAAGGATGGAGCCGGAATATGACCTGGGATCAACTAAATCGCCCCTGGATTCCTACCAGCCCAAACATTCCTGATGTAGAAACCGCGTTTGTGTACGCAGGGACCTGTTTTTTTGAAGCTGTTGAGGCCAGTGAAGGTAGAGGCACTCGAACCCCCTTTGTGCAAGTGGGATCAACCTGGGGAAATGCAGATGACCTCGTTGCCACACTCGACACCTATCAACTGGAAGGCGTAGACTTCGAACCCATCGAATTCACCCCTATGTCCATCGAGGGCATGTCCAGCAACCCCCGGTTCAAAGATCAGCAGGTACAGGGTGTTAAGCAGGTTGTGACAGACTATCAGGCGTACAGGCCTATCGAGACCGGCATCCACGTTCTTCATGCATTCTATACTGCAAGCCCTGAACAAGCAGACTTCATCAACGAACGCTGGCTGCGCCTGCTCGCAGGAACAGACCGGTTGAGACAAGCACTGGTTGATGGAAGTAAACC
>JAHQVL010000311.1 GCA_019634345.1 Rhodothermaceae bacterium
AGTCTCTTTTGAGTGCTCAAAAATGAGTTTTACTGGATAGAGAGTCTCTTTTGAGTGCTCAAAAACGAGTTTTACTGGATAGACAGCCTCTTTGAGGTGCCCAAAAATGAGTTTTACTGGATAGAGAGCCCCTTTGGGGTGCTGAAGAACGACCACCGATATACTCTGCTATATCAATCAGGCAGTCTAGTGCTAGTTCTATTACATACTTTCTTTTATTGCAGAATACCAAGAGCATTCCTAAGTTAATCACTCAAGCTGGGAAGTGCGGAGGTAGTATATGTCGTTCCCACCCTCCACTAGCGATATCAATAATCCAACGAATGTGCCCCCGCCATGTATCGATTCTCCATCATTGTCGTAGCAATTAATGTACTCGGGTTCTTTTACTCAATAGGATACGCCCAGGTTTTACCCGTTGTCAGCACGTTTGATACGGACGTCGACGGTTGGACGGTATTTGCTGATGCAAATGAAATTGAGTGGATTAGCACTGGAGGTAACCCCGATGGATACGCCAGTGCATTGGATAAGGGCGAGGGAGTGTGGTGGTTTTTTGAGGCGCCGGCAAAATTCTTGGGCGATAAATCAGACGCATATGGCCAGCAGTTACGTTTTGATTTGCGGCAGTCTGAGAGAAACGGTCAAGGAGATGGGATTGATATTCTGCTCGAGAGTGATTCACTCACACTCTATTTCGATACACCCAATAATCCGGGAATGACCTGGACATCGTACTCCGTTGCTTTACATGAAACGGGGGGGTGGACAAAGAATCGATTGAATGGAGATCTACCAACGCGCGAAGATATGGTGAGCGTTTTGTCCTCCATAAAGACGCTTCGAATACGAGGAGAATTCAGCTCTCGAAGAGACAGGGGAGACATAGACAATGTCATCATGGGCGATGGCGAGATGGCAACCATTCGAGTCGCAGATGCCTATGCTACACGAGGATCAGTAGCAAAAGTACCCATCATTCTTAATGGCCGGGGAATTGAAAATGCCTTAGGTTTCAGCCTCTCATTTGATGCAACACTACTAACTAATCCTTCTGTAAGCCTGGGCAAAGATGCCGGAGAGGCGCAATTGCAGGTAAATGACGCTGAATCAATGGATGGAATTCTAGGGATCGCCCTGGCCCTGCCATCTGGAGACACTTTCCCCCTAGAAGATCAAGAGCTTATCGTCGTTGATTTCGACGTGCAGCCCGAAGCTAGCGTTGACTCTACAGTAATCGAATTTATCGATCAACCCATCCGAAGGGAAGTGTCGGACCCCAATGCCAGCGAAATTGCAGCCAGTTGGCTCCCAGGGACGGTCTATTTGTTTAACGGATATGAGGGCGATGTGGCTTCAAGGCCCGAGGGAAACGGAGACGTTTCCATTATCGACTGGGTGCAATGTGGGCGCTTTGTTGCTGGTTTGGATACCGTACAGGTAGGAGGTAATGAATTTCAACGTGCGGATACAGCTCCGAGAGTCGACGAAAATGAAGTGTTGGTTCTAGGAGACGGTACCCTATCCTCTGCAGACTGGACCCAATGCGGTATGTATGCGGCTAAACTGGATCCTCCTACATTGGCCGGAGGCCCCTTTAGTGCTGTATCAGAAGCACAGCTGCTAGCTGCGAATGCAGAGGACCAGCGCAAACTGTTTGCATCGTCTAATAAACAAAGAGTCGTCCGGCTTCCTGACGAAATGGTAAGGAGCGGGGAAGAGGTTACCTTAGTCGTCGAATTAGAAGCTGAAGGAGATGAAAATGCATTAGGATTTAGCCTTGACTTTGACCCGGCCTATTTGACGTATAGTGCAGCTTCGATGAACGACTCCATACTGTATTACATCAATGATCACAAGGTTGATAGCGGCCGTATCGGATTTATTATGGCTCTCCCTGCTGGGGAAACGTTTACTGAAGGAACGCAGCAATTCCTAAACATTCGCTTTACAGCCCAGCAACTAGAGGCTACCGATTCTACTACTATAACCTTTACAGACAATCCGATTATCCGAGAAACCTCAGGCGCTACAGCCAATGTTCTAGCGTCTTCTTTCATCGGTGGAACGGTTACCATTGTTACCGGCGTGGCAACCCTGGATATCCCAAATGCCGATGGGTTTAATCTCCACCAAAACTACCCCAATCCGTTTAATTCATCGACGACGATCGAGTACAGCCTGGCTACTCCCGGCCATGTCGTGCTAAGCGTCTTCAACCTCTTAGGCCAAGAAACCGAAACCCTGATCGATACCTATCAACAGGCCGGCAGCCATACAACAACCTGGTCGAGCGAAGGACTCGAAAGCGGGATCTATTTCTATCAACTAAAAACAGAATCCTTTACGGCTACAAGGAAGCTCACTGTACTCAGGTGACAGAATCATTCCGTCCCTGGTTCAGATTTCGGGCCCTTAGTAAGCTACCATAAACAGGCGTGTTTGTGCAGACTTTTCTGTTTCTAACCTATACATGTACCTTCCACTAGGAAGCCCATGCACATTAAAATCGACTTCATGTGTACCTGCGTTTTGTTGCGAATCTACCAGTGTTGTCACCAGGCGGCCCAGCACGTCAAAGACCGAGATACGTACATGGCCCGTGTTGTGCAAGGTATACCGAATCGTGGTTGTGTCCTTGAACGGATTAGGAAAATTAATGATGTCCACGTCCTGGCCTGAGCGTATGATCTCTTTTTCAGATGAGACAGATGAAACCGAAAACCCCATGCCTTCTTGGGCAATAAGGAATTCATCCACAGGCACATCGACGGTTTCATCAATAACGCCCGAGGGCCACTCGATGCGGAGGGAATCGATACGCGTCGCATCACCCAGTCCGAAGTGAACGCGTAAACTATTTTGACTACGGTCTCCCGTTGGGCTTCCGCTTATATGGCGGAGTTGCCAATAGGACTCGCCGAAGATGGTTGCCTTTGCATACACTTTTGCACCGATCCCCGATCGGTTTGAGGTGGTCCCTTTGGCATCGATGCTAATCCAGTGATTCCCATTTGCCAGGTCATTGTGATACAAACTATTTGCCGCTCCTGCATTGATAATTATCGCATCCAGAAACCCATCATTGTCATAATCGCCCCAGGCTGCCCCCCATGAATTACCAGGTGTGGAAACGATGGAGCCGACTTGCGACTGCGTCATGGATGTAAATGTGCCGTCCCCGTTGTTGTTGTATAGCTTGTCTAGAGGACCTCCATTGGCTACCAATAAATCGAGATCGCCATCATTATCATAGTCTCCCCAACCGCTACCAAGCGTCCCATCTCTATCTGACACAATTGGCCCGGAGGTAATTTGTGTAAACGTACCCTGCCCGTCATTTCGATACAGGTAGTTAGCGACCCCCCTTGGCCCTCCTGCATGACCTAAAAACACATCCATATCCCCATCATTATCGTAATCGGCCCAGCTTGCCTGGAAGTCGTTATCAAAATGGGTGACGATACCGCCTGTTGTGATTTCCTCGAAACCAAGGCTTCCGGTTTCTGACAATACGTTGCGAAACATTCGATTGTCTTCAGCCCCTGCAGGCAAAAACCGTCCACTCTTAAACAAGGCTACGTCTTGATCCCCATCGTTATCAAAATCAATCCAACTGGCTACGCCTGTAGAGGGGCCGCTACCGGGCTCAACAAATAGGGGCGTGGTAGAGGTAAACGAACCGGTCCCATCATTCGTAAAGAAGAAATCGTCGGCTGCATGCAGGTTGTCCGGCATGTGAAGATCGAGATCCCCGTCATTGTCATAATCTACCCAACTGCTGCTCCATGTGAAATTGGTCTCTGTAACAACGGGTTCGTTCGTGATTTTTGTAAACGTATAGCTGGGCGGCCCGTCATTTTGGTACAGGAAATTAGCCTGTACAGCTCCTGTTACGGGAGGGGGTACATTGCCCCCTCGGTTGCTGACATATAAGTCTAAATCCCCATCGTTATCATAGTCTGCCCAAAGGCTACCTCTTGAGTCTCCCCGATCTGTTGCTATCGCTCCTGAGGTCTCTTTTGTAAACGTACCATCTCCATTGTTGGTGTAGAGGTTATTCTGTGTATTGCCGTTGGCAATGAATACGTCTAAGAAGCCGTCATCGTTGTAATCGCCCCATGCCACGCCTAGACTTTGTTGAATGTCGGTTGAAAAGGGGGCTGCTTGCACTCTGGTAAATCCCTGTGCCTGGAGGTCACCTGGAGCTCCTAAATAAAGCATTGCAAGGAGCAAAACAGGAAAAAGAATAGTGGGTCGGATACTAGCAAAACGCATGGTGTATTGGAAGTTAATCTATGGAGAGAAAAGGGTGGGAAGGCCACATTGAGTGCGCTAGCTTAGCCACGATGCAGCAGCAGAGACAATGCTTTTTCGGTAAGCTGCCGATTGCACCGGGTGAATGGCCCATTCCATTTGGCATCAGAGAGGGAACGCCGATAAATTGTATATTACCAGTCAATCACTGTCCAACCTGCACATAATTTGATGTCCCGGAGCAGCACCGTCCTGATACTTTTCTTCATTTGGACACTCTTTTTTATTTTATACACCCTCCATATTGCGCACTATGCTGGGGATACGTTCAGGGCGATCCAAGATGGTCTATGGACTACTGGAACAGCAGCCGGCTTAAGCATGGTGATTTGGTGGATATCTGGGCTGCTTCCCTGGCCCAATAGAATTCGGCTTTCTTTTTTGGGCCGCCATTTCTTAATCACCCTTTTCTTTGTGGTGGCCTGGACAGCTATTAGCTACCTCAGGCCCTATTTATTTTACGGTACCCCGATTAAAGACATCATTCGAGCCGTTGAGTACCTGGAATGGTACATACTGATCGGATTCCTGCTTTATTTGATGATTGCAGGTGGATGCTATTCCATTCGTAACCAGCAACGCATGCGTGAGCTAGAGCGTATTGCCAATCGCGCCGAGACCTTGTTAGCCCAGGCCAAACTGCAGACACTGAGGGCACAGCTCAATCCTCATTTTCTCTTCAACGCCCTGCATTCATTGTCTACTTTAATTCGGCCTGATCCGGACAGGGCAGAACACACCATTGAACAGCTTGGCGATCTGCTCCGGTATACGCTCGACGAGAAAGACTCCGAAGCGGTGACCCTGCAAGACGAGTGGGCGTTTACGCACGACTACCTGGCCCTTCAATGCCTACGATATGGGCAGCGGCTTCGTATCGAAACAGACATCGAAGAAGATTCACTCGCCTGCCTTGTACCGCCTTTTACGCTTCAACCCCTTGTGGAAAATGCAGTAGAGCATTGCGTCGCCGAGGTTGGAGAAGGAGCAACAATTTCGATTCGGGCCAAACATGAGGCGCCCAACCTGATCCTATCTGTTCAAGATGATGGGCCAGGTGCTGAGCTCTCAAGTGTGTGGAATGCACAAGGCCTGGGTATAAACACGCTGAAAGAGCGAATCCAGGCGTTGTATGGTTCTCATGCGGAATTAGACGTAAAGACTTCTCCCGGAGAAGGCTTTTGTGCTACCCTAAAGCTCCCTGCGATGGGACCGCTCCTCGAACTCGTTTCAGATCACGCCTACCCCAGTTGACATGACCTGTCGAATAGTTATAGCCGATGACGAGCCGCTCGCCATCCAACAGCTGCGAACTTTTCTCAGCGCTGTAGACTGGGTCGACCTTGTGGGCGAGGCTACAAATGGCCCCGATGCCATTCAAGCGATTGATACTCTCAAACCCGATCTCGTTTTTCTAGATATTCGCATGCCGGGAGCCTCCGGGTTACAGGTGGTCGAACAAGTAGAACACGATCCCTATCTCATATTTACCACAGCCTACGACCGATATGCGGTGACCGCTTTTGAATTGCAGGCGCTCGACTATCTGCTCAAGCCCTTCGGTAAACTACGGTTTAATGCCGCCCTTGAACGGGCTCGCCAGGCATTGAGCGCACCCGTTGTTTTAAAGGAGCGATCAAGATACGCATTCAACACGAGCAACTCTGGCCCCTTAACGCGTCTTTTTGTCCGCACACAAAGGCGCATCATGCCCATTGTAGTCGATGATATAGTACGCCTGGAAGCGCATGATGACTATGTAATGCTCCATCTCGAAAATGAGCGCTACCTTGTCAACGTCCGTATGAAAGACTTCGAAAAACGCCTCGACCAACGGTTTGCTCGGGTACACCGATCTCACATCGTAAACCTGGATTACATCGTTTCGTTAGAACCATATGATGAGCGCCGGATCCAAATCGAATTGCAAAAAGGAAAGCGAATAATCGCCAGCCGAGCAGGATCTAAGTTACTGCGAGGATTGGTCATTTGAGATTGTAGCGGCCCCTGTTTATCCGTATAGTACCTGATGTAACTCATGACGCGCACTTGAGAGTTGCTTGCCTGCATCAATACGGTATGCATAAAGCCCACTGGCCTGAAACGAGAGAAGTGCTTATATTCATGTGTTATTATTCGCTTTCGGAGCCAGAACCCACGCATTTCGAATTGAGTATTGCGCCTGGCGGATTTCAATTGTTTTTAGGAGTGGAGTGTCCATTTACGGAATCTTATTCATGAAAGGAATGGCTATCCCTTCTAATGGTATTTCTAAATCAGTACCTATCTATTCCTCTTCTGGAATGAAGTGGATTCTGCATCACTTCGTGCTAATGACGGTGATGCTACCACTCTACGTGCTCGCAACCGGGCACGTCTTGGCGCAAAACCTCACCTTTACCCACCTGACGACTGCCGATGGCCTCCCTTCTAATGCTATAGAAGATGTATTGCAAGATCATCGGGGTTATCTCTGGGTGGGTACCTCCGGAGCGCTCGTGCGATATGATGGGTATGAGATGGAGACCTTTCAACACGTGGAGAATGATTCGACAAGTCTGAGTGATGACTGGGTCTTTTCACTGTATGAAACCGCTGATGGGACGCTCTGGGTAGGGACCTTGAGTGGCCTGAACCGCTTCGATGCAGCCACGGAGACGTTCGAATCCTTTCGCTATATGGAGGGCGACCCTACCAGCCTGAGTAATGATCATGTCGAAAGTATTTATGAAACCACCGAAGGCACGCTTTGGGTAGGAACCAGGGGCGGCGGCCTCAACCGTTTCGATGCGGCGACGGAGACGTTCAAATCCTTTCGCTATGTGGAGGGCGACGCTACCAGCCTGAGTAATGATTTGGTCTTAAGCATATACGAAGGCTTTGACAGCACGCTCTGGATAGGGACTTACGATGGCCTCAACCGCTATGATGCAGCAACGGAGACGTTTGAGGTCTTACGCCATAAAAAAGGGGATCCAACCAGCCTGAGTAACGATCTCGTCCGGTCGATTCTTGAGTCCTCTGACGGCACACTCTGGATAGGGACCTATGGCGGCGGTTTAAACCGCTATGATGCAGCAACGGAGACGTTCGAGTCTTTTCAGCATGTGGAGGGCGACCCTTCCAGCCTGAGCCATGATTACGTCTTGAGTATCTATGAAACCGCTGACGGCACACTCTGGATAGGGACCGAAGGCGGCCTCAATCGCTTTGATGCCTCAACAGAGACGTTCGAGTCCTTTCAGCATGTGGAGGGCGACCCTACTAGCCTGAGTGAAGATCAGGTCTGGGCGATCCACGAAACTGCTGACGGGACGCTCTGGATGGGGACCTATGGAGGATTGAATCGCCACGATGTAGCAACAGAGATGTTCGAGGTTTTCAGACATGAAGAGGGCGACCCCACCAGTCTGAGTAATAATTTTGTCCTTAGTATGTATGAAACCGTCAATGGCACGCTATGGGCAGGAACGAACGGAGGGCTCAACCGCTTTGATGCGGCGACAGGGACGTTCGAGGCCTTTCATCATATAGAGGGTGACCCGACAAGTATAAGTAATAATAGGGTCTGGGCGATTTATGAGACCACCGACGGCACGCTCTGGGTGGGGACCGAAGGGGGCGGTTTGAACCGCTATGATGCAGCAACGGAGAACTTCAAGGCGTATCGGCATGAGATGCACAACCCTGCTAGCCTAAGTCATGATTATGTCCTGAGTATACATCAAACCACTGACGGCACCCTCTGGGCGGGGACCCAAAGTGGCCTCAACCGCTTCGATGCGGCGACAGAGACGTTTGACGTCTTTCAGCATATAGAAGGGGACCCCACCAGCCTGAGTAACGATCTCGTCATTGCCCTTCATGAAACCACCGATGGCACCCTCTGGGCAGGAACCTTTGACGGCCTCAACCGCTTCGATGCGGCGACAGAGACGTTTGACGTCTTTCGGCATAATGAGGGGGACTCCACCAGCCTGAGTAACGATCTCGTCTTGAGCATACATGAAGCCTCTGACGGCACACTCTGGGTGGGGACTGAAGGTGGCCTCAACCGCTATGACCCAGCGACAGAGACGTTCGTGGTTTTTCAACATAAGAAGGACGATCCTGCCAGCCTGAGTACTGATCGGGTCTCCAGTATTGTCGAAGACTCGGAAGGGCAGCTTTGGCTTGGACTGCATACCGATGGTAGCCTGGCCCGTTTTAATCCCAAGACCGGTCGGGCTCGCTCATTTGGCAAACGCCATGGCCTGCCCTCAGGAGCTTTTCACCTTGCTGGTTTGCAGAGTCGTAACGGTACCCTTTACTGGGGAAACACAGCCGGACTCATCTCACTTCATTTAGATGACCTGCTCCCAATAGGCAAGCCGCCGGTAGTGCATTTGAGTGAGCTTTGGCTCTTCAATGAACAAGTCTTTCACGGACCGGATTCGCCGCTGAAGCACGTCCTATGGCAAACGAAAAAACTTCGCCTAAACCATGCTCAAAACGACCTCACCTTTGGCTTTGTGGGCTTGCAATACACAAATCCAGAAGAGAACCGCTACCAGTACCGGCTTCATGGCTACGACAGTGAATGGCGTGCCGAAACCAATCAGCGCAGTGCTACCTACACAAGCCTACCGCCTGGGACCTACTCCTTCGAAGTGAAAGCGTCCAACAGTGATGGGGTCTGGACAGAGGAGCCGGTCCGATTGGATGTGGAGATCCTGCCCCCGTGGTGGCAAACAACATGGTCCTACATCCTCTACGGGTTGCTCTTTTTGGGAGGTGCCTTCATGGTGGATCGTGTACGCCGCCGCCGCCTTATTCGCAAGGAACGTGAACGTGCTCAGGAGCGCGAACTCGAACAGGCCCGAAAGATTGAAGAAGCCTATCACAAACTCAACGAAGCACACACGGATCTTGAACAGGCCCACGCGCATCTGAAATCCACCCAGCAGCAACTTATTCAATCAGAAAAGATGGCATCGCTCGGCCAGCTTACTGCCGGCATTGCCCACGAGATCAAAAACCCTCTGAACTTTATCAACAACTTCGCCAGCCTTTCGGCTGATCTGGCTGAAGAATTACAAGAAGAGATGGAAACCAATAGGGCCCGTACTCTCAATGACGTCTTCGACAATCTGGTACCTATCTTAGAGGACCTTAAACTAAACGCTGGGAAAATCAACGAGCACGGCAAACGAGCGAATGTCATCGTTACCAGTATGCTTGAGCACAGTCGTACTACTTCCAACAGCAGACAAAGCACAGACATCAATGCGTTGCTCGACGAATTCTTGAATCTGGCATACTACGGGGTGCAGGCCCAGAAAGTGGGCTTCCAGACAACCATCAAACGGGACTATGACCACTCAATTAGTGAGGTCGAAATACTACAAAAGGAGATGGGTCGGGTTTTTTTGAACCTGTTTAGCAACGCATTTTATGCCATTGGCAAGAAGCAAGCAAAAGGCAATGACGCCTATGAGCCAACCTTATGGGTATCCACGAAGAACGTATTGGATCATTTGGAAATCCGAGTACGCGATAACGGAGACGGCATTTCGAAGGTCATACGCGATAAGATCTTTGAACCATTCTTTACCACAAAACCAACGGGCACCGGAACCGGGCTAGGACTCAGCCTCAGCTACGATATCGTTACACAGGGACATAGAGGGCGGTTAGAAGTAGAGAGTGAAGAAGGTGAGGGGGCTACATTTATTGTTTCGTTACCTATGGCATGAGCGATGTAACCTTCACTAAAAAAATTCGCATTTCACTGGAGTACGTCCCATGAATGCGCCCTACATGTCTGCTGATTTTGCCATCTGATTGAGAAATTCGACGTCCGGAAATGGGGGGGCTGACGCCTATAATATCCTTACGTCAGCACCGCCTGGCCCGGAGCTATGGATGACGATGAGGGGATTCGTGCGTGGGTTGAGGAATTGGCGAAGGAGTGAGGATGTAGTTCGGGACAGACTGTCATGAACACAATAGGCCAAATACAATCTAGAGTGTCATGAAGAATCATATCGAGATTGCCTTAGGAAGCACTCTTCATAGTACTCAAACATCTTTTGCGAAATTCTCAAAAATGCTATTCACATAGTACTCTTTATTGGAACCTAGAATGTCTACAGATTTTTGCTTAATCCTACCTTGGGGGCTTTGAGCAAAAAGCCCTCTTTATTTAGGCACACAGCGGACGACCTCTCAACCGACCGGGCGTTTCATCTTTCATCGAGACCTTTGCGCGATCATAGGTGGCTTCCTGGAATGTGAATGACATGAATCAATTTAAAGAGCACTACAGGAAGTGGTGGCAATACCCAAGGCGTTTGGACGAGCAATCCGAGCATAGATCGGTTTCTTTCTTAGAGCTGTTCTATGACCTCGTGTATGTTGTTCTTATTGCTGAACTGGCACACAGCCTGGCCGAAAATGTAGACCTAAAACACATCCTACAGTACGCCTTTCTGTTCTCTATCGTGTGGTGGTCCTGGTTCAATGGTACATTATACATTGACCTGCACGGCAATAATGACATTCGCACGCGGGTGTTCACGTTTCTCCAGATGATATGTGTAGCAGGAATGGCTGCGTTTGCACACGATGCCCTTGGAGAATCTTCGATTCCTTTTGCACTGGCGTTTGGCGCTTTTCAACTCACCTTAACCTTTCTATGGTGGCGTGTGGGTGTATACGACCCCGTGCATAAAAAGCTGGCGAATCCCTATACACTCGCTTTTTTGGCGGCGACGCTCTTGTTCCTCGGCTCCGTTTTCGTACCACTGTCAGCCCGGCCTTATTTGTGGGTTGTTTCTGTTTTGATTTCGCTTTTATTGCCCATACGCATGTTGAGTCAACAAAGCAGTCACCCAGACATTCAAGAGGCAATCGAAAAACTGCTGACAATAAGTCCGGCTCTCGTTGAACGTTTCGGGCTATTCACGATTATCGTTCTCGGTGAGATTGTTGTCGGAGTTGTTACGGGTCTCAATCATCATCATTATCATGTTACGTTGTATACGGGAGGGACAGCATTAGCTGGGATTTTGATCGGCTTCGGCCTTTGGTGGGTATACTTCGATTTTGTCTCCCATCGTCAACCAAAAAAGAACAGGACGGCAGTCAATGCCTGGGTTTACCTGCACTTGCCTTTGTCTGCGGGCATAGCAGCAGTTGGTGCTGGCATATTAAGCAGCATTGAGTTGCCATCCGAAGTGTTGCCAGCGGAAGTGCGTTGGTTATTGACAGCAAGCACAGCCGCGGTGCTTATATGTATACGTATCCTGATGAACACCATACAGATAAAACCGCAACAGCGAGAAGGATACCGGAAAGGTAGACAAATCGTGCTTGTTAGCGGGATTGCAATTGCCTTGCTGGGATTCATCCCCTTACCAGCTCTCGGACTTCTGTGCGCGACCCTCATATTTTTATTGTTACCCATCTTATACGGTGTTCAAGCATGGCTTCGCGACATGATTACACAGGAGCAGAAATAACCTCCTGTCCGCACGACTAGTACGTGGATTATTAAAAAGTTAACTACTGGCTTACTATTTGGAACTATCGTTCCAATTTCTTTATATTTATCAGGAATGTTCGTTCCAAATAAGATAGACTATAAGCACACGTACTAACTAAAGCAGGTATTGGTCATTGAGAAGAGGTCTGTTGGCGGTTCTAATCTGTTGTCCTTTTTTTCTCGCAAACGCGCAATCATCGAGCACGGTCGAGAAGCAGTCGCCCCCAGCGCTCAGTATGATGCGAGCAACTGAAAGTTATACCTATTTAAAGGATGAGAGCACATCGCCCTACGAAAAAGGGTTTCTCGATGAAATCAAATACATCTCTCTTACATCCAGCAAGAACTCTTATTTAACCCTGGGAGGAAGCTTCAGGCCTCGCTTCGAGCATTACACAAACCGAAACTGGACAGAAGGTACAGATTCCTATTACACGCAGCGATTGAGCTTGCACACGAGCATTCACCTTGGGACGTATGTTCGGTTCTTCGGAGAACTATATAGTGGAATCAAAAGTGGTGAAGAAGCACTCCCTCAATCAGATGAAGTAGATCTCCACCAGGGTTATGCAGAAGTGAGGTTTCCACTCGGTGAAGAAGCAAAGGCAACCGTTGTGTTAGGGAGAGTTGAAGTTGGGCTTGGAGCGAGCCGGCTGGTCGGAATCCGGGAGGGACCGAATATGAGAAGGTCTTTTGACCTGGGAAAAATCACGTTCTCTCAGTCAAGATCAACGATACAGGCGTTCTACGGCAGAGAAGTGCAGGTTCAATTTGATGCGTTTGATAACACATTTAGTTTGTTCGACGAGGAGGCGGACAATGTGAAACTATGGGGGCTTTATTCCTCGTTTTCGTCTTCCAAAAGGGAGGACCATACCGAATTGTATTATCTCGGCTTTCAATCAAATGCATCTCGTTATAACGACGTATTTGGAGCGGAAACCCGGCACACAATAGGGTTGAGGCGAATTGGCACATTGCAAAAACGATGGCAATACAATACAGAGTTGATCTATCAATTCGGGGATCTGGCTGATAATAACATAAGCGCTTTTAACATTGAAACCGATTGGAATTACAGGTTAGTCCGCACAACGTGGACACCTGCAATCGGATTGAAGTTCGACTGGTCCAGTGGAGACCAGGAACAGGGAGACGGCAAGATACAGACATTTAACCCCATGTTTGTAAACCCGGGCATATACAGCCTGGCCGCTGTAAACACGCCGGCCAATTTATTTAGTATTCATCCGTCACTGACGGTCTACCCTACTGCAGCCTTGTATCTGAAGATCGAGTACGCCTTCTTTTACCGAACGTCAGAGGAAGACGGGTTGTACGCTCCACCTCGTTTTCAATCAAGGGCCGTAGAAGACATCGATGAAAAGCACATAGGCGATACCATTGGCCTTTCACTCAACTACACGTTTAATCGGAATCTGTCTTTTAGCCTTATTTCTTCCTACTTCGTTGCCGGATCGTTCCTGGCAGATACAGGCGATGCAGAGTCCATCTTTTACCTCTCATCCACCATGCATTTTAAGTTTTAATCCATTTTATCCAACAGCAATGACACATACATCCATGAAAAAATATACGTTGTCCTTAGCCTCTGTTGTGGCATTGGTCGTCCTCATCGCAGGATGTACCTTGAATCAACCAGAAGCTACTATGCACGTCGCCTCGGCAGACGTCAACTTGAGCACGGTTTCCCTGCCCGGTGCAACCGTGCTGGCCTTTGGTCCCGAGAATGTCCTGTTCGTCGGCGATAGCAAAGGCGCGACGGTACATGCCATCGCTACGGAAGGCATCGCTCTAGAAGACCCTGTACCGTTTAACATGCCCGGCCTCGATCGTACGATTGCAAGCATGCTGGGTCTCAATGTGACGGATATCATGATCAATGACATGAAAATCCATCCTGCGAGTCAGGAAGCATACGTAGCCGTTCAGCGAGGCCTCCAGCCTGGGGCCGAGTCCGTGATTGCGATTGTGAGTCCAACTTCCGGAGATATCCGCTTTTTAGATTTTTCTGAAACGGATCATCAGACGGTGACTCTCGCAAATCCAGCCTCAGAAGAGGTGATGCTTTGGGGCGATATGCCGGCCAGCACCTTGAACATCACAGACATCGATTACCACGACGGACACCTTTACGTTGCCGGCCTCACCAACGGTGAGTTTGCTTCTAATTTGCGTAAGATCCCCTACCCGTTTGACGGTTCTCAGAGCGCAGTCGGAAGCATTGAGATCTATCACGCTGTCCATACACAGAACGAAACGCGGGCGCCCATTCGCACTATGCTCTTCGACGAGGTGGATGGCGTGTCAACGTTGCTCGCAAGTTATACGTGTACACCGCTGGTCACAATACCTACTTCTGAAGTGGCAGAAGGAAACGATGTGAAAGGAAAAACGATCGCCGAGTTGGGGTTTGGTAATGCACCCAGCGACATGATTTCGTTCATGACCCAAGAGCCCGATGGCAGCTTCGACAAAAAAATATTGATTACACACAAGCAGCGTAGCGGTAGCTTGATTTCAATGAAAGACCTGGCCGCGGCGAATGCAGGCGACGGTTTAAAAGGCATGACGATGGGGCCGGCTGGCGTAGAGATTTTCCCGGTGCCTACGTCCTCGGTCATGCACATCGACAACCAGAACCAGATGATGCTCACCGTAATCCGACGAAATATCGATACGGGCGGTGCTGATCTGATCTCCCAACTTAAAGGGGCCTACTTCCGCCTGAGCGACTTTGTCAGTGAATACGATTTCCCAGATTACGCATACCCTGAAGAGCAGGCAGGGACAAAGCAATTCCATGACATGGTCAAACCGATGGAGGGATATCCTCATTTGACGTCAGATCAGATGAACCGGTAACAGTCGTTCAATATTGCCTCGGGTGGACCGGCATCATGCACGGTCCACTCGAGGTATTGATTCGAACATCAAACGGAAAGAACTATGGGCATGTTACGAGTGTGGATAGCCTGGGTGTTGATCTGGACAGGACTAATGGCCTGCCAGCCAACTCGTGATGGGGTCCACGTCCGCGTTCAAGGCGGTATGGTCTACCTGGATAATTGGACGCCTTCCTACGATGTAATCGCAGACGATGATCGGGTGAAACTCTATGTATGGGATGAAGAACACCAAGCGCCCAACAAGCCCGCCGTCGCAGGAAAACTGGTGGCAACCGGTAATGGAGCCTTCGCGTTTGCGCCGATTTTTCCACTGGACAAACACACATCTTATCTGTTAACAATCGATGAGCCTCCCTCTTCGTTTCAGCACCTCATCGAGAGGAGTTCTGAGCCAAGGGTCCGCCCCGTTGTTACACATATTTATCCCTCGCGCGACTCGTTGCCCGAAAACCTGCTGCGAATGTATATCCAGTTTTCGCAGCCCATGAAAACGATTGGAAACCTCGAACGCATCAGAATCATCGACGATGAGGGCCTGGAAGTCTCGCACGCCATCTTCAACAACGTACATGAGCTCTGGAACGCCGACCAAACACAGCTGACCCTCCTGTTCGACCCGGCGCGAGTAAAAACGGGATTAGATGCGCATGAGCACTATGGGCGAGCGCTCCGTGCCGGCCGTACGTATACAATCGAAGTTGACGGTTTAGAAGATGTTTACGGTGCCGCGATGGACGGTAGTTTTAGGAAAAGCATCCACGTAACCACAGAAGACCGAGACCCACCTTCTACGGATCGATGGGCTCTGGATATCCCAGAAGCTGGGAGCCATTCTCCCTTCGTAGTACGGTTTCCAGATACGATCGATCGCCTTTCCCTACTGAGCAGGCTAAAACTGACAATGGAGAACAGTACCTCCGTTCCAGGCGAAGTGAGAGTAAACAAAGATGAGACGGCCTGGATGTTCATTCCAGAGAACCCTTGGAAGAAAGGTACCTACGTACTCCATGTGAATGCGCGGCTCGAAGATCCGGCCGGCAATAATCTCAATGGCCTATTCGACCACGAAGCAGGAAGCCTGCTGTATGAAGAAGAAGGAGTACGTATACCTTTACCTTTTGCAATCGAGGACTGATTGCCCATCTACCCCCTTTTCTTCGAACCTTTTAAAGAATCACAAGTTTGGTGTGCTACCCACCAGATTACGTTTATGTTATTAAGTCGTCGATGGGAGCGGTTGATGCGGTGTATGGAAGAGCGCGGTACTGCCATCGATAAACAGGCGCCGTTCCCATGCCTAAAGCAAAGTTATTCGACAAAAAAGAAGTCCTGCAGCAGGCCATGATGCTGTTCTGGGAGCGAGGGTATTATCACACCTCGGTACAAGACCTAGTGGACCGCCTGGGTATCAGTCGTTCGAGCCTTTACGATACGTACGGCGGCAAACAACAGCTTTTCTATAGTGCTTTCGAATTGTATCTCTCTTCCAATCGAGAAGGGCTGATCAATTTCTTGAGTGCACAGAATGACGTTAAAGCTGGGCTTCGCAAAGCCTTTATGCAACTTGTAACCGATGACTTCGAGGATCCTGATTGCAAAGGATGTTTCATTGTAAACACATCGACCGAATTATTGCCCCTGGATGACAAGCTGATGAAGGAGATTTCAGCGCATAAACAATTGATGGAGTCGATCTTGCATGATTTCCTGCAGAAAGGGGTACAGGCCGGCCAGATTACCAAAGACAAAGATATACAGACCTTATCACGCGTCCTTTACGTGACCATGAGCGGACTTCGAGTTACGGGTAAAACGAGACCTGATCCTGAAGAAACGATGGCCGCAGTTGATACGGTAATGATGCTTCTGGACTGATAAAGAGAGCAAAGTCATCGTCTACTTCCCCTTACACTATCTTCCAATACCTCAAACGCCTTCAGAATCTCCTCCTCATCCAACGAAGCGAATCCCAGCCGGAGGGCATTCATGGGCGACTCCTGATCGCTAAACGAGGAAGGAGGCGGGATGCGCAACCCCCTATCGCGAGCCTGGGCGATAATCTCATTCACGGGGTAATTCTCCTTGAATGTAACCCATAATGCCATTCCTCCTTCTGGGGGGGCGAGTTCTACAGCCTCGCTGAGCCTATCATGAAAAAGCTGGCAAAACAGATCTCTTCGTTGCTTGTAGGTGCGGACGGCTTTTCTAATATGCCGGCTTACATCACCTTCCTGGAAGAGCAGAGCAATGGCTCGCTCCAGTGCGGTATTTCCAAAGCTATCGATATACTGACTGAGCAGCGCGAGTTCGTTGACCAGATTCTCAGGCCCGGTTAAAAAGCCCAGACGCAGGCTCGGGGCTATGATTTTGCTCAAAGAGCCTACGTAAACCACACTCCCCGAATGATCAATACTCGCCATCGGCAACAGGGGGCTGCTCGAATAGTGAAAATCGTAATCGTAATCATCTTCGATAATGGCAAAGCGGTACTTCTTGGCGAGGGCAAGCAATTGCATCCGCCGGGAAGCACTCAATGATACGGTAGTGGGATAGTGATGGTGGGAGATGATAAAGACCGCCCGAACCTTTTTGCGCTTGCATATCTGTTCTACAGAATCCACATTCATTCCGTCCTCATCCACCGGCACTCGAATTAAGGAGCCACCGGCCATACGGATCGTATTCTGCCCCTCATTAAATCCGGGATAGCCTACAATGACTGAATCCCCAGGTTTGAGGAGGGTTTTGAACACCAGGTAGAACGCCATCAAGCTTCCTCGTGTGATCAGGATATTCTCAAGAGAAAGAGACAACCCCCTGGATTCTTTCAGATACCGAAGTACTTCTTTTCTGAGCAAGAGGTCGCCTCGATACGCCTGGTTGTACGTCATCAATGACGTTCCTATACCACTGTTCAGTACGAAATTGAGATGTTTAGCGAGGGTTCTTCGTGGCGCGATCCGAACGTCAGGAGAGCCATCGTCTATAGTAAGCCTTGCTTTAGGTTGCGCTGTTTGAGGAGGATGTACCAGCACGTCCGCATACGAAGGGACTTCGAATTGGGCGATTTTATGATGACTTTCTCTGGGCGGAGCCTGTGGATAAACGAGGGGCAATGTATCGTTGACAAAACAACCCTGGTTGGGCTTAATGTCGATCCATCCCTGGGCTTCCAATTCATCATAGGCCGTTATCACCGTTTTCCGATGCACCTCCAGGAGGATAGACAGCTTTCGAGTGCCAGGCAGTTTTTGTCCGCCAGCAATGATACCAACAGTAATATTGCGTATAACCTCGCTGATAATTTGCACATACAGCGGTGTACTTGCCGATCGGTCGATTTGAATAAGGGTTTTATATGGAAGCATGCTTCATGAGTCGATGATCAGACATGTTGTAGGTTGTCCCCTGGAAAACCGGACCACCTAGCAATATAAAAACCGGACGCTACAGGGTTCCAGTTTAGTTCGTATCCTCCCCTATAAATGATGCTAAACTACATGGAGGATTTATGCTGATAAGCGACGTTGATGCCCAAGAATATAATGAGTACTACAGAAGGTATACCTCTAAATTGGCCCCAGATAAAACGATCCTCGGAGCATTTGAAGAAGGCAAGAAAGAGGTAATGACCTTCTTTAAGTCCATACCATCAAACCGGCTCACTTACAGGTACGAGGAAGGCAAGTGGAGTATCAAAGAAGTGTTGCAGCACTTGATCGATACAGAGCGGGTTTTCAGTCATCGCGCCTTTCGTATCGGACGGGGCGACACCACGCCTTTAGCCGGTTTTGACCAAACGATTTACATAGAGCCCTCCGGGGCAGATGATAAATCCATAGATCAACTGCTGGAGGAATTCGAAGTGGGACGGAAGGCATCGCTGAATCTGTTAGGCAGTTTTACCTCCGTCGATCTGTGCCAGCTAGGGACAGCAAGTGGGTGGCCCCTATCGGCAAGAGCCGCTGCATGCGTAATACCGGGGCATGACATCTGGCATATGGACATTATCAAAGAGCGGTATCTATAACCTTACTCCCTCTGGTATATGAATATGTTTGAACAATACGCGCCCAGAACGATCCACTTTGTCGATACAGTGCAGGCGGGAGACTGGTACGTGAAAGTATATCAGCAAACCATGAACGAGCAGTTTGGGGCTACCAATACGTTCGATAAGGTATTGAAGCACCTTGAAGAATGGGTGACAATTCCTAAAAAAACCTCCTTGCCGGTCTATCAACATGCCTTTGTCATTATCCATGAGGCACGCGAAGGAGTTTGGGTCCTACTGTTTTGGTGGACAGGCGGAGAAATGCTCAATCGAAGTACCTGGTTTGCCCGTTACGAGGCCCCCGAGCGTCTACTGCATCAACCCAACAACG